>WFUT01000161.1 GCA_015484845.1 Desulfobulbaceae bacterium
GTCGGCAAAGATCTGCCGCAGTCCCTCGTACATGCGCGAGGCGCTGGAACGGTCGAATATGGCCACCGCTCCCAGGAAGATGCCGACCAGGACGGCCAGGCAGATGGCCACGCCGATGAGCAGTCCGATGGAGAACTGGATGGTCCTGAAGATGCCGACGATGATCGTTCCCAGGGCGCCCCAGACATTGCCGCCCGGCCGGGCAGCGGTCAGGTAGACCAGCAGGGAAAAGATGATCAGGATGATCGCCGACTTGATAAGCGGACCACGCAGCACATTGGTTTTCATTAATCCTCCCTCCGTCACAGATGAACCGACCGCACGGGTCATGATATACCGGCATGAAGATCGGCACCGGCCAGCGGCCGCGGCCGACTCCCCCCTTTTTTTCTGGCTGCCATGGCCGGCAAGGGGCCTGGCAGCCGATGGAAATCAGAACAAGACCAACAGGATACCGCCGCAGACAATGCCCGTCACCTGGCAACCGGGCAGATTGGACGTGCCAGGCCGGCGGGTTCGCGGTATAAACTGCTTATATATAGGCATAATACCCAATGTGTAGTGTATTTCTTTCCGAACAGCAAGTGAAATTTCACATCCCGGCACCATGAAACACCATTTTCGCAACATCGTCCTCATCGGCATGGCAGGTGCCGGAAAGTCCACTGTCGGGCCATTGCTTGCGCGCCGGACCGGCTTCACCTTCCTCGACACCGACGACCTCATCGCCCGCCGCCAGGGCCGGTCCCTCCAGGAGACCCTTGACCTGCTCGGGCCTGCCGCCTTCTCCCGGCTCGAGGAGAGCGTCCTGCTCTCCCTTGATCTGCGCGAGCATGTCATCGCCACCGGCGGTAGTGCCGTCTACTGCCCCGCCGGCATGGCGCACCTGCGGACAACCGCCATCGTGGTCCTGCTCGAGGCAGGGCTCGACGTGCTCAGGAAGCGGGTCCGCGACACGGCCGACCGCGGCCTGGTCAATCCCGGCGGCACCTCCTTTGCCGCCCTGTACAGAGAACGGCTGCCGCTCTACCGACACTACGCCGACCTGACCGTGGCCACCTCCGGCGCCACGCCCGAGGAGGCCTGCCGGGAGATCCTCCGCTCGGTCGGGCAACAGTGACGAAAAGCGGGCGGTTACCGCCTGCGGCAAGGAGGCACTACCGCTCCAGGAGGCCGCCCTGTTTCCGCTCCCGGTCCGTGACAGAGCCATGCAGGACCAGGCGCCTGCCGGTGGCAACGGCCTCGCCATAGGCATGGTTGTTGATCCGGACCCGGCGGCCCGAGCGCCTCTCGAGGCGGGGATAGCGCTGGCTGACAAAATGCTGCAGGCCGGGATCGGCGGCCGTGGCCAGGACAGCGGCCGTGGCAGCCAAGGGGTCCGCACCCGCCGCGGCCCGCGGTTCCGGCGCCTGCATGGCGGCAAGACGCTCGGAGAAGCCGCGCAGCAGGCCGAGGAAATAACTGTTGCGCGCCGTGCGGGCATTGCCGCGGTACCGGTGCCGGTTCTCCTGCCAGAGGGTCTGCAGCCGCTCCTCGAGAAACCGGTAGCAGTGTTCCGCCACTGCCACGTTCTCCGCCCGGCCCAGCAGTTCGACGGTCCGATAGCTCTGGTCCTCCAGGGGATCGTAGAGGGAGCCGCTGACCACGCGGACATAAAAGTAATCGCGCAGGATGGCGGCAATGGCCCTGCGGTAGGACGGCATGATCTTCTGGCGGGTATCGATGACCAGGTGGCGATAGCCGGCCGCCTCGTCGGCCCGGGCCAGGTCCAGGTTGTGACGGGCCATCAGCTCGCCGGCCCGCTGCATGGCCAGGGCGGCCTCGTGCTCGTTGTCCGAGCCGGCCAGGGCCAGCAGCTTGCGCACCCGCTCCAGCATCCGCCGCCCCGATGCCGTGGCCGCCGGTGCCTCCTCCCCGGTCCTGATCTCACCGGCCAGGTCGCCACCGGCCCGCCGGAAGGGAGCGCTCACCCCGAGGAGATCGCAGGCCCGCTGGAAATCGGGGCCGTGCCCGGCGTCGGGGCTGGAGAAGAGTTCGCTGCAGACCTGGTGCGCCATCTCGTGCCTGAGCACCTCCAGGGTCACGTGCCAGGGATGGGAGAGGATGAGATGTTCGCTTATCTGCAGGCATCCCTGCTCCGGAAGCCAGCAGCCAAGCTGCCTTCGGCTGGCCGATATCTCGAACAGGGGCGGTCGCAGGTCCAGGCCGTAGTGGAAGCAGATGGTATCGAACTCGAGCTGCAGCTGCCGGCACCAGAGCCGGTGCATGTCCTGTCGTTGCATGGTTTCTCCCTATGGTGATGATGGTTGCCGGCTTCCGGGCTATCCCTCGCAGCCGCACGCCTCCTCCTCGGCCAGGCAGTCCGGGCAGAGGACCCGTCCGGACTGTTCGTCATGCTGCAGGGACCGGGAGGCGACCCGGCGCCCGCAGAGATCGCATGGTTCCCCGTCGGCCGCCGCGGCCTGTTCCGCCGGCCGGCCGGCAAGCTCCCGGATCGCCCTGATCCGCTCCAGCAGGGGCGGATGGCTGTAATGCAGGGCCACCACCAGGGGATGGGGTGTCAGGTTGACCAGGTTCTCCGCACCGAGTTTCTTGAGGCCGCTGATCAGCTCTTCGGCCCGGCCGGTGGTCTGGACGGCATAGGCATCGGCCTGGTATTCGTGGCTGCGGGAGATCCGGTTGATGACCACGGAGAAGAGCGAGGAGACCGGGGCATAGAGAAAGCCGAAAAAGACCAGGCCGGCATAGACCGAGACATGCTCCATGCCAAAGGCATCAAACAGCAGCCGGTTGCCGAGCAGCAGGGAGAGGATGTAGAGCATGAGGCCCATCTGGAGGATGGTGGCGGCCATCATCCGCAGCAGGTGGTGGAGCTTCCAGTGTCCTGTCTCGTGGGCGAGCACGGCCAGGATCTCTCCGGGGGTCAACCGCTGCAGGAGGGTATCAAAGAAGACGATGCGCCGGAAGCGGCCCAGGCCGGTGAAAAAGGCATTGGGCCGGGTGGAACGTCTGGAGCCGTCCATGGTATAGATCCCCTGCACGGCAAAACCCTGCTCCCTGGCATACTCGAGGATCATCTCCCTGAGCTCGCCGTCGGCAAGGGGGGTGAACCGGTTGAAGAGCGGCATGATCACCACCGGGGCCAGGAACTGGAAGACGAGGACAAAGAGAACCAGCACCGCCCAGCACCAGAGCCAGGCCATGGCGCCGGCCGCCGTAAAGAACCACAGCACCGAGGCAAGCAGGGGCGCGCCGAGGACAAGGACGAGCAGGACCATGCGCAGGATATCGGCGACAAAGGTCCTGGCCGTTGTCCTGTTGAACCCGAACCGCTCCTCGATGACAAAGGTGGAATAGACGGCAAAGGGCAGGTTGACCAGGCCGCTCAGGAGCAGGAGCAGGCCGATGAACAGCAGGCCGGTGCCCAGGGAGGCGAGGCCGAAACTCCTGGCCGCGATATCGAGGAGATTGAAGCCATGCGCCAGGATAAAGGCCACGGTGAGCAGGGTGACCACTGTTTCGCGGACCATGGCAAAACGGGTGGTCACCCGGGTATACTCCTGGCTCCTGGCATAATCGCGCCCATCGAACATATCCCGGAACTCGGCAGGCAGCCGGGGATCCAGGGCCCGCAGGTTGAGCAACGAGGCCACGAGTTCGAGCAGGTAGCCACAGGCAATGATGCCGAGCACGGCGACAAGGTAGGGATTCATGGGCAACAGTGAAGGGGAGTTAGGGTATTGGCGCTATCCGGGATGAATTCGAGAAGGTTCATGGCCGGTGCAGGGGCCACACGCAACTGTAACCGACATCCTGCACTTTGCAACCTCCGCGCCTGCCTGCATTTTGAAAACCAAGAAAAAGGCAGGACTAAATCCGGCGCCACCGGGTGCGGCAGCCCGAATTTTGGCTTGCGGCCATGGGGCAGGCCCGGGTATAGCTGCAGGTGCGAAGCGACAGGGGCCGCGTCCCTGCCACAGCCAACAGCAGCAGAGAGGATGGCCCATGGGCGAACAGGACACGAAAAAGGGATTCTCGGGACTGCAGGTACTGGCCATCGTGATCGCGACCATGGCGATCACGGCCCTGGCCGGCTTCTTCCTCCTGCGGGCATGGCTGTTCCCTGCCCCGTTCCGGCCCGTGGTGCTGGACAGGAGCGAGGAGCAGCACCTGGAGCAGAAACTGCAGCGGCTCGAGACCATGACCGAACCCCGCAGGCCCCCTGTCCGGCCGCAGGAGGCGCCGCCGGCGGTCCGGGGCCAGGCGCCGGGAGAGGAAAACACCCTCCGGCCGGAACCCTACAGCGAGGCAGGGGCCTCCAGGGAGATCGACTTCACCGAGAGGGAGCTCAACGCCCTGCTGGCCAAGAACACCAACCTGGCCCACAGGATGGCCATTGACCTGTCAGAGAACCTGGTCAGCGCCAGGCTGCTGATCCCGGTCGATCCCGACTTCCCGGTCCTGGGCGGCAAGACCATCCGGGTGCGGGCCGGGGTGGAGCTCGCCTTTCGCGACCACAGGCCGGTGGTCAGGCTGCGCGGCGTCAGCATCATGGGCGTACCTGTCCCCAATGCCTGGCTGGGCAACATGAAGAACATCGACCTGGTCCGCGAGTTCGGCACTGAGCAAGGCTTCTGGAAGACCTTTGCCGATGGCGTGGCATCCATCACTGTCCGGGAAGGACGCCTGCGCATCGTGCTGAAGGAGTAACCGTTGCCGCTCAGTTGATGTAATGCAGCCCGACCTCCATGTTCTCGGTGTCCTCCCAGACCACGCGGCACCGCAGGGCAAAGACGGTCCAGTTCTCGTCGGCCTGCCTGCGGCGGGCTGGCTGACAGAATATCGTCACCTCCCGCCCGGCCCGCAGCAGATCCTGGTTGGTCAGCTGCAACCGCATGCCGTTGATACCGGCGTCAAGGACCTCTGCCAGGTGCTGTTCCCCGCCGGTGTCCCCCTCTTCGCCGATCCGCAGAAGCACCGGGTAGTGCAGCGGATACCGTTGGCAGCCCCGCCGTTCTCTTCCTTTCATTGCCACCCCCCCCGGCTCTCGCCTGTCAGGTGTTGATGGGAAAAAACCTCCTTGTTGCTCCGTGTTGTCTGGTATGCGTATTTCGTGCCAGCAGCAGGCAGATTGCCGTCGCGCCGCTGACGATAACCGTTCCCCCTGAATCTTCCCGGCAGATCGGCCGATATCAGGCCGGCCGGAGATGCAGGCCCAGGCCGGCGGCCGACTCGCGGGTCACCACCCCCAGGGGCGCCAGGAGCTGGAACAGCGGCCTGCCGAGACAGAAGAGTTCCAGGTCCACCGACAGCCCGTACCGGGCAGCGGCCCGGGAGCGCAAGGCCAGGTCGTGGCGCACCAGGCCGGTCAGCCAGTGCAGGGTGTCCTGCCGCCGGTCCGGGGCCTGCAGCCGGGCCCGGACCAGGCCCAGGTCCGGGCAGGGGCACTGCTCCTCGTGTTCCCGGACCAGGGCCAGCAGGGGATCGTCCGGTGCCAGGCAGTCGAACCGGGTCAGCAGGTCGCGGCCGGCAATGGCCAGGATCTCCTCCGGCCGGCTGCAGTCGAGCAGGCCGCAGGCCAGGGGCCGCTGCCGGTAGATGGTGCATCCCCGCGTGGCATGGTCATAGAACATGCAGCACCAGTCGCCGCCCTGGCCCCGAACCTTGAGAAACTCGGCCGCCACCACCTCCGGCTCCCGGGCAAGGGGCGCCAGGGCGAGCTCACCCCGCCGGACCGTCACCAGGTGCTCGCGCCGCAGGGATCCGGACCGCAACAGCCCGGCATCGCCCGAATGCAGGGCCGGCCCTCCCTGCCGGCAGCAGCTGCCGCACCGCTTACAGCTCGAGCGCGCCGCGCCGGCTTCCATGGCCGTGGCCTGACCAGCCTGTCCATCCTGCCGTGGCGGGGAACTCATCGCTTCCGCACCAGGAAGACAACACCGTAGGAGCGTTCGTCCTGTTCCAGGATCTCGCCGTTGGCCTCGCCGATCACCGGCGCCATCTTCGCGGCCATCTTCCGGTCGCAGAGAAAACGAAAACTCCCGCCCGGGGCCTGCTGTTCAAGACGTGCCCGCACGTCCCTGAATCCCCATCAGCAGTCCCGCCGGTAGTCGATATCGATCCTGACCCGTTTTCTCATCTCTCCCTCCCCGGGCGTGGCCGGCACGCCTCTTCCTGTGTCTGTTGCTCCACCTCGACGACCCGCAGGGGTTCGGCCAGGCCCAGCTCACCGTGCAGCTCCCTGATATGCTCCACCCCTTGCCAGTCCCTGCCCAGGAGCGTGCTCCCCCAGGCATCCACGGCCACCGGATCGGTGCCGGCCACCAGCCTGTCCACCGGCGGGTCGCAGGCAGGACCGAAGAGGTGCGCCTCGGCCATGCCCACGCGCGCGTCGAGCAGGGTGAAATCCGGGCACCGGTACCGGTTGAGATCGGCGACGGCCCGGCCCAGGTCGCGGTGGAAAGAGGACTTTTTCCAGGAACTGCCCTCCTGGTAGTGGGCCGGCGGCGCCAGGCCCATCATGTTCTTCAGGGTCAGGGTGACGCTGTCCATGGTGTGGGCCTTGAGCACCGGCACGGAAAGGAGAAAGGCGTCATAGGCCATGGCCGGCAGGTGGAGTTCGGGCCAGCGCCGGCAGTCAGGCCTGCTGCTGCAAACGGTCTCCTCGCAGTTGAGATCCACCAGTTCCACCCCCTTGCGGCCCGCCAGCTCCACGTAGCCGAGCCGGGCAAAGACATAGAAGGTATCGTGGCTGTTGGCCGCCGTGCCCTCGCCGATGACGATGTCGGCCTCGCAGGCCCGCCGCAGCCAGTCGATGAGGGCCTCGATAATATCCACCGGCGTGGTGACCGGCGGCGCCAGGGCATCGACCAGGTTGGGCTTGATCAGGATGGTCCCGACGTTGCCGAGAAGCCGGGCCAGGCCGGACCAGTCAAGCAGCCTGTCCAGGTTGCGCACAAGTGGTGTGCCGGGCGTGGTGTAGACTGTTCCCTGCTCCATGAACTCCGCGCCGGTCAGGGTTCCATTGCACGTTCCGTTCGCCATGGCCAGTTCCCGCCCACCGGCGGGGCTGGCGGCCGGGAGGATCTCCCGGATTATTTACCGACAATTTACCATGGACCCGGAAAATTAGCGACAAGTACAGGGAGCGGAATAATGAATAACAGCGACAGCGGCTCCGGCCCATGAACACCGA
Organism: Desulfobulbaceae bacterium; assembly: GCA_015484845.1. Lineage (GTDB taxonomy): Bacteria > Desulfobacterota > Desulfobulbia > Desulfobulbales > Desulfobulbaceae > DRKI01. Next base: position 7,196 of record WFUT01000161.1, read on the forward strand.
GAGGCCGGCGCGGCGGGGCGAAGACCGCTTGACATCGCCCGCCGCCGGCGGTACCTACAGGGTGACGCCACCCATCATCATGTATTCTGCAAGGGAGAAACCATGTACGACCCGACCCCGAAACGGCTGCCGGCCGCGGTCCTGGCGCTGCTGGTCCTGCTGGCGCTGGTCATATCCGCTGCCGCGGCACCGGCCGCCCTCACCTCGTTCACCGCCCGCAAGGTGGTCCTGGACAGCAGCGGCAAGGTGCTGACGGAAGAGAAGATCGCCATGGCGGGAGAGAAGATCCGGGCCGAGTCCCTGCGCGGGGACATGGTGATGATCTTCCGGCACGACCTGGGCCTGCTCTGGGTCCTGGCGCCGGAAAAAAAGATCTATGTCGCCATCCCGCTGGACCAACGGACGTGGGACAGGGAGACGCGGGGGGCGACCGAGGGCGAGCGGATCAGGGTCCTGGGCAGGGAGAAGGTGAACGGCTTTTCCTGCACCAGGAAGGAGGTGACAGGGACACGGACCGCCATGGGCCGCGCGGCCGGCAGGACCATCTGGAGCTCGGACAGGCTCCCCATGATCCTGCGCAGCCGTACCGGCCAGGGCGTTACCACCGAACTGCGCGACATACGGGGCACCGAGCCGGCAAAAGATATGTTCGAGCTCCCCCGGGGCTACCGCAAGGTGGGCGACAACATGGGGCTTTTCCTGATGTACATGCGGGGAGCCGCCACCGGCCCTCCCACCCCCATCCACTGAAGGGGGAACCGCACACCCCTACCGCCTGATCTCGAGGGAATCTCCCCGGCGGAGGGAACCCGGCGTGATGACCCGGGAAAGGATGCCCCGGGAAAAATTCCGAAATTTCCGGGGGCACAATACGCTTTCCCAAAAACAGTAATGTGTCACCACAATTTCTGTCACCACAATTTCTGTCACCACAATTTCCGCGCGTCGCGCCCCCCGGACCGGGCGGCGCAAGCGAGCCTGTGTTCAGACCAACTGCCTGTTTTTTCATTGTTTCTTTGTGAGTAAAAAAGGAAGGGAAGGTGGAAGTCCAGGCACGCTGCCCCCGTTCTCCTTATCCGGGAGCAGCGCGTCCGGTCAATGGTTCACTTGGCGACCTCGAACCCGGCCTCCTTCCAGTCGGCGAAGATGGCCTGGTTGATCTTTTTATAGCCGAGCTTCATCAACTTCCGATAGGCGTTGTAGCTGCGGCCGCCGGAGTTACAGTAGACGATGATCGTCTTCTTCTTGTCAAGGATCCCTGACTGGGCGGCAAAACCGGACAACGGGATATTGATGGCACCGGGAATGTGGCCCTCGGCGAACTCCTCCGGGTCACGGACATCGACCAGCTGGAAGGTGTTGCCGTCGCCCTTGATCAGCCTGTTGAGATCGGCCGGGGAGATCTTGGTGGTCTCGATCCGCTTTTCATAATTCGGCCCGGCATAGATGGGCATCCCCTTCTCCTCCCAGACCGGTATCCCCTGGGCATAGACCAGCACCTTTTTATATCCCATGGCGATGGCCTTCTTTGCCGCCTTCTTGCTCTTGCCGCATTTCACCCCATTGCAGTAGAAGATGACCAGGGCGGATTTATCCTTGGGCAGGAGGTGGGCGTATTGGGCAAACATCTTCACCGGCAGGCTCCTGGCCCCCTTGATATGCACTTCCTGGTACTCCTCGGGATTGCGGGCGTCGAAGAGGGCGAACTCAACTTTCCGGTCAAGCAGTGATTTCAGCCCCTCGGTATCGATCAGGCCGTAACCGTCACTGGTGATCTTGTAGGTGGTGAAGGTGTAGCTGAAGGACCTGGAATCGTAGAAGTCGAGAGGCTTGCCACCCACCTCGGCGTAGGGGTAGCCAAAGGTGTTGAGCGGCGCTCCCTTCTGCGGCGGATTAAGGACCAGATCGCGGCCCCGGGCCAGCTCAATGCGGAAGGCATCCCAGGCGCCCCAGAAATATTTTCTGAGTTTTACGGTTTGCGGGTCATCAAGCTTGAGATTCTTCTTCAGCATAAGCTTGCGCACGTCGGCCGGATCCACCGGAACCCAGCCGTAGCCGGGCTGGAAGTACTCGGCCCAGCAATGCTGCCACTTGGAGATGTCCTGGACGTCCTTCCTGCCGAGTCGAATGCCGAAGATCTCCCGGGCCGGGACACCGGCGGCACGGCACAAGGCAACAAAGACGGAGTGGATATCGGTGCATTTACCCCCCCGGGTACGAAGGAGGTGCCGGACCTTGCCCAGGCCACAGCCGATGGTCTTGGGGTCCCGGTACATGTTTTCGCAGATCCAGTCGTAGATAGCCCTGGCCTTGGCATACACGGTGTTCTTGCCGGCGGTGATCTTGCGGGCCAGCTCGCCCACCGGCCCGTCGATGGGGCCGAGGCTGGTCGGAGCCAGCCACCGGGCCATGACCGCACGGTCCAGCGGCGGTTCCTTGGCCGGGAAGTCGCGGCGCACCACCTCCCTGCGGCGGGCGGTGAAGCTCATGGTCAGCCGGCGGGACCTCGCCCCTTGGTTCCAATGGGCGTAGAGGATCGGGGTCTGGTAGCGCTTGTCGGTGTAGACGGCAGACTCGTCGTAGTTGCCGCTCACCTTCATATTGGTGATGTCCTGGACCGGAGAGGACACCGGATAGGGGATCCAGAGGTCCACCGCCTTGCCCGCATCGTGATGCGAGAGGTCGAAGTCCATGACCACCTGCCCGGCCGCGGACGCGGGCCCGGCGTAGACCGGAGCGTCCCAGAGCAGGGGCAGGGCCAGGATGAGAGCCAGAACGAGCTGTCGTGTCAATGGGGTTGGTCTGTACATCGCATTCCTCCTGTGACCAAAATAAACGGTTGGAGAAAGGCAATGCTGCGTATCTGACGACAACCGGCCGCCTCGGATACACCACTTCCGGATATCGGCACCACCACCGGACCATGAGGGCCCGAAGGAGCACGATACCAACAATACGACGTGGGGGAAACCTCAGGAGACGGAATCCCGTACCGACGCGGGCGCCGATCCGGTCTCCCGATTGCGAGGGCTGATGTTACGGCAACAGGAAGGCAACGGAGAAACGCCCGACAGAATGCGCACCGGCCCGGACCGGGCCGGACGGCCGAAGCCGTCATTGTCAGATGTAATGCAACATCACTCGTTTCTCCGCTAACAAAAAGAGACGATCGGACCGCCGCAACATCGAAGGCGGCCAACTTCTAAAAGAAGTAACAACTCCCCGGCAGGGCTGTCAATCCTTTTCCCGGACTCATGAGGGTGGTAAGTATTCACTTTCTACGAGCCGACACCGGAACGGCTGCCGGTCGCGGCCGTGGAGCTGCTGGTCCTGCTGGCGCTGGCCATCTCCGCTGCCGCGGCACCACCCCTCCCACCCCCGTC
>WFUT01000162.1 GCA_015484845.1 Desulfobulbaceae bacterium
CGCGCAGGCCGAGAATGCGGGTCCGTCAACCTTTACCCTCACCTCCAGCGCGACGGTCGAGCCGTCTGCCAACCTGACGGTCTCCTACCGGGCAGCCAGCGAGGTCGGTGACACGGCGACAGCCGGCAGTGACTACGTCTCCACCAGCAGCAGCGTTCCCTTTACGGGCACCAGTGGAGTGATCAGCGTCCCCCTCATCGACGACAGCAACGTGGAGGGGAACGAGACCTTCACCGTGACCCTGACTGGTGCAAGTGATTCCGATGTGACGGCCAGCGCCAGTGCCCGGGCCACCATAACCGATGATGATACGGCATCGCTTTCCATCGATGATGTCACTGTCTCCGAAGGAGATGGCACGGTGCAGTTTACGGTGAGTTCCGATCGGTACATCGAGAGCAGTGCAACGGTAACCGTTGATTTTGCCACCCAGGACGACACCGCCGTTGCCGGGGAGGATTACACTGCCACCACTGGAAACCTTGCCATCAGTGATGGTGACCGGACCACATTTACGGTCCCCATTCTCGAAGACAGCCCTGCCATTGTCGAGGGAGATGAGACCTTCAACGTTCTTCTGAGCAATACGAGTGCCAACGCCGGCATTGCCGACGGCACAGGAACAGCCACCATCACCGATAACGACGTTCCAGACATAAGCATCAGCGATGCAGCCGCCGTGGCAGAGGGTAATGGCACCGACACCCCTGTCTCTTTTCTTGTGAGCAGTTCCTTGCCTGTGGCTACCAATGCGAGCCTCACTGTTACCTATGCTGTTTCCGCCGGCAAAACGGAGGCGGATGATTTCTCGGGTTCCACATCCGGGACTGTCACCATCAGCAACGGTTCCACGGCCACGATACCCTTGACCTATGTTGGTGATCGGATTGTGGAAACCGACGAACACTATACTGTCGAACTCAGCAATCCCGTTATCTCTTCCAGCAGCGTTGTCCCTGTCCTCCTGGATCCATCGGGAAGTGGCGTCATTCTGAATGATGACAGTCCCCGGTTGACCATCGACGATGTTGCCAAGTCCGAAGGAGACAGTGGAACCACCACCATGACCTTCACTGTCACCAGTGACCTTCAGGTTGCCTCGGATGCCGCAGTGAATTTTGATTACGCTGTCAATGCTGTCGATACGGAGCCAGGGGACCTGAGCGGCACGCTGGCCGGATCCGTGACCCTGAGCGGTGGCAACACGGCGCAGATAGCGGTTGATGTGGCCGGCGATGTCACTGTCGAGCCCGACGAGACCTATACCGTTGATATCAGCAACCCCACCATCCCTTCAAGTACTGCCGGCGCATCGATCGTCGACAGCTCCGGCCTGGGCACCATCCTCAACGACGACAGTTATACCGTGTCCATAGATGCCACCCTCAAATCGGCCCTTGAAGACATGGGGCCCCTTGTCTGGACCGTTACCTTGAGCAATCCCGTAGAGTGGCAGGTCGAGGTGCCATATACCTTCAATGCCGGCTCCGCGGATACTGCTCTCGAGGGTTCCGACTATACGGATGCGGCTTCTTCTCCCCTGGTTTTTGCACCCGGTACGACCTCGCAGGATATAACGATCAACCTCGTCAACGATACGGTCATCGAGCCCGACGAGACCTTTACCATTACATTGGATACGCCCAGTCCCGCCACATCCGGATCTCTCGGCAACCGGGTGGGAACAGGCGAGATACTCAATGATGAACACCTGATCACCATGAGTGCGGGCTCGCAGGGTACCCTGTCCACCGCGTACGGTGGCGGTGCATCCATCTCCGACGGCACGACCACCGTGCAGGTGGATCATGAGGCAACCCCTGCCTTTGATGTCGCAATTACAGACACCTGTTTCCACATTGACGATCTCTCGGTTGACGGCGTCTCCCAGGGAGCCGTTTCCAGTTACACCTTTGCGCCAGTGACCACTGATCACAGTATAAGTGTGGATTTTGCCCGTAATACCTATACCATTACCGCCACTGTCCTTGGATCGCACGGTACCCTTACCCCGACCCAGACGGTCCCTTGCGGGAGTAGTGGTTATGCCTATATCGCCCAGGCCGAGTCCGGCTACCATATCTCGTGGCTGAAGGTCAACGGTGCCGATGTCCCGGCCGCAGCCGGACAGGAGAGCTATACCTATACCTTCGGCACCATTACCTCGGACCAGACCATCGAGGTCGCCTATACCCAGTTGATCACGGTAACGGAGGATTCGCCCTTTGGTGATATAACACCTGCCGCGGGCAAGGTTCCCATCGAGGTGAATTACGGCGATAACCTGACCTTTGATATAACCGCCGCCTCGTCATGTCCCAACGGGCTTGGTCACGACGGCCAGGTCCACCATATTTCCGATGTCATTGTGGATGGCGCTTCCGTCCCCGGGGTAAAGGGGAGTGGCTTGACCACCTACAGCTATACTTTCAGCAATATAACCTCTGATCACAGCATCGAGGCCCTGTTCACCGCCTATATCGATATGACAGTGAACGGTAACGGCAGCACGGATCCCCTGGGGGTCACAACCACTGGCTCGCTGGAGGTTGATGCCCATGACAGTCCGACCATTACCGCGGTTCCGGACCCTGGCTTTCATGTCTCTGCAGTGGAGATTGACGGAACGCCGGTGGGGCAGCCGGAGAGCTACACGTTCAGCGACATGTACGATGAAGACCATACCTACGAGGTCTGGTTCAGTATTGATACCTTTACCCTGAAGCCTGTTTCCAGGTTCGGCACCGTGTACGATACCGCAGCCCAGTCCGTGGTGGCAACGGACCGGGAAGTCTCCTACCACGACACCAGCTCCTTTTACGTGGACCTGGACGACCCGGATCATTCGGTCATGGGTATCCTGATCGACAATATCTCCTATCCGATCCCTGCAGCCGGTGACACGGTCACCTATCCTGCCTTCACCCTTATCAACAATGCAGATGATTATCTCGAGGTCAGGTTCACCAACGTCGAGGTCGGACACCGGCTTGAGGTTCAGGACTATGATACAAGCCCCATATCTGATGTCCCCCTTGATGCCAGGTTACGCCCGAAACCCGCGTCCCTGATGTTCGTTCTCGATGATTCGGGCAGTATGGACTGGGAATTCATCGTGCCGGGCAATGGGTTGTTCAATGGGAGGTATTATGTCTACAGCTATCCTTCCGTAGATGCGGCACGGGTGTATTCAAACAACAGTATCCAGGCCAATAGAGAACAGGATGAGTGGCGGTCCCAGTGGGCCGGGGTCAACAAGATGTTTTACAATCCTGACGTTGAGTATGTCCCCTGGCCGACATTTACCGGAACGCCCAGCTCAAACCTGCCGGCGGCGGACAGCTCCATCGCCGGGCAGGCCGATGGCCAGGCCCATGCCAATATCTACCGGCCGCGGTATCATCCCTGGCACAGCCAGGACTGCACCGAGGCCCTGAACAAGGCCCTGGGCAAGACGCCGGATAACCTGGCCAACTGCAGCAACACTGAAACCTTTGATATGGACGGTACCTTTCTTTCCCTGGACGGCGCAAGTGATGACCATGGCAATACCATCGGTACCGCGACCCCGGTCAGCCTGAATAACAGTTACACCGCTGATCTGGAGACAGCGGGCGATCACGATGTGTTCAGGATCGAGCTCACCAGCCCCGGAGACCTCCTGGTGCGGACCCTGCGTACCTCAGAGTGTACCGACACAGAGGCCAGGATCCTTGATTCGTCGGGCAACACCTACAGGTATTCGGATTATGCTCCCTACAACCAGTACCTGGACAACCCCTATGCGGACGACTGCGGGTCTGATTCCCGGTGTGACCTGAGTTGCGGTCGCGACCAGGACCCCTACATCTTCCTGACCAATGTTCCCGCTGGCACCTACTACATCGATGTTCGTGGTTACGGCAACAGAACCGGTACCTATATCCTTGACCTGGCCTTCACCGGCAGCAGCAATACATTTCCGAACCCGCCGCCACCCTCGAAGGGAATCATCAATGCCCATTATTTTACCTGGGAGGATGTCAACGGGAATGGTGTTATTGACTTCGTGGACAGCAACCACAACGGCCAGCTGGACGTCAATGAGACAGTGAACGAAAATATCTGGCTGGTCAACCTGACCGACCCCATCGAGTATTACCGGGTTCTTGACAACAGCCAGAACGTGAGCGCGGCAAATCTTCAGCGCGTGGATGCGGCCTCGGTTCCCGCAACGGTGAAGACCTTTGCCTCGCCCACGGATCCGGACGCCTGGCGAAAGGAACGGCAGAACTGGGCCGACTGGTTCTCTTACTATCGCAAGAGGATTTATTCCGCCACCGCCGCTGTGGCCCGGGTAATCGCACGGATGGAAGATATCGAGGTCGGCTACCGGACCATCAACTACCGAAACGGTGGCTATGAAAATGGCGGCTACGGGTTCAGCCAGTCCGTGCTGCCGGTCAAGGTTTCGGGTGTCGGCGATCAGACCAATCGCCTGCTCGAGATCCTCTATGATTTCCAGATTGGTCAAAAAGGCACGCCGTTACGTAACGGCCTCAACGCCGTGGGCCAGTATTATGACGACACCGATGGCGGTGCGGACGGCGGCATTGGCACCTCTCCCTTCCATGCCCGGGAGGATGGTGACGAGTGCAAGCAGGCTTTCACCATTGTCATGACCGACGGTTACTGGAACGGTGACAGTCCGGGCGTCGGCAACGCCGACGGTGACAATGGCGCACCCTATGCCGATGGCTTCAGCAATACGCTGGCCGATGTCGCCATGCACTATTTTGAAAAAGATCTTTCGACCTTGGATGACCTGGTTCCTGACGGCACCAACACCCACCAGCACATGATAACCTATACCGTGGCCTTCGGGGTCAACGGGACCTTGAACCCGGACGACTATGATTTCAAAAACGGTGTCTATCCCGACTGGCCCAATCCGACCTCCAGCGATGAGGCCCGTGTCGATGATCTCTGGCATGCGGCGGTCAACGGTCACGGCAAGTACATGAACGCGGCCCGGCCTGATGAACTGGTTGCCTCGCTGCTGGATATCATGACCGATATCGGCAGTCGCATCGGCTCGGGAGCGTCGGTCTCTGTCAACGGCGACGAGATGTATGAAAACGTCAACGGCCAGGTCCGCATGTTCCAGACCACCTACAACTCCGGCGACTGGCATGGTGACCTGAGGGCCTACCAGCTGAACACCACCACCGGCGAGGTACTCAAGAACAGTCCTGTCTGGTCGGCGGAGGAGAAGCTGCGTAACCTGCTCATGACGAGCGGTCCCGACGCCCGGATCATCGCCACCTATGACGGCCACAAGGGTGTACCATTCCGCTGGCTGGACGGCTATGGCAATCCGTACCTGGCGGCATGGCAGCAGAAGATGCTGCAACCCTACTTTGCCCAGTCGCTGACAGCTGAAGACATGTTGAACTATCTCCGCGGCGATGCCAGCAATGAGGGAAGCCTCAGGGGGCGGGACCCGCAGCATCCACTGGGTGATTTCGTCCATTCCCAGGCCCGCTTTGAAGATGGCATCCTTTACGTGGGCGGCAACGATGGTATGCTGCATGCCTTCTCGGCCACCGATGCGAACGGAGGCGAGGAGCTCTTCGCCTACGTGCCTGGCCTGGTATACCAGAACCTGCGGGAGCTCGGTGATCCGCTCTATGGTCACAAGTTCTATGTGGACAACACTCCCTATACAAAGAAGATCGGCGATACAACGCTGCTGGTCGGCGGCCTCGGCAAGGGTGGCAAGGGGTATTATTGCCTTAATATCACCGACGCCGGTTCCATCAGCAGTGAGGCGGACCTGGCCTCCCGTGTCCTGTGGGAATACCCGGCCCCTCCGGCCACCCTGGTGTCCGGAACCACCTTCACCTTCTCCAGTGGTACCGGCACCAACGGCGCCGACGAGATCAGGGACAGCGCCCACGGTTTCACTGCTGCCAATGGTTTCGAGGTCGGCAGATGGATCACGGTCATCGGCGCCAATTACAACGATGGCAGCAACTCCGGCAGTAATGACGGCACGTACCGGATCAAGGCCGTGGCCGGGGATGGCAGTGCCATCGAGCTTGAGGCCGGCAGCCTGATCAATGGCTACGGTGACGGCGAGGATATCACCATTACAGCGGCAACCAGTGACCGTGACATGGGATATTCCTTCAGCAAGGCCTATATCGTGAAAACATACGACTCCACCATCAATGCCGGCACAGATCTGGAGGGATACGTGGTCATCTTCGGCAATGGCTATTCCAGCGAAAACGGAAACGCTGTTCTCTATATTCTCAATCCCCTGGATGGCAGTGTGATCAAAAAGATCAAGACCCGTGTCGGGCCGTTCAATGGCCTGTCGACTCCCAAGATCGTTGACGTGAACAATGATCTGAAGGCTGATTATGTCTATGCCGGCGATCTGCTCGGTAACATGTGGAAGTTCGATCTCACCAGCAGCGACCACGCAGACTGGCAGGTCGCCTTCTGTGACAATGCCAGCCCGACCGATCACTGCAAGGACACCGACGACCTGGATGACACCGATGATCCGGTCCCTTCGTTCACCGCCGAACCCCTGTTCGGCGGCCTGGCCAACCAGGCCATCACCGGGGCCCCGGATGTCATGTTCCACCGCGGTGGTCCGGGGTACATGGTAATCTTTGGTACTGGTAAATATATTGGCGAGCCGGATCTCACCAATTTTGCGGTGCAGTCCCTCTATGGCATATGGGACTGGGCCCCGGACAACACGGATGACGGATATAATGGTGTCCGGGTGGATACGGTGACAACCCCGTCCGTGGCTACCCTGTCCAACTGGCCGGAAACCGATACCAGTGGAGGCCAGGCGACCCATACCCTGTTGAAACAGGTCATCCGGGTCGAGGGCGTGATAACCGAGGATACGGACGGAGACGGTCATCTGGATGTCGACGAGGATCTTAACAAGAATGGTGTCCTTGATCCTGGTGAGGATGTGGACGGAGATGGCCGCCTGGATGTGGAAGAGGATTCCAACGGGAACAAGGAGATCGATACTTATTCCTACTATCGTATACCTTCCAACTACAAGGGCGACTGGGACACCATTGCGACAAAGGATCTGCCCCCGGGCCACCGTTTTTACAACCGGGATCTCAACGGTGACGGCTCTGTCGACGATCATGACAGGATTCCGGTGGCCAACGTGGGGTGGTACTTTGACCTGCCCGGTAAGCTCGATCTGGTGGGTGACGGGCAGGACAATGACAAGGACGGTCTTGTCGATGAAGATGATAATGGCGACGATATCATTGATGAGCGTATGCCGGGCGAGCGGGTGGTCAGTGATACCATTATCCGCGATGGCAAGGCGATCATGATCTCCTTTGGTGTCACCGGCACCCGGTGTAATGCCGGCGCCTACTCCTTTGTCAATGAACGTGACCCGGACACCGGTGGCATGCTGGAACAGCCCGCCTTTGATGTCGATGGTGACGGCGAGGTCAATGGCAATGATGCCTACTATATTCGGGTCAACGAGGATGTGAATGGAGACGGGAAAATTGACGATAACGATGTTGTCCGTGGTGTGCCGACGGACAAGTCATACGAGGGGCGGCTCCATAACCCGGCTATCCTGCGTGAGAGCACGCAGTCAGGAGACGATCACCCGGAAGAGACCAAGTACTTCAGTTCTTCTGGCGGAACCATCGAGACCCTGACTGAACGGGCGGAGCGTCGAGGTGTCTATTTCTGGCAGCAGGTGGAGTAGTTGGCGGCCGGCCAGATTTCGTCGCAGGGAAACAGGTCGGCTTGGCCCCTGGTTCCCTGGCGGCAGGCCCCGACCCGTTGGAACCTTATCGGAAAGCAGAACGAGTCTAACCATGAGAGGTGGTTCATGAAGCGATACACATTGTTTTCGATCCTGGTCCTGGCAGTGGCAATGACCATGGCCTGGCAGGGGCTCCTGCCACAGGCCGGTTATGGCAGGGATGGGGGAGGAACGCATCCTGTCCTGCGCAGGGGATGGGTCGATCAGATCGATGCCGGAACACTGGTTATTGATGACATGTCCTACCGCACCACGAAAAAAACCCGTTATTATGGCAGGAATGGCAAGGAGTGCGGTCTTTCCGCTTTCCGGGTTGGTCAATTTGTCGGTTTTCTTTCGGAACAGAGTCTGCTGACCGATGTCTACCTTCTCAAACCCGGGAAAGAGGATATGCGGACCGAGGTCAGGACGCCTTCGCGGGCCAAGCAGCCCAAAAATACAGAGATCATCCTCCAGGATGGCGTCTGGCGTAACTAGATAGACGATGACGCAGTTGACGCCCCGGGCGGGATTATGTTCAGGTGTCTCCGGCCGGGGTGACGCATTCCATGCGCCGGGCGCGACCGCGTAATGATGGGGCAACCCCTGAAGGTCTCTTCAGGGGTTGCCTCCTCGTTACGCAATGCGTACGTTAGCCTTTTTCGCGTTCCTCTGTGCTCTGTAGATTGTCAGGTTCACTGCGGTCTTGTCCCTGAAAATGTGAAAATGGCAGGGGTTGTTCTGCCGCTGCTGCGCACGTCTGCCCCGGCCGCGGAATTTTCGCCGTTTTCTTCGTTCCTTTCCTGTCCGGTTATGCAGTGTGACCAGCGGCCTGCATAACCGGATACCTCTTTCCGGCAGAGCCGTCCCTCCGGATACCATCACCATTCCCTCTCTCCATTCATGAAATTTATGGATTGCTTCGATCGGGCAGATAAGGTTTTTTTCCTTGACTTCTCACAGTACGGGTCTATATATATTACTGTTTTTTTCTGAATACCGATTCAGTTGGTTTGCTGTCGGTAAGGCGTAGCCGGGGAGCGGGAATCCCTCCGGAAGTTACGTACGTAGGTTATCTCTTTATTTCGGTAATTTAACACAAGAGAGGGAAAGTTATGGCAAAGTTGGTTGAACCGCATGGTGGTAAAGGTCTTGTCTGTGCCCTGCTGCACGGTAGTGAGCTGGAGGCAGAGAAGGAAAAGGCGGCAGGTCTGAAAAAAGTGCAGGTCAGTGCCCGCGCCAAGGGTGACCTGATCATGATGGGTATCGGCGGATTCTCCCCCCTGAGCGGTTTCATGGGCCGTGACGACTGGAAGGGCGTCTGCGAGAATTTCCAGCTCGCCGACGGCACCTTCTGGCCTGTGCCGATCACCCTGGATATCTCCAAGGAAGATGCCGACGCCATCTCTGCCGGTGACGAGATCGCCCTTGAGGCAGACGGCGAGATCATGGCCACCATGAAGGTCACCGAGAAGTACGAGATGACCGAAGCCGACAAGAGGTGGGAGTGCGAGAAGGTCTTCAAGGGCGAGGGCGAGGACTCTGCCGATGACAAGTTCTGGGAGATCGCCATGGAGGATCATCCCGGTGTCATCATGGTCATGAACCAGAAGGAGTACAACATCGCCGGCCCGGTCAAGGTCCTGTCCCAGGGCGAGTATCCGAACGAGTACCCCGGTGTTTACCTGACCCCGGCCGAGACCCGCGCCATGTTCGAGGAGAGGGGCTGGAGCAATGTTGCCGCCCTGCAGCTGCGCAACCCCATGCACCGTTCCCACGAGTTCCTGGCCAAGATCGCCATCGAGGTCTGTGACGGTGTCCTGATCCATTCCCTGATCGGTAACCTGAAGCCCGGCGATATCCCGGCCGATGTCCGTGTAAAGGCCATCGAGATCCTGATCGACAACTACTTTGTCAAGGACAACGTCATCAACGCCGGCTACCCGCTGGACATGCGGTATGCCGGTCCCCGTGAAGGCCTGCTCCATGCCACCTTCCGCCAGAACTACGGTATCAACAACATGCTGATCGGCCGTGACCATGCCGGTGTCGGCGACTTCTACGGCCTGTTCGAGGCCCAGGAGATCTTTGACCGCATCCCCACCACCGGTGATCCGGGCAAGGACCTGCAGTGCAAGCCCATGAAGATCGACTGGACCTTCTACTGCCATAAGTGCGACGGCATGGCCTCCATGCGCACCTGCCCGCACAGCAAGGAGGACCGCGTCATCCTGTCCGGTACCAAGCTGCGCAAGGCCCTGTCCGAGGGTGGCGATATTCCGGATCACTTCGGTCGTGACGAGGTCCTGGAGCATCTCAAGAAGTACTATGCCGGCCTGACCGAGAAGGTCGAGGTCAAGATGCAGAAGGCGGCTTCCGGTGCAGACATGAAGTAATCTCCGCCTGCAAGCGTTGATGTATCGAGGAGGCACCCTGGGTGCCTCCTTTTTTATTGCCGGATCGGCCTTTTTGAGTTTCAGCAGGGAGGACAAGGAAAGATGGCGGACAGCACGAGCCCGGTGACCGTGCAGGTCGGACTGGGAGAGCGGAGTTATCCCATCCGCATCGCGGCGGGAATCCTGGACCGGGTAGGGGAGGACCTGCGAAAGCGTTCCCTGGCCAGGAGATACTGCGTGATCAGCGATGACCACGTGGCCGACCTTTACGGCGAGCGTCTCATGCGCTCCCTGGCAGGGGCGGGCATCACCGCGGGGCTGCTCTCCTTTGCCAGGGGAGAGGAGAGCAAGAACCTGCAGACCATTGCGGAGCTGGCCAGTGCACTGGCGCGGCAGGGCTATGACCGCGGCGACGGCCTGATAGCCCTGGGTGGCGGTGTCACGGGGGATATCACCGGCTTTCTCGCTTCGATCTACATGCGGGGAATTCCCTTTGTCCAGGTGCCCACCACCCTCCTGGCCCAGGTCGATTCCTCGGTGGGCGGCAAGACCGGCGTGGATATCCCCGAGGGCAAGAACCTGGTGGGGACCTTTTACCAGCCCTGGGCCGTGTACATCGACACCGACTGTCTCGCCACGCTGCCAGGCCGGGAACTGCTGGGCGGGCTGGCAGAGGTGATCAAGTACGGCGTGATCCGTGATGCCGGTTTCTTCGACTATCTCGAGGCGCAGCGCGAGGCCGTCCTGGCCCTGGACAGTGATGCCGTCTCCCGGGTGATCGCCCGCTGCTGTGAGATCAAGGCGCGGGTGGTGGAGGAGGATGAGCGGGAAGGGGGACTGCGGCGGATCCTCAACTTTGGTCACACCCTGGGCCACGCCATCGAGGCCGCCTCCCGCTTTCGCATCATCCACGGCCTGGCCATTGCCATGGGCATGCGGGCCGCGGCAGACCTGGCGGTGCGGGGAGGCATGCTGGCAGCAGGCGATGCCGCCCGAATCCGTGCCCTGCTCGAGGCCTATGGCATGCCGGTGGTGGTGCCCCCGGAGCTGGATCGGCAGGAGATCCGTTCCTACCTGCAGACCGACAAGAAGACCGTGGCCGGCCGTGTTTTTTTTGTGCTGCCCGAGGCCATCGGCCGGGTGTGCATCACCGATGCGGTGCGGCCCGAGGATATTGACGCAGTGCTTGACAGTGATTAAATTGCATCCGCCCACTGGTGTCCCTGCCTGGGGGGGGCGTGGTTTATTCGAAAGTGGCGCAGAGCGCCCGGTGGGGTGTTGCACCGCAGAGCGGTGCAACAAGAGCAACCATCCTTTGGGTTCCACCGCACACTCTGGGCGCCTTCTCAACCTCGTGACACTGCTCTGCGGTGTCACGTAATTTGTTGTGGCTGTGACCTGAAAACCTGGTCCAGCCGTGTTGGTTTATCCGAAAACGTCTGTCCGCAGCGCAAGGAGTGGCGGTATTTTCATGGTTCGTTGGGCTGCAACCTGAAAACCTGGTCCAGCCGTGCTGGTTTATCCGAAAACGTCTGTCCGCAGCGCAAGGAGTGGCGGTATTTTCATGGTTTGTTGGGCTGCAACCCGAAAACCTGGTCCAGCCATGCTGGTTTATCCGTGAGACGAGGTTATCATGCCGATCTACGAATTTTTCTGTGCCGACTGCAACACGATTTTCAACTTCTATTCCAGCCGGATCAACACCGAAGCAAGGCCTGATTGCCCCAAGTGCGGACGCAAGGGGCTCGACAAGATGATGTCCACCTTTGCCACCGTTGGCAAGACAGGCGAGGACGAGGCCGATGATCCCCTGGCCGGGCTCGACGAGAGCAGGATGGAGCAGGCCTTTGCCGGCCTGATGCGGGAAGCGGAGAGCATCAACGAGGAGGACCCGCGGCAGATGGCCCGGCTCATGCGTCGCTTTTCCGAACAGACCGGAATTTCACTCGGCGAGCAGATGGAAGAGGCCCTGTCGCGCATGGAGGCAGGCGAGGATCCGGACCAGATCGAACAGGAGATGGGCGACCTGCTCGACTCCGACGATGCCTTTACCCTGGAGGCCATGAAAAAAAAGATCCGGACCGGTCCCAGGCCGCCGGCCCACGACGACACGCTCTACATGCTCTGACCAGGGTATTGCCGGCCAGTGAGCAGGGCCATCGTCTCCTCGAGGCGATCACCCCTGCCTGCAGGAGAGAGCCGCCGGAGCCTCGGTCGTGGCTTGCCAGCCAGCGGGCGATCGCTCTGGCGCGGTCCATGCTCACCTGGCAGGACCGGTATGGCGGGTGGTCGTAAGGGGGGTGCCCTGCCGTTAACCGTTAACTTTGCATATTGCCCCGTGCCGGACGACCCAACAGGAAAATTTTTAGAGGATGATTATGAACAGGAAAAAGTGCATGGACGGAATCGGTCGGGGCAGGGGCATGGCGCTCTGTGCCGCCCTGGTGGCAACGATCATGGTTCCAGCGGCAGCCGGGGCCGCAGACATCAACGATACCATAGCCAACGCCCTGCAGGGCGACTGGGGACGGATCACCCTTGACCTCCGCTACCGTTACGAACACGTGGACCAGGACGGCCTCAAGACCGCCAACGGCGACCCCCTCCGCATCCGGCTGGGGTACCTGACGCCGAAGTTCTCCGGCCTGCAGGCATTTGCCGAGTTCGAGGGCAACAACTCCGTCTTTCTCGACGACTACAACAACACCGATAACAACAAGACCGACTACGCGGTCATCGCCGATCCCAACAAGGGGGAGCTGAACCAGGCCTGGCTTTCCTGGTCCGGGTATGAGGGCACGGTGGTCAAGGCGGGCAGGCAGCGGATGAACTGGGACGACCAGCGGTTCATCGGCGCGGTGGGCTGGCGGCAGATGGAGCAGACTTTTGACGCGGTCTCGGTCTTTTCCACCCCGCTGCCCAACCTGGACCTCAAGCTCTCCTATGTCTGGAACGTGCGCAACATCAAGAGCCGCGACGTGAACATGTCCTCGCCGCTCGTCAATATCGCCTATACCTTCAGCGGCATCGGCAGGCTGAGTGCCTATGCCTACCTGCTCGACTACAACGACGAGGCCGATTACGGGTTATCTTCCCAGACCTACGGCCTCCGGTTCAACGGCACCGCACCGGTGAGCGATGCCCTGCGTCTTCTCTACACCGCCGAGTACGCGGTCCAGTCCGATTACCAGGACAATCCTGCCGATTACAGCGCCGATTACTACCATTTCATCGGCGGGATCACCTACAAGGACGTCTGTCCCCTGGTGAGCAGCCTGTCGGCCTCTGTGGCCTGGATGCTCCAGTCTGCTGACAACGGGGTCTCCTTCAAGACGCCGCTGGGCACCAACCACAAGTTCAATGGCTGGGCCGACCAGTTCCTGACCACGCCGGACACGGGGCTCAGGGATCTCTATGGCACCGTGGGCGCCATGATCCATGGCCACAAGGTGCAGGTGGTCTACCACCAGTTCGATGCCGACCAGGGCGGGGCCGACTATGGTGATGAGTGGGATTTCCTGGTCCAGAAGAAGATCAACGAGCATTACAGCGTTCTCATGGGCTATGCCGCTTACAATGCCGACGAGTACAGGACCGACACCAGGAAGTTCTGGCTGCAGCTGACGGCCAGGTTCTGATCCCCCGGCAGGATCGTTTGTGCCGCCAGGGGCCATGCTGCGGATGCCGGCCATGGCCCCTGCTTGTCTCTGCGCGCTGGACATGCTGTTCCCGGCCCTTGTCACGACCCTTTCCCCTGGCGGAAATCGCTGTTTCCCTTCTCTTCGGCCTACTGGATCTTGTGGGTCTCGTCCCTGTCAAACAGCTGCCGCATGCCGTGCCGCATCTCTTTTTCCGCCACCATCCTGGCGGCCTCTTCTTCGCTGATGTTCAGTGACCTGGCAATGTCACCAATGTCGTAGCAGGGCTGGCCGTCCGGGGTGAATCCGGTGGGCCTGAGATCGGGGAAACTCTCCCTGGTGGCATGGCCGGATGCCTCCTGCAGCAGTTGCTGGATCTCCGGCGGACCATAGAGGAGGAGCCATTCCACGGCATCGGCCCAGGTCCGGCTGTCCACCGTGGGATGGCGGAGGATCTCCAGGGCCGCCTCCAGGGTCCATTGCTCTTTGAAATCTGTCATGTGTCGCTCTTTCTGAAGTGGTTGGCCCGGTTTCCTGTTGTTTCCACTTGGTACGCAGGCAGGTGATATCATATACTGAAGCATGGGGCAGGGCAACCCCCTCCGCCACCGGCACGACACGGCATGCAACCAGGGGGACAGGGAGGCCTTTTCCCTGTTTTCCCGCCGCAGGCGCAAATCGAGAAGGCTTTTGTCTTCTGTCTTCTGACAAGGGAGTATCCCATGGGCGTTGACAACATCATTTTCCTCGAATCCCTGGAATGGTTTGACGAGACAGGCAGGGAGCTGCTGCACCGGCTGCCGGAACACGGCTCCGGCGAGATCAAGTACGGGGCCCAGCTCACGGTCCGGGAATCCCAGGCCGCGGTCCTGTTCTACAAGGGCCGGGCCTGCGACGCCTTTGCCCCTGGCCGGCATACATTAAAAACCGGTAATATCCCCATCCTGACCAAGATCCTGTCCGCGCCCTGGGGCATGACCAGTCCCCTGCGCGCCGAGGTCTACTTTGTCAACCTCAAGGTTTTCCCGAACCTGAAATGGGGCACCCGCGATCCGGTGGCCTTCCGGGACGCCGAGCTCGGCCTGGTCCGGTTGCGGGCGCACGGCATCTTCAATATCCGGGTGGTGCAGCCGGTGCTCTTCATCAATACCCTGGCCGGCACCATGGGCAAGTTCACCACCGCGCAGGTGGAGGAGTACCTGCGGCGGGTGATCGTCTCCCGTCTCAACGATTTCCTGGGCGAGGTCCTGGAGACCCTGCTTGACCTGCCCGGTCGGTTCGACGAGATGGCGCTGGCCCTGAAAAAACGGCTGGTCCATGACTTCAGCCGTTTCGGCCTGGCCCTGGACGAACTCTACATCACCTCCATCACCCCGCCCGAGGAGGTGCAGGCGGCCATTGACGACCGCGGCCGGCTGAGCGTGATCCGCGACATGGACAACTTTGTCCGCATGAAGGCGGCCATGGCCATGGAAAAGGCCGCCGATGCCGGGGGCGAGGCCGGGGCCGGCCTGGGCCTGGGTATGGGGATGATGATGCCGGCCATGTTCGGCGGCCTTGGCCAGGCAGCCGCAGGCACGGTCGGTGGCGCGGCCGGCGCAACAGAGACCACCTGCCCGGACTGCGAGCAGCAGATCCCGGCCAATGCCCGCTTCTGTCCCTTCTGCGGCCACCAGCAGCTGGTACTGCACCAGTGCGGCAACTGCGGCAAGAACCTGACCCCGGGCGCCCGCTTCTGTCCCCGGTGCGGCCAGCCGACCTCGGAGCGGCCCCGGGTGCTTTCCTGTCCGCACTGCGGAACCGAGAACCTGCCCGGCTCCAGCTTCTGCAACCACTGCGGCCGCAAGATCGGCTGATACGCCACACGTATGGAGATCAGGATCGAGCAGTCCTGTCCCCAGTGCGGCGGGCCGGTGGTGCTCTCCGAGTCGGACCGGCTGTTGACCTGTTCTTACTGCGGGGTCAGGAATTTCCTGCGCAGCCGCGGCCTGTTCCGCTACGTCCTGCCGGTGGCCGGCCGGGAGGAGATGGTCCATGCCCCCTACCTGCGCTTCAAGGGCACCATCTTCCTGGTCCGGGAAGAGGGGATCGAACACCGGCTGGTGGACACCACCCAGGTGGCAGTGGACCATGCCGGTCTGCCGCCCTCTCTCGGATTGCGGCCCCAGGCCATGCGGCTGGGCCGCCTCGCTGCGGCCACCGGCGGCCGGTTCCTGCGCCCCGCCATCCGTGCCACCGCAGTCCTGGAAAAGGCGGCCCGCCTCTCCACCCTCCTGCGGCAGGAGCGGGCTGTGCTCTACCACCGGGCCTTTATCGGCGAGACGGTCAGCTGTATCTACCTGCCCCTGCAGCAGCGGCGTGACGGCCTGTTTGACGCGGTCCAGGACAGGCTGCTGGTGAAGGGCCGGGCAAGAGGGCTCGAGGGCTTCCCCTTTTCCCCGCGCTGGCAGGTTGATTTCCTGCCCACCCTCTGTCCCCATTGCGGCTGGACCCTGGACGGGGAGGGCGACTGTCTCCTGCTCACCTGTGGCAACTGCGACCGCGCCTGGCTGGTGGACAACAGCGGCCTGCAACCCGTGCCCTGGCAGGTGGTGGCCGGTGATGAGCGCACCCGGCTCTACATCGGTTTCTGGCGGATAACGGCCCGGATCCCGACCCTGGCCATGGAGAGCTTTGCCGATTTCATCGAGCTGACCAACCAGCCCATGCTGCCCCGGCCCGAGTGGCAGCGCCGGGCCATGCAGTTCTGGATCCCCGCCTTCCGTATCCGGCCGCGAATCTTTCTTCGTCTCGGCCGCCAGGCCACCATCGGCCAGCACCGGTTGCGACCGGAGCCGGGCACGGTGCGGCCCGGCCTCTATCCCGTGACCCTGCCCCCGACCGAGGCCCGGCAGGCCATCAAGGTGATCCTGGCCGCCTCGGCGGCAAGCCCGAAACGGATCTTTCCGTCCCTGCCCGGGGTCCGTCCCGCCGGGCTCTCGTTTGCCCTGGTCTATCTGCCCTTTGTCTCCACGGGCCAGGAGTGGCTGCAGCCCCATACCGGCATGGTGATCAACAAGCGGGTCCTCGGTTTCGGACGTAGCCTGTAACTGTTGACGCGGCACGGGATTCTGGTTTACCATGGGCCACCGGTAGCCGACGACAGGCGGGATGGCCGGAACCGGACCAGGGAGGAAAGGGGAGGAGAGGGGTGACAACAGCGGATGAACGGTTCATGGCCGAGGCCCTGGCCGAGGCAGAGAGCGCCCTTGCCGCGGGCGAGTTCCCGGTGGGCTGTGTCCTGGTGGGGGATGGCCGCATCCTGGCGCGGGGGCATCGGGAAAACTCCCGGGGCCCCCATTTCAACGAGCTGGACCATGCCGAGGTGGTCACCTTGCGCACCCTGCTGCGGCGGCAGCCGGGCATCGACTGCGCCTCTCTCACGCTCTACTCCACCATGGAGCCCTGCCTGATGTGCTATGCCACCATGCTGCTCTCCGGCATCCGGCGCTTTGTCTGGGCCTACGAGGACGTGATGGGTGGCGGCACCTCCCTGGAACTCTCGCGGCTCGCGCCCCTCTATGCCGCCATGGAGGTGGAGGTGCGGGGCAGGGTTCTGCGCAAGCGCAGCCTGCGCCTCTTTGCCCGGTTTTTCCGTACATGGACCTACTGGCAGGACAGCCTGCTGGCCACCTATACCCTGGAACAGGCCGACGAGGTAGACAGATGACCAGTCCCCCCAAGGCGCGAACCGTCGGCTTCCAGGCCGGCGAGCGCAATGTTTTCCTGCACCTGCTCACGGCCTGCAACCTCTCCTGCCGCCACTGCTACATCAATCCCTCCCAGCACGGCACCGCCACCCTGCCCCTGGACACGGCCCTTGCCTGGCTTCGCCTCTTTGCCCGCCCGGACGTGCAGAGCAACCTGGTCCTGCTCGGCGGCGAGCCCACCATGCATCCCGACCTTGCCGCCATCATCCGCGCGGCCCGGGCCATGCGCTTTGCCGTCACCGTGGACTCCAACGGCTACCTGTTCCATGATTTTCTCGATCGCGTGGCGCCGGACGAGCTCGATTACCTGAGTTTCAGCCTCGATGGCCCGGACCCGGAGGTCAACGACCCCATCCGCGGCCAGGGCGTCTTTGCCACCTGTACCGCAAACCTGCAGAGAGCGGTGCGCCTGGGCTTCCACACCAGCCTGATCTACACGGTCTCGGCACTCAATATCGATCACCTGCACCGGATGCCGGACCTGCTGGCAGAACTCGGGGTGGAGCGGTTCTTCATACAGGTGATCGGCCTGCGCGGCAAACCCGCAACCGGCGGACCAGGGCCGGGAAGCGGCTGGCAGGTGGACCCGGACCGCTGGCTGGAGGTGGTGCCGCAGGTGGCGGCCAGGGCCGCGGCCCTGGGGATCCACGTCACCTATCCCAAGGTCTACCTCGACCCCGGCGAACCCTTTGAGTGCGCGGGCCTGGTGGCGGAGAATTTTTTTATTTTTCCCAACGGCCGGGTCTACCGCTGCCCGCTCTGCGAGGACTACCCGGTCCACAGCCTGGTCATCGAGGGCGACCGGCTGCGCGCCCGCACCGGCCTCAACGAGGACCGCTTCTTCACCCTCACCATCCCGGAAGGGTGCGTGATGAACAAGCTGCTGCAGCCCGATGCCATCCGCTACCAGGAGGACGGTACGCCCCTGCACCGCATCTCCTGCTGCCTGCTCAAGCAGGAGATGCCCCCTTCCACCTGACGGCCTGTTTTTTTGCTTGATCCCCTGTTTTTCCGCCATGCAACGAAAAAAAGATATCCAGAGACTGCAGAAGATCTATGTCCAGGCCGTGGCCCTGCACGAGCAGGGCGCGCTCGAGGAGGCCGGACGCTGCTACGGACGCATCGTGGCAGAGCTGCCAGATGCCGACGTGGTCCACTACAACCTGGGCCTGGTCCAGTACGAACTGAACCGGACCGGCGAGGCGGCGGCCTCCTTCAGGCGGGCCGCGGAGCTGCGGCCCGATGACCCGGACACCTGGTACAACCTGGGCCTTGCCCTCAAGCAGAGCCGGAGTTTTGCCGAGGCCGAACAGGCCTACCTGCGCGCCCTGGAGCTGAGCCCGGACGACTCCGACATCCTCTACAACCTGGGCTGTTGCCACAAGGACGGCGGCGAGCCGGAAAAGGCGGTGGCGGTCTACGAGGAGCTGCTGCAGAAGGATCCCGGCTATACCCCGGCTCTGAACAACCTGGCCTACCTGCACCACCTGCTCGGCAACCATGACCGGGCCCGCGAGCTCTACCAGCGGCTGCTGGCGGCCCGGCCGGATCACCCGGCCGCACGCCACATGCTGGCCGCCCTGGAGGGCAGGGCCGTGCCCGAGCCACCCAGGGACTACGTGCGCGACCTCTTTGACCAGTTCAGTGAACACTTCGAGGAAAAGCTCCTGGAGCAGCTCGGCTACCGGGTGCCGTTTCTGCTCCATGAACTGGTGGTCGGGCTGGCCGGCGATGGAGCACGGTACGAGCGGGCCATTGACCTTGGCTGCGGCACCGGCATTGTCGGCGAGACGTTCCGTGATCTCTGCTGCCACCTGACCGGTATTGATCTCTCGCCGCGTATGATCGAGGTGGCGGCCGGCAAGCAGGTCTACGACCGGCTGGCGGTCAGCGACCTGGTCCCCTACCTGGAGGAGAGCCGGGAGCCCTTTGACCTGCTGGTCGCCGCCGATGTCCTCATCTATCTCGGCGACCTCGGCCCCCTGTTCAGTGCCGCGGCCGGCGCGGCCGCCCGGGGAGCGCTCTTTGCCTTTTCAACGGAACGAAATGATGGTACCGGCTGGTCGCTTCGGCCAACGGGACGGTATGCCCATGCCAGGGAGGATATCATGGCCAAGGCTACTGCCACCGGCTGGCAGGTGGTGCAACACCAGGCATCGGGCCTGCGGCGGGAGGGGGGACAGTGGCTCGAAGGCGATCTCTGGCTCCTGCAGCGCTGCTGATCAGTCGGCCGCGGCGCTGTTGTCATCCTCTGTCCGGCTGGTGCCGGAAAAGACCTTGCCCGCGATGATTCCGGCCTCGTAGAGACCGAACAGGGGTAGGCAGAGGAGGGCGGTGGCAGTGATGTCACCGGCGGCAAGGAGAAAGGAGAGCGCGACGATGACCATGTAGAAGTACTTGCGTCTGCTCCTGAAGTGGTCCCGCTGCACCAGGCCGGTACGCACGGCCATGACCATGAGAAAGGGGACCTCGAAGGCGATGCCGAAGGCCATGACCATGCGGGCGACAAAGGTGAGATAGAGGCCCAGCTTGGGCATCGGCTGCAGGCCGGGCCCGGCGTAGCTCATGAAGAAGTGGAGCGTCCGGGGCAGGACAACGAAAAAGGCGAACACGGCGCCGGCGGCAAAGAGCATGGTGGCCCAGAAGACCACCTGGCGGGCGATCCGTTTCTCGTGCTCCAGCAGGCCCGGGGCCACGAACATCCAGACCTGGTAGAGAAGAAAGGGCGATGAGACCAGGATCCCCACCAGCAGGGAGAGCTTGATGTAGCTGATGAAGGCCTCGGTGAGCTTGGTATAGACCAGGTGGCCCAAGGGCGGGTAGGCGATGAAGAGCGGCCGCATGCAGAAGGCGGCGATCTGGTCGACAAACAGGTAGGCCCCCACCGTGCAGATCCCGATGGCCAGGAAGCTGCGGATCAGGCGGGTACGCAGTTCCTGGTGGTGGGGCGCGTAGTGTTCAAGGGCGGCGATCATGCGGCCGCGGCGGGCGGGTTGCCGGTCGTGTTGTCGTTCTGCCGGTCCGCACCGGCCTCGCTGTCTGCTGACTGGTCCGGATCAGGACCGGTGGAGCCGGGCGGAACTTTCAGGCGGTCGGCCTCCCAGGGACGTTCTTTGACCGGCTGCATGTCAATGGTGCCGTCCCCCGGGCCGGTGGGGGGCTGGGGCCGGCGCCAGGTCTGGGTGCCCGTATCCAGCAGGTGCTCCTGCACCTCGCCGGCGGCTTTCCTGATTTCGTCCTGCACCTCGCCGAAGACCTCGTTCTCCTCGGTCAGGCTGTGCTTGACCTGGTTCATGGTCCGCTTGAACTCCACCATGCCCTTGGCCAGGGAACGGGCAAGGTCCGGCAGTTTGTCCGGGCCGACCACGATCAGGGCCACGGCAAGGATCACCAGCATCTCCGGAAAGCCGATACCAAACATGTATACCTGCCAGGGGGTAGAGGGGAGGAAGAGGCGGCCATCACCGATGGTTGCCGGCAAGAAACTCACCTGACAATGTAAGGAATTTTCCGGTCCCTGTCAAGGTGGGCGTGGATCTGTCAGCGGTCCCGCCTGCGGGGCTTTTTGCGCAGGCCGTCCAGGAAATGGCACAGGCTGAGGAACGGATTGGTCAACAGCATGCGCGGACCGACGTAACGCATCACCTCCTGGATCTTTTCCCTCCTGCCGGGCCGGTAGCAGTGGACAGGGCACTTGCCGCAGGTGGTCTTGCCTTCCTGGAAGGGGCACCGGGACAGCCGGAGCAGGGCATACTGCAGCAGGTCCCTGCACTCGTCGCACAGCTCCCGGCTGCCGCCATGGTGGTCACGGCAGTAGCGGCGGATCATCACCTCCACCGTGGCGGCCTCCCGCTGCATGCGGCGCGATCTTTTTTTTCTTTTTTCCTGCGCCATGGTCTGTCGAGCCGGAAAAACAGGCGCCAGAGGACAGAAACCGGATCAGAGTGCATCCGCGGCCCGATGGCCTCGGCCTCATGACACCGTGGGATTTTTTTTACCTCAATCCTGCCGGCAGTTTCACCGGATTTGCTTTGCTGTCAGGGGGTTGGAGTGTTTTTTGTCCGCCTGCGCCCTTGGTGCCCTGCAGTACCGGCGAATCCGCCAGGTGCAGGATCTATCTCCCATGTTACCGAAACTGTACCGCGGCCGCCTTGATTCATGTCAATATTTTTCTGGCCCCAGCCGTCTCCCGGTCTTCGTCATACCTGAATCCTGTATTTTCCCGCCCTGCGGGATTGCCGACTGCAGGATTGAGGTGATAGTAATTCCAGTCTGTTGCGATTCTTTCTGTCTTTTTACCGACTTTATTTGACTTTTGCATCCTTCTTGGCTATATTTTTTCGGTTTTGATCGGCTGCCGTGGTCTGGCGGCCGACCCGTCGTTTTTCGGCACCAGGTGGTGCCGCCCTGTTGCCGCCGGCCGGTAGTTTTGTCTCAACGTTCATGCGTTGCGGCACACCAAGTTGCCAGTTCCGAAAGGCGGGAAAGTGAAGAAAAAATGTGGCCGCACGGCCAGTGCGTCGAACAATACGAACAGCATCGTATGATCCGACGAGACGGTAAAAGAAAATTTTTTCTTCATTTTCGAAGTACAGGATTTAGGTTTCATGTTGCTTGACCTTTTAATGCCTGGGGGCACAACAATCAGTAAAATCAGGGGATTCTGGAATCCTGCCGGCATCATTGCCGCCGGCGGGAACTGATCCGGCATCCGTTTCCTGGTTGCTGTCTTCTGACAAGGAGTTTTTCATGGCCAGCGTGGTGGTGGTCGGCACCCAGTGGGGTGACGAGGGCAAGGGAAAGATCGTTGATCTGCTGACCCGGTATGCGGACTGTATCGTTCGTTTCCAGGGCGGCAACAATGCCGGTCATACGCTGGTGGTTGACGGCAGGAAATTTGTCTTTCATATCATTCCCTCTGGTATCCTTTACGAGGACAAGCGGTGCATGATCGGCAACGGTGTCATCATCGATCCCGGCGTCCTCCTGGAGGAGATCGAGGAACTGGCCGGCCGCGGCCTGCCCGTGACCCCGCAGCGGCTTGTCATCAGCGAGAATGCCCACCTCATCATGCCCTACCACAAGAGCCTCGACCTGGCCAGGGAGGCGGCCCTGTCCAAGGGGAAGAAGATCGGTACCACCGGCCGCGGCATCGGCCCCTGCTACATGGACAAGGTGGGCCGGGTCGGTATCAAGGCCGGCGACCTGCGCGATCCGGCGCTCTTTGTCGACAAGCTGCAGGCCAACGTGGAGGAGAAGAACTTCTTTCTTACCAAGCAGTACCAGGCACAGCCGGTCTCCTTTGACGAGATCAGGGAACTCTTCGAGGGGTTTGCCGACAAGCTGACGCCGTATATCGGCAATGTCTCCGTGGAGCTGGACCGGACGCGCCGTGACGGCGGCAACATCCTCTTTGAAGGCGCCCAGGGGACCCAGCTCGATATCGATCACGGCACGTATCCCTTTGTCACCTCGTCCAATACCATTGCCGGCAACGCCTGCATCGGCGCCGGTTTCGGTCCGGCCCACATCGACGAGGTCATCGGCATCCTCAAGGCCTATACCACGCGGGTGGGGGAGGGGCCCTTTCCCACCGAGTTGCCCGAGGGCGACGAGGTCGGTGATGCCCTGCAGAAGAAGGGCGGGGAATTCGGCGCCACCACCGGCCGCCGCCGGCGCTGTGGCTGGCTCGACGGCGTGGTGGCCACGGACGCGGTCCGCCTCAACGGGCTCACCGGGCTGGCCATCACCAAGCTCGATGTCCTCTCCGGACAGCCGACCCTCAAGATCGCCCGCAGCTACAGGGTGAATGGCCAGGAGTACGACTGCATGCCCGGCAACATCCGCAAGACAATCCAGGCCGAGCCGGTCTACGAGGAGGTCCCCGGGTGGAACGAGGAGATCAGCGGCGTCCGTGCCTTTGACGAACTGCCGACCGCGGCCAGGGACTATGTCAGGCGTATCGAGGATATTACCGGCGTTGCCCCGGTCATCGTCTCCGTGGGGCCGGACCGCGAGGAGACACTGCTGCTTCGCAATCCCTTTGCCAGATGACGGCAGGACCAGGCTATTGCTCACGCCTAAATCCTGCGACTGGCAATTTCGCCGGAGATGCGAAAGTTTTTTTCATCCTCGAAGTGCAGGGTCCAAGGTAACAGGGGAATTTTGCGGGAAATTCATACAGGGCCCCCTTGTCTGCTCCGGCAGCAGGACATACAATAGAGAAACAAGGCACGTCCGCGAGGGGGACAGGGATGCGCGGCATCCGGCGTCCCCGGTGGCAGACGGGACTGCAAACCGGGGCCGCCGCCTCCGGTCACACGGGGTTGTGGCGGAGCGGGCGCCGGATTTCCCGATCAGAGTTTTTTCGAGACAGACATTGGAGAGTACAGAAACATGGCACGTATCACCGTAGAAGACTGTCTGGCCAGGATTGGTGACGACAACCGTTTTGCCCTGGTGCACCTGGCCGTTGAAAGGATACGGCAGCACCGCAACGGCGAACCCTTCCTGGTGGAGGGAAAGAACAAGGAGATCGTCATGACCCTGCGCGAGATTGCCGCCGGCAAGGTCAGTTTTGACAACATCTTTGATCTGCCTGAACAGCGAAGGGCGCAGCTGGAGGCCGAGGCCGCTGCGGCAACAGAGACTGAACCCGAGAACGGAGAAGAGGCGGCGTAGCCCGGCTGCGAAGCAACTGCCATGAGTACCGTGACAAAGTGCTATTACGAGATACTGGGTGTTTCGCGTGATGCCAGCGGCGAGACCATCAAGAAGGCCTACCGCAAGCTGGCCATGAAGTACCATCCGGACCGCAACCCGGACGACCCCGAGGCCGAGGCCCTGTTCAAGGAGGCTGCCGAGGCCTACGAGGTCCTAAGCGACGAGCGCAAGCGGCAGATCTACGATACCTACGGCCACGAGGGACTGAAGAACAACGGCTACAGCGGTCCTGCCAGCAGCGAGGATATCTTTTCCCACATCAATGACCTGTTCGGCGATCTCTTCGGCTTTGGAGGCCGCGGTCGCCGGCACGACCCCAATGCGCCCATCCAGGGGGACGACCTGCGCTACGATATCGAGATCAGCTTCATGGAGGCGGTGCAGGGTGTGACCCGCGAGGTGGAGATCACCAAGCGGGAGACCTGCTGGACCTGCGAGGGCACGGGCGCCCGGCCCGGCTACCGGCCGCAGACCTGCCCCACCTGCCACGGCCGGGGCCAGGTGATCCGCTCGCAGGGTTTCTTCCAGGTCAGTTCCACCTGTCCCCAGTGCCACGGGAGCGGCCAGGTCATCTCGGATCCCTGCCAGGACTGTGACGGCACCGGCCTGGTCAACCGCCGCAAGACAGTGAGCATCAGGATCCCGGCCGGTGTGGACACCGGTTCCCGGATGCGGCTTTCCGGGGAAGGGGAGGGCGGTCGCCGCGGCGGCCGTTCCGGTGATCTCTACGTGGTCATCCATGTGCGGCCGCACGAGTTTTTCCAGCGCGACGGCCAGACCATCTTCCTCCGCTATCCCCTCTCCATGGTCCGGGCCGCCCTGGGCTGCGAGGTGGATGTGCCGACCATCGAAGGGACGGCGAAACTGAAGATCCCGGCCGGGACCCAGTCGGGCGAACGGTTCACCCTGCGTGGCGAAGGCGTGCCGAGCCTGCGCGGCGGCGGCCGTGGCGACATGATCGTCGAGATCCAGGTCCAGACCCCGACCAGGCTGAGCAAGCGGCAGAAGGAACTGTTGCAGGAGTTCGAGGAGCTGACCGGCGAAGAGGAGGAAGGTTTCTTTGCCAGGCTCTTTCATGGTCACCTGGGCAAGCATAAGAAAAAAGACGAGAGCCGGGACGACCACTGATGTCGGACGGGTTCACCCATTTCGACGGCCAGGGCAACGCCAGGATGGTGGATGTCGGCGGCAAGTCCGAGACTGTCCGCCAGGCCACCGCCGCCGGCCGGATATCCATGTCGCCGGAGGCCTTTGCCATGGTCCGGCAGGGGACCATGAAGAAGGGGGATGTTCTCGGTGTGGCCAGGATCGGCGCCATCATGGCCGCCAAGAAGGTGGACGACCTGATCCCGCTCTGTCATCCGCTGGCCATCACCTCCGTGGACGTGGGGTTCTCGTTTGTTGAAGAATTCCATGCCATTGATATCAGGGCCACCGTGGGAATCACCGGCAGGACCGGTGTGGAGATGGAGGCGCTCACCGCTGTTTCCGTCGCCGCCCTGACCATCTACGACATGTGCAAGGCCGTTGACAAGGGGATGGTGATCTCGGACATCCGGTTGCTTGAGAAAAGTGGCGGCAAGAGCGGTGACTTTACCAGATCCCCCGGACCATAGAAAGAGAGCAGGTGATTGTATGGACGAAAAGCAACTGCTGCAGTTGAAGGAACAGCTCGAGCAGATGAAGGCTGATATCTACGCCGACGTGGAACAGACCCTGAGCGAGATGACCAACCAGAGCGGCAATATTCCCGATCCCAACGATCGGGCCAGCATGGAATCCGACCGGAGCTTTGAGCTGCGTCTGCGCGGCAGGGAGCGCAAGCTCATGGACAAGATCAACGAGGCCCTCCTGCGGATCAAGGAGGGCACCTATGGCATCTGTGACGGCTGTGGCGAGGAGATAGGTGTCAAGCGGCTGCAGGCCCGGCCGGTGGCCAAGTTCTGTATCGACTGCAAGACCAGGCAGGAACAGAAGGAAAAGGAACAGGGGCGATAGAACGCCATGCCTGAATTACGGAAGGATCCGATCCTCGGGCGCTGGATCATCATCGCCAAGGAGCGGAGCAAGCGGCCAACGGACTTTGTTGTCGATGACGTCAAGACCAGGGGTGGGTTCTGCCCCCTCTGCCCGGGCAACGAAAAGACGACCCCGGGCGAGGTCCTGGTCTATGGCCGGGAGCCCGGCATGCCGGCAAATTCGTCGAGCTGGAAACTGCGGGTGGTGCCCAACAAGTACCCGGCCCTGGTCATCGAGGGAGAGCTGGACAAGCAGGCCGAGGGTCTCTACGACCGTATGAACGGTATTGGCGCGCACGAGGTCGTTATCGAGAGTCCCAACCATGACGACCGGTTCTCGGACCTGCCCCACGACCAGATGATCCTGACCTTTCGCGCCTTTCGCGACAGGATCCGCGACCTGGCCAAGGACAGCCGCTTTCGCTACGTGATGGTCTTCAAGAACCATGGCCGCGCCGCCGGCGCCTCGCTGGAGCATTCCCATTCGCAGCTGGTCGCCCTGCCCATACTGCCCCGGATGGTGACCTCGGAGCTGGATGGCAGTCTCAAGTATTTCAGGTACAAGGACCGGTGTGTCTTCTGCGACATCATCCACCAGGAGATCCAGCAGAACGTGCGCCTGGTCTGCGAGAATTCACTTTTTGTCACCCTGGCCCCCTTTGCGCCGCGTTCCCCCTTCGAGATGTGGATCATGCCGCGGCGGCACAGTTCCTCCTATGTCGCCATCGACGAGGAGACCCTGGCCGGGCTGACCGATATCTTTTCGGAGAGCCTGCGGCGGCTGGATACCTGCATTCCCAATGTGCCGTACAACTTTGTTCTGCATACCCAGCCCCTGGGATCCGAACTGCTTGACCACTATCACTGGCATTTCGAGATTGTCCCGAAGCTGACCAGTATTGCCGGTTTTGAATGGGGATCCGGATTCTACATCAACCCCATGCCCCCGGAAGAGGCGTGCCGGTACCTGCGCGAGGTTGAGCTGTAGGCACCAGTGGTCCGCTGTCGGGGGACGGCCGGACAATCCGCCGGGATGGAGTGCATTCCCGGCTTACGAGGTAAGGGGGGAAACAAATGGATAAGAAACGCATACTGCTGGTGGATGACGAGGACGGTATTCAACTGCTCTACCGCGAGGAGTTCGAGGACGAGGGCTTTGCCGTTGATTCGGCCTACAATGGCGAGGAGGCCCTGGAGAAGTTCCGGGAACGGCAGCCGGACCTGGTGATCCTGGATATCAACATGCCCGGCATGAACGGTATCGAGGTCCTGCGGCAGATGAAGGAGATCAACCCCGACCTTCCCGTGATCCTCAGCTCGGCCTACCAGGAATACAAGCAGGATTTCGGTACCTGGGCCTCGGAGGAGTATATCGTCAAGTCCGCCAACCTTGATGAACTGAAGGCCGCGGTGCACAAGTACCTGGACTGAGGTCCCGGACGGGTCTCCGATCACCGGCCATGCCTGCGCCGGCCCCGGGCAGGCATGGCTGCCGGTACCAGGCCGTTTTCGCGGCCATGGCCCCGGAAGGTGCAGAGGGACTTCTCTGTCCGCCATCTCACTGCGCCCTGTCCCCCCTCCAGCCGGCTGCCGGTCCGGCGGGTCAGGGAAGTGCTGGTAAACGTAACTTTCTGTTTTCATTCCGCTGTTCTCCCTTTCCAGGTCCATGAAAGATATCCAGAGCCTGCGCGATGACCGGCGTATCAATATCAGGAAGGTCGGCGTCAAGACGATCTCCTATCCCGTCACCGTGCTGGACAGGGAGCACAAGACGCAGCAGACGGTTGCCACCGTCAACATGTATGTCAACCTGCCACACCGGTTCAAGGGCACGCACATGAGCCGGTTCGTTGATATCCTTAACCGTTTTCACGGCCGGTTCAACCTGCGCAGTTTCCACCTGATCCTGGAAGAGATGAAAGAGCGGCTGGAGGCCGAGGCCGCCCATCTCGAGATCGGGTTTCCCTATTTCCTGCAGAAGGACGCCGGGGCCGGCAGCATCGGCCTGGAGCGCTACGAATGCACGATGCACGGTTCCCTGCAGGACCGCGATGACCTTGTCCTGGCCATCGAGGTGCCCATCTCCCTGCCCCGCGGCCGGGAGAGCGCCGAGGGGATGCCCCGCTCCATGGGCAGGTGGGGCAACGTGCAGGTGGCGGTGCGGTTCAACCATTTCATCTGGATCGAGGACTTGATCGCGATTATCGAGGATGGCCTGGGCCTCGGCGCCCGGCTGCCGGATTCGGTGGAGTCGGTATGCTGCCGGCTGGGCGAGGTCCTGGCCGGAAATCCCGCCATTCGCTGGTACAACGTGATCGTCGAAAACCTGGCCGACGGCTATTCAACCTTTGCATCGCTGCAGGGGCCGGAGGGCGGCGCGCAGGCGGGTTCGTGAAGTCTCCGGCCCCTGCCTGGTACCGTTGTTTCTCCCTGCCCGTCCCTGCCGGCCATATCCGAGAGGGCTGTGCCATCTCGAGCCCGTGGTGAACCTGTTCCGGGTTCATCGATAACAGAACAACCGAAAAAAAGGACCATGAGCGAATTACTTTTCGAGATCGGAACCGAGGAGATCCCGGCCGGCTATATCCGGCCCGCGCTCCGCTTCCTGGAAACGGCCTCGGCCGCGCGCTTCAAGGAACTGGAGCTGCGGCATGGCCGCCTGACCACTGTCGGCACGCCCCGGCGCCTGACCCTGGTGGTGGAGGATCTCCAGGACAGGCAGCCGGACCGGTGCCTGGAGCACATCGGGCCGCCGAAAAAAGCCGGTTTCGATGCCGAGGGCAACCCGACAAAGGCTGCCATGGGATTTGCCCGTTCGCGAGGGGTTGATGTCTCGGACCTGCAGGTAGTGACCACGGACAAGGGAGAATACCTGATGGCCGTGGAAGAGGTCCGGGGCCGGGGAACCGGCGAGCTGCTGCCAGGGATCCTGGCCGACCTGGTCCGGGAGATGCCCTTTCCCAAGTCCATGCGCTGGGGTGATTCCACCCTGGCCTTTGCCCGGCCCATCCAGTGGTTGCTGGCTCTCTATGGCGGCAAGGTGGTGGAGCTCGAGATCGAGGACGTGAAAAGCGGCAACAGCACGCGCGGACACCGTTTCATGGCACCGGAATCATTTCCGGTGGCGGATTTTGCCGACTATGTGGTCAGGCTCGGCGAGCACTCGGTGATTGTTGATCCCAACCAGCGGCGGCAGATGGTGATCCAGGAGGTGGAAGAGGCGGTGCGGCGGCGCGCCGGTCAGTCCGGCGCCAGGCCGGTCCTGCACGAGGGGCTGCTCGATACGGTCACCAACCTGGTCGAGCTTCCGTCCGGCGTCTGCGGCACCTTTGACGAGAAATTCCTCGAGCTGCCCGACGAGGCCCTGATCACCTCCATGCGCGAACACCAGAAGTACTTTTCAGTGGTGGACGGCGACGGCAACCTGCTGCCGCTCTTTGTCGCGGTCAACAACACCAGGATCGAGGACACGGAGCTGGCAGCCAGCGGCCATGAACGGGTGCTGCGGGCCCGGCTTGAAGACGGGCTTTTCTTCTTCCACGAGGACCGGAAACAGCGGCTGGCCGATCGCCTGGAGGACCTGGAGGGGATCATTTTCCAGGCCCGGCTCGGTACCATGGCGGCCAAGAGCCGGCGGATCGCCGAACTTGCCGCCGAGCTCGCCGAGCGGCTGAAGCCCGGGATCAAGGACCTGGTGGTGCGGGCGGCTCTGCTTGCCAAGGCTGACCTGCTCACCGAGATGGTGGGAGAGTTCCCTTCCCTGCAGGGCATCATGGGCCGCGAGTATGCCCTGCTCGATGGCGAACCCGAGGCCGTGGCCGTGGCCATCTACGAACATTACCTGCCGGTGCGGGCCGGCGACGCCCTGCCGCAGACCCTGGCCGGGGCCATTGTCGGCCTCGCCGACCGCATGGATACCCTGGTCGGCTGTTTTGCCATCGGTGAAAAACCCACCGGCACCAAGGATTCCTTTGGCCTGCGGCGGCAGGCCATCGGCCTGATCAATATCATCCGCGGCCTGAACCTCTCCCTGTCCCTGCGGGAGCTGATCACTGCCGCCATGGCCGGCTACCGGGGTGTGGTGGACGTGGCTGACGGGGTCCGCCAGGAACTGCTCGACTTCATCCGGCTCCGGTTCGCCAATGAGCTGACTGCAGGCGGTGTGGCCCAGGATGTGGTCGAGGCCGTTATCTCGGTGGCGTTCGATGACATTACCGACTGCATGGCCAGGATCAGGGCCCTGGAGGATATCAGGCGCCAGGAGAAGTTTGCCGTTCTTGCCGGCTCCTTCAAGCGGATCCGGAACATCACCCGGGAGAACACCTCCACTGCCGTGGACACCGGCCTGTTGCGGGAAGACGCGGAAAAGGCCCTTTATGAGACCCTGGCGCGGGTCAGGGAGCAGGCCGAGCCCCTTCTCGAGGCGCGCGACTATGGCCGGGCCCTGGAGGTCATGCTGCAGATGAAGGAACCTGTGGACTTATTTTTTGACCAGGTGATGGTCATGGACGAGGATGCCGGTGTGCGCGCGAACCGGCTCAATCTCCTGACCGCCCTCGGCAGGCTGGTTCTGCGGGTGGGGGATATCTCGCGCATGCACAGGGGATGAGCATGCTCTGAACCTCCCCGGATCTGCCTCGTTATCAAGGGGTTGACGTATTTTTGGTTTCTGCCCCTGATGTCCCGCCTTTCGGTGAGATTGCCATATGCGGTATGTGGGTGATAAGAAAAAAGGCTGCCCTGGTGGGCAGCCTTTTTTCTCACCGGTCGGTCAGGACAGTCGGGGCCGCTGACACTGGACAACAGGCGGAAAGAATTATTTTTTCAGACCCTTCTTGTGGCAGGTGCTACACATGGTCAGCTTCCTGTCGGTCTCCCTGTGACAGCCCTTGCACTTCTTGTGGGCGACATCTTTCAGGCTGGTCAGGCCCTTGGGCATACCATCGTTCTTGTTGTGGCAGGTCTCGCATTTCTGGATCTTCATGCCCTTGGTGTAGGGGACCTGTTTGCCGTCCGGTCCCTTGGAGTGGTGGCAGACACCGCATTGCAGCCGTGCCTGGTGGTCGGCATGGGGGAAGAGGGCCGGCTTAAAGCCCTTGCCCCCCAGGATAATCTCCGCCGGTCCCTTGTCCTGGGCCATGGAGAGCGCGGCCAGGCCTGTGGTGCAGAGAAACGCCAAGGCTACGCTACAGATCAGCGTCTTTTTCATCGTGGGTCTCCTTTGTCTACGTTTGGTAAGCGTCCTCACCAGTAACTGATCACAGGGTGAGCTTCGCTTCACCCTGCCAGCCCGGTCCGCCCGGGTTCAGGCTGCTGCTCTTTGCCGGAACTCTCCATGGGAGCAGGTCACAACCCGGCCTGCCTGCAGCCAGCAGCCCCGGCGGAGCGGCAGTTATCCTTCCGCCAGCGCTTTTCCGCCACCTCCGGGCAGTACAAGCCGCAAGGCTCGAAAGTACCGTCCATGTCAGGCGAAAGCCGTCCCCGGATCCCGCCTGTACCATGGATGTCGGAACTCGCTGCCAACATGCCCAAGATCACCCCGGACATACGCTCCAGGCCGGTGGAGGAAACCATATCCACGATTATAACCATGTACAACCACGAAGAGAAGGCACCGGGCCGCGATTTCGGCACCGGGCGTGCGGGAGGGGAGGGGAAAGGAAAAAACAACACCGACCGACGGACACCCGGTACCTTGATCCAGGAGTCCGCCGGTCTGCCGGCCGTTAGCTTACGTTAACGGCTGCCGGCTTACTTTTTCTTGTGGCATGCCCGGCACGAGGTGGGGCCGGTCTTCTCGCCCTTGGCCTTGCGAGCCTTGTGGCACTTCACGCATTCCTTCATGACCGCCTTCTTCTTCAGGGTGCCGTCGGCAATGAGTTTTCCAATGGCTCCCTCTTTCTCGGGGAACAGCTTGTGGCAGACCTTGCAGTCCTTCAGGGTATCC
>WFUT01000163.1 GCA_015484845.1 Desulfobulbaceae bacterium
CGGCAAGTGCCTGGCCAAGATGGACATGCTGCCGCCCGATGTCACCACCAGCGGCCGGACCGAGCTCACCGGCGTGGTCGCCCGCCTGCGCGAGGCCGGCTTTCTCAACCGCCAGAACCAGTGCGAGCCGGTCCTGGCCGAGCGGCTGATCAGGATGGCGGTGGACAATGGCCTCTTTTCCCGCTTTGTCGCTTTGATAGAGAAGGAGGCCCCGGTCTCCTACCAGTACGGCAAGTGGTCCACCCGCTGCTGGCGGGCCATGCGCCAGTTCCGGATTGGCGTCTACAGCCGGGATTTCGACCGGATCGACGAGGCCCTTGCCTTCATCGAGCAGAACTGTGGCAGCCACCTCGGCCTGGAGCCGCCCGCGGTCCTGGTGGTGGCCCGCGCCTTTGATCCGGACTGGTTCGGCAGCCTGCCCGGTTCCCTGCAGTTCTTTCTTCTCAACCAGGTGGTCCGGTACGCGGTTGAGCGGTTGCGCCATTTTCCCGAGGTCCAGGCCTACCTGGCCGACGAGCAGGCGCTCACCATCTCCGAGATCGAGATGGTCCCCTTCCGCCGGATGCTGGCCGGCTACTACCTGCTGCAGGGACGCCTCGACGCCCTGGAAGGGCTGCTGGCCGCCCATCCCGATTCCTTCCAGGGCTCCGGCTTCGAGGGGACGGTGACCTTTCTGCGCGGCGATACCGCCGCCGCCATGGCCCTGTTCGAGCGGGACCTGGAGCAGTTGCAGGAGTATGCCGGCCCGGAGGGCAATTTCTTCCTCGGCATCACCGGCCTGTTCTGCATCCTGGCCCTGCTGGCGCGCAACGGCGAGGGAGACCGCGATCTCATCCGCCGCTCGGTGGCCATCGTGCTTGCCCGCTGCCAGGGCTGTCCCGAGGAGGTGCCGTTCCGTTTCCTGGACGCCTACGTCCGTTCCACCGAGGGCACCATGCCCGACATGATGCAGCTCACCGAGCAGCTGGCCGTGGACGAACGGAGCATGACCACCTTCATCGCCGTGCTGGCCCTTTACTGGATCGGGGTCGAGATCCCGGCCGAGTTCCGGCAGGCCCTGCTGGAACTGCATCGCCAGGCCCGGGAAAACACCTTTGCCTGGCTGGCCATGGAGACGGCCGAGCTGCTGGCTGTCATCGACAGCGGCCAGGAGGAGATGGCCTCGGTGGCCCAGGCCATGCGGGCCGAGCTGGGCTGCCGCAGCATCTGCCACGTGGTCACGCCGGAGGAGGAGTGGAAGCAGAGCCTGCAGGAACTGATCGAGGTGACCCGCCAGGCCCGGGAGCCGGAGCGGACCACCCGCCTTGTCTGGCTGGTCGAGTACGTGGACAACATGCTGACCCTGCTTCCCAAGGAGCAGTGGCGCACCTCGTCGGGCCAGTGGAGCAAGGGACGTTCCATTGCCCTGAACCGGCTCATGCAGGGTACGGGCTTTGACTATCTCACCGCCCAGGACCGGCGGGTCTGCGCCGCCCTGGAGCAGGTGGGCGAGCCCACCTCCCGCAACGGCGGCTGCGCCTTTGACCTGGAAAAGGCCCTGCCCGAGATGGTGGGCCACCCGCTGGTCTTCCTGGCCAGGTCGCCGTCCACGCCGGTGGAGCTGGTGGCGGGCGAACCGGAACTGGTGGTGGAACAGCAGGATGATGTTCTCTTCATCCACTTTGCCCAGGACATGGGCGAGGGCAACGTGGCGGTCTGGCAGGAGACACCCACCCGCTACCGCATCATCCAGGTCAACGAGAACCACCGCCGGGTGGCGGGCATCACCGGCCGCAAGGGGCTGCGGGTGCCCATGGCCGCCAGCCAGCAGGTCCTGGACGCCATTGGCAACATGGCCTCGTTCATGACCGTGCACTCGGCCATCGACGTGAGCACCGAGGGCCAGGACGTGACCATGGTCGAGGCCGATCCCACCATCCATATCCATATCATCCCCTATGGCTCGGGCTTCCGGCTGGAGATGTTCGTGCAGCCCTTTTCCCATGACGGCCCCTACATGAAACCCGGCAAGGGCGGGGCCAATGTCATGGCCGAGGTCAGGGGGCGGCGCTTGCAGACCCGGCGCAACCTCAAGCTGGAAGAGGAGAAGGCGCGCGAGATCGAGGAGAGCTGCCCCATCCTGGACCTGGCCATTGACCTGGAACAGGAAAACGAGCGGGAATGGCACCTGCTTGACCCGGAGGAGTGCCTGCAGGCCCTGCTGGAGCTGGAAGAGATCCGCGACCGGGTGGTGCTCGAGTGGCCCGAGGGCGAGAAACTGGCCGTGCGCCGGCAGGCGGGCATCAACCAGCTCAATCTCAACATCCGCACCAGCCAGCAGGACTGGTTCGCGCTCACCGGCCACCTGGAGGTCGACCAGGACGAGGTCATCGAGCTCAAGACCCTGCTCGACCGGATCAGCGAGTCGCGCAGCCGTTTCATCCCCATGGGCGACGGCCATTTCCTCGCCCTGACCCAGGAGTTCCGCAACCGGCTCGAGGAGCTGATCCTGTTCGGTGAAAAGGAGCAGGGCGACGAGGAAGAGATCCGCATCCATCCCCTGGCCGCCATCGCCCTGGACGATCTCACCCGCCAGGCCCAGACCCGGGCCGACGACGGCTGGCGCCGCCAGCTCGAGGCCATCCGCGAGGCCCAGGAGCTGGTGCCCGAGGTCCCCACCACCCTGCAGGCCGAGCTGCGCGACTACCAGGTGGAGGGATTTGTCTGGATGGCCCGGCTCGCCCACCTGGGCATCGGCGCCTGCCTGGCCGATGACATGGGCCTGGGCAAGACCCTGCAGGCCCTGGCCGTGATCCTCGACTTTGCCGACCGCGGCCCCACCCTGGTGGTGGCGCCGACCTCGGTCTGCATGAACTGGGAACGGGAGGTGAGCCGGTTCGCCCCCACCTTCCGTCTCCATACCCTGACCGGTCAGAACCGGGACGAGGTGATCCGGGGCCTGGGCAAGTTCGACTTGCTGGTGACCTCCTACACCCTGCTCCAGCAGGAGGTGGAGCTGCTGGAGACCGTGCAGTGGCAGTCCATTGTCCTGGACGAGGCCCAGGCCATCAAGAACGCGGCCACCAAGCGGTCCAAGGCCGCCATGCGCCTCAAGGCCCGCTTTCGCCTGATCACCACCGGCACGCCCATCGAGAACCACCTGGGCGAGCTCTGGAACCTGTTCCACTTTATCAATCCCGGCCTGCTGGGGACCTACAAGCAGTTCAATGCCCGCTTCGGCATCCCCATCGAGAAACACCACGACCGGGATGCCCGGCGCAAGCTCAAGAAACTGATCCGGCCCTTCATGCTGCGCCGCATCAAGTCGCAGGTCCTGGACGAGCTGCCGCCCCGCACCGAGGTCACCCTGCAGGTGGAGATGAATCCCGAGGAGATGCGCTTCTACGAGGCCCTGCGCCAGCAGGCCATCGAGAACATCGAGGGCAGCACCGAGAAGTCGGGCCGGCACCTGCGCATCCTGGCCGAGATCATGCGGCTGCGGCGCGCCTGTTGCAATCCGCGCCTGATCACCGAGGATATCGATATCCCGTCGGCCAAGCTGGAGGTCTTTGCCGAGGTGGTGGAGGAGCTGCTCGGCGGCCGGCACAAGGCCCTGGTCTTCAGCCAGTTCACCGGCCACCTGGCGCTGATCCGCGAGTTCCTGGATGAAAAGGGGATCGCCTACAAGTACCTGGACGGCACCACCCCGGCCCGGGAACGGCAGCGGCAGGTGGAGAGTTTCCAGGCCGGCGAGGGTGACCTGTTCCTGATCAGTCTCAAGGCCGGCGGCCTGGGCCTGAACCTGACCGCGGCCGATTACGTCATCCACATGGATCCCTGGTGGAACCCGGCCGTGGAGGACCAGGCCGCGGACCGGGCGCACCGGATCGGCCAGAAGCGGCCGGTCACGGTCTACCGGCTGGTGACCACGGGCACCATCGAGGAGAAGATCGTCCGCCTGCACCAGGAAAAGCGCGACCTGGCCAACTCCCTGCTCGAGGGCTCCGACGTCAGCGCCCGCATCAGCGCCGAGGAACTGCTGGAGCTGATCTGCAGTTCCTGAGGCCTGTCACGGGCCCAGGGGAAGGAAGCGGCGGGAATGGATGTCCTGCTGCAGGAGGTGACGGGTATAGGTCGTGAGCACGTTCACCGTCTCGGTGGCGGCCCTGGCCGGCATCTGCAGCCGCGCCAGCAGGCGCAGCTCGAGCCGCTGGGCCTGCTGCAGGAACCG
>WFUT01000164.1 GCA_015484845.1 Desulfobulbaceae bacterium
GCCCGCTACCAGCAGATGATGCAGACCTTCCTTGATACCCAGGCCGGGATCATGAAGGCCTGGCTCGGTGCGGCCGGTCCCCCTGCCGCGTCCCCGGTCCCGCCGCCTGCCGCCGCCCCTGGTGCCGGGGCGGACACGGAACCTGCGCCGGAGGCCGCCGTTACCGGGCTGCCGGCCGGTGAGGGGGCGCCGGCCGATGCGCCGGCGGCAGGGAAGGATGTGGCCGCGACCCTGCGCGCCATAGTCAGCGAGCGCACCGGCTATCCGCCGGAGATGCTGGGGCCGGACATGGACTTGGAGGGTGAGCTGGGGATCGACTCCATCAAGCGGGTGGAGATCCTGGGCGCCCTGGTCCGCACCCTCTTTCCCCATGACCCGGAGCAGGCCGCGGCGGAGCTGGGCTCCTGCCGCACCCTGGGCGAGATCATCACCACGGTGCAGCAGATCGCGGACAGGGCCGGGGATTCCGCCGGCCGGGACGGCGGGCCGCCGGACAGCGGTGAGCCGGACAGCGGTGCGCAGGACATGCGGCAGGTACTGCTGGCCATGGTCAGCGAGCGCACCGGCTATCCGCCGGAGATGCTGGGACTGGACATGGACCTGGAGGGTGAGCTGGGGATCGACTCCATCAAGCGGGTGGAGATCCTGGGTGCCTTCGCCGGTCGGCTGCCGGCCGAAATCCGGGAGGGCGGCGAGATCCTGGAGCGGATGCGCGGCTGCCGCACCCTGGCCGGGATCCTGGCCTGTGTCGGCGAGGCGGCCGGAGCCGGGCAGATGCACTCCGTCTCCTCCGGTCCCCTGTTGCCCCGCCACCTGCTCACCACCGCGCCCGCCGCGGTGCAGGCGGAGCAGAAGGTGAAGCCGCCCCGGGACGGCTGGATCCTGGTCACCGATGACGGCCAGGGCCTGGCCGGGGCGCTGGTTGACCGGATCCGGCAGGAGGGGGGGCGGGCCGCGATCCTTGCCCTGCCGCCGGGCGCCGGCCCGGCCGGGGCCGATCCGCGGTCGTTGCTGGACGCCCTGCGCCGCGAGCATGGCCCGGTGCGCGGCCTGGTCCACCTGGCGCCGCTTGCCGGGGCGCCTGCCCTTGCCGAGCTGGACCTGGCGGCCTGGGAGCAGCGCATCGGCCTGGAGACCGGCTCGCTCTTCCGCCTGCTCCAGCTCCTGGCAGGGGATCTGCAGGCAGGGCCGGACAGCGTCGTTCTCGCCGCCACGGCCATGGGCGGCTGCTTTGCCGTGGAAGGATCCCCCGCCTTCCTGCCGAGCCAGGGCGGGGTCCCTGGCCTGCTCAAGACCGTGGCCGAGGAGTGGCCCGGGGTGCGGGTCCGCTGCGTGGACCTGGACCCGGCACTGGAGGCGGATCGGCTGCCGGAGATCCTTGCCACCGAGCTGCTGCTCGACGACCAGGCCGTGGAGGTGGGCTGGACCGGCCAGGGCCGCTGCCTGCCCGCGCTCGAGGCACGGCCCCTGGCCGGAAGCGGCACCATGCCGCTGGACGGGGATTCGGTTGTCCTGGTCACGGGCGGCGCCCGGGGGATCACCGCCGGCGTGGCCCTGGAGCTGGCCCGGCAGTACCGGCCCACCCTGGTCCTGGTCGGCAGCTCGCCCCTGCCCCCGGAGCAGGAGGACAGTGTCACCGCCGGCCTGGAGGACGAGGCCGGGATCAAGGCCGCGCTCATCGCGGCGGCCGGGTCCGGGGGCGGCGAGGTCAGCCTGGCCGGGATCGAACAGCGCTACCGCGCCCTGCTGCGGGAGCGCGAGATGCGCGCCAACCTTGCGGCCATGCAGGCCACGGGCGCGCGGATCGTCTACCGCCGGGCCGACGTGCGCAGCCGGGAGCAGTTCGGCGGCCTGCTGGAGAATCTCTATGCCGAGTTCGGCCGGATCGACGGCGTGATCCATGGCGCAGGCATCATCGAGGACAAGCTGCTGGTGGACAAGAGCCCGGATTCCTTTGCCCGGGTGGTGGCCACCAAGGCGGACAGTGTCTTCCTGCTCAGCCGCCACCTGCGGCCGCAGTCGCTGAAGTTCCTGGTCCTGTTCTCCTCGGTGGCCGGCCGGTTCGGCAACCCGGGCCAGTGCGACTACACCGCGGCCAACGAGATCGTCAACAAGATGGCCCGCTTCCTCGATGCCCGCTGGCCCTGCCGGGTGGTCTCGGTCAACTGGGGGCCCTGGGCCCGGGAGGGCATGGTCAGCCCGGCCCTGGAACGGCAGTTTGCCGAGCGGGGCGTACGCCTCATCGATCCGGAACAGGGCGTGGCCGCGCTCCTGGCGGAGATCGCCGGCGGCGGCAGGGGCGAGGTGGAGGTGATCCTGGGCGACGGTCCCTGGGGCGCCGTGGGAGAGGAGGCATGCGCGAGATGAGCGACCGCGGACCACAGACAGATATCGCCATTGTCGGCATGGCCTGCATCGTGCCCGGCGCGCCGGATCCGTGCACCTTTTGGCAGAACATCGTCGACGGCCGTGACATGGTCTCGGATCCGCCCCCGGACTGGGGCGGCGAACCCTGGTATGACCCGGATTCCGAGGCCAACGACCGCATCTACTGCAAGCGGGGCGGCTACCTGGGCGAGCTGGCCACCTTTGATCCGCTCCGCTACGGCATCATGCCCAACACCGTGGACGGGGCCGAGCCCGAGCATTTCCTGGCCCTCAAGGTGGCGCACGCGGCCCTGGCCGATGCCGGCGTGCCCGATCTTCCGCTCAACCGGGAGCGTACCGAGGTGATCCTCGGCCGGGGCACCTTTGTCAACCGCGGCTACACCTCGCTCCACCAGCACGGCCTGTTCATCGACCAGTTCCTGCAGCTCCTGCGGCAGCTCTTCCCGGAATATGACCGCCAGCGGCTGCAGCAGATCAGGGAACACCTCAAGGCGCAGCTGCCGCCCTTCAACGCCCAGATCGCGCCCGGACTCGTCTCCACCATCATGACCGGCCGGGTGGCCAACCGGCTGGACCTCAAGGGCTGCAACTTCAGTGTCGACGCGGCCTGCGCCTCCTCCCTGATCGCGGTGGAGCAGGGGGCGCAGCACCTGGCAGCGGGCCAGTGCGACGCGGTCA
The DNA here is from genome assembly GCA_015484845.1 of Desulfobulbaceae bacterium. GTDB lineage: Bacteria > Desulfobacterota > Desulfobulbia > Desulfobulbales > Desulfobulbaceae > DRKI01. Next base: position 3,067 of record WFUT01000164.1, read on the forward strand.
TCGCCGGCGGCGTGCAGCTCTCCACGGACCAGTTGATCCTGATGGTCTTCTCCCAGCTCGGGGCCCTGTCCCGCACCGGCACAATCCGGCCCTTTGCTGCCGATGCCAACGGCACCCTGCTCGGCGAGGGCCTGGGCATGGTGGTCCTCAAGCGGCTGGCCGATGCCGAGCGCGACGGCAACCGCATCTATGCCGTGCTCAAGGGGGTTGCCAGCGCCAGCGACGGCCGTGGCAGGAGCGTGGTCGCACCCCGGGTGGAGGGCGAGGCCCTGGCCCTGCGGCGGGCCTACGAGAAGACCGGTATCGATCCCGCCACCATCGGCCTCATTGAGGCCCATGGCACGGCCATGCCCCTGGGAGATGCCACCGAGATCCAGGGGCTGACCACCCTGTTCGGTACCCGCCGCGGACCGGTGCCCACCTGCGCCCTGGGCTCTGTCAAGTCCATGATCGCCCACCTGATTCCGGCCGCCGGCATAGCCGCCCTGATCAAGACCGCCCTGGCCCTCTACCACCGCACCCTGCCGCCCTCCCTGCACTGCGAGCGGCCCAACCCGGCGCTGGAGCTTGACAAGACACCCTTCTACATCAATACCGCCACCCGGCCCTGGATCCACGGCGCCGCGACACCGCGCCGGGCCGGGGTCAATGCCTTCGGGTTTGGCGGCATCAATGCCCACGCCATCCTGGAGGAGTATGGCCAGGAAGGGGAGACCAGCCTGCACCGGGTCTGGCCGACGGAGCTCTGCGTGCTCGCCGCCCCCTCGCGGCAGGAGCTGATCGGCCGCTGTGAACAGGTGCGCGCCTTCCTGGAGCGGCAGCAGCCGCCCCTGGCGGACGTGGCCTTCACCCTGTCCCGCGACCTGGCGGACAACCCCTGCCGCCTGGCCATCATCGCCGCCTCCACCGAGGAGTTTGTCCAGCGCCTCGACCACGCCCTGGCCCGGCTCCGCGACCCGGAACGCGAACGGATCCGCGAGAAGAAGGGGATCTACTACTTTGACCATCCCCTGGGCCGCGAAGGCGGGATCGGTTTCCTCTATCCCGGCGAGGGATCCCAGTACGTGAACATGCTGGCCGATCTCTGTATCCATTTCCCGGTGGTGCGCCGCTGTTTCGATGGCCTGGACCGGGCCCTGGCCGACCTGGACATGGCGGTGGCGCCGAGCCAGGTCCTGTTCCCGCCGCCGGCAGCGGGCGACGAGGAGGAGCGGCTGCTGGCCGGGCTGCTCTGGGACATGGAATATGCGGTCGATGCGGTGATCACCGCTGACCGGGCCCTGACCCGGCTGCTGGCCGGGTTCGGCATCCGGGCCCATGCCATGGTCGGGCATTCCAGCGGCGAGTTCATGGCCCTGGAGGCGGCGGGCGTCCTTGCCATCGACTCCGAGGATGAGCTGCGCCGCCATGTCCGCACCGGCCACCTGATGATCCGGGAGCTGGCCCGGGGCGAGGGCATGGAGGGGTGGCAGCTGGTGGCCATGGGGCCGGTGCAGCGGGAGCTGGTGGACGAGCTCACCGCCTCTGCCCCGGACCGCTGTTTCCTGGCCATGGACAACTGTCCCCACCAGGTGGTCCTCTGCCTGCCGGTGGACGAGGTGGAGACCGTGGGACGCCGGATGCGCGCCGCCGGCGCCATCTGCCAGCCGCTCGCCTTTGGCCGTCCCTATCACACACCGCTCTACCGGCCGGCCTGCGGTCCGCTGGACCGGTTTTTCGACACCCTGCCCCTGCGCGAGCCCGGCATCCCGCTCTATTCCTGCATGAGTGCCGCGCCCATGCCGTCCGACCTGGCCGGCCTGCGGCGACTGGCCGTGGGCCAGTGGGCGGCCACGGTCCGGTTCCGCGAGACCGTGCTCGCCATGCACGACGACGGCATCCGCATCTTTCTCGAGGTGGGACCCAACGCCCATCTCACCGGCTTTGTCAACGATACCCTCAAGGGCAGGGAGTTTGCCGCCATCCCGGTCAATGTCCACCACCGTTCCGGCCTGCTCCAGCTCCAGCACTGCCTGGGGATGCTGGCCGCGCACGGCGTGGAACTCGACCTCTCGCCCCTGTTCAGCCGCCGGCGGCCCGATCTCCTCGACTTTGCCGCTGCCGGAAGTGGCGAGCCCGCCGGCCGGGAGGCGCCCCTTTCCCTGCAACTGCCCCTGCTCAGCCTGGAGGACGCCGATATCAGCGCCCTGCGGCCCTCCCTTGCCGCCGGGGCCGGGACCGGCAGCGGCGGCCAGGCCATGGCCGGCTATTTCGAGACCATGGAGAAGTTCCTGCGCACCCAGCAGGAGGTGATGCAGGCCTGGCTGGCCGGAAGCGGTCCATCCCCGGCCGCGGCCGCCGAACCCCTGCCCGGGCCGGAACCGGAAGAACCGGAAGTGCAGGAAAACGAAACATCCAGTCCGCCGGAGCCGCAACCGGAGCCTGCTGTCGGGGCGGCGGAGCCGGAAGCCGGTCCGGAGGCGTCCGCGCGGGCGCTGCTCCTGGCGGTGGTGGGCGAACGGACCGGGTACCCGCAGGAGATGATCGATCCGGACCAGGACCTGGAGGCGGACCTGGGAATCGACTCCATCAAGCGGGTGGAGATCCTGGGCACCTTCCTGGACCGGCTGCCGCAGCCGGTGGACGACGGTGTCCGCTCCCGCCTCGCCGGCTGCAGGACCCTGGCCGCGATCCTGGAGGCCCTGGAGCAGGCGGCCCCGGCAAGCGGGCAAGGCGGGCAGGTCCCGGACTTTCCCTTTCTGCGCGAGATCGTCGAGCACCGGCCGGGCGGCTTCCTGAGGGCCCGCTGCCTGCTGGACCTGGAACAGGACCTGTTCCTGCTCGACCATACCCTGGGCCGGGAGCTGTCCGTGGCTGATCCCGACCTGCAGGGCCTGCCCATCATGCCGCTCACCATGAGCATGGAGATGCTGGCCGAGGCCGGGGCCGTGCTCTTCCCGGACCGCGTGCTCACCGGCATGCGCGACCTGCGCGCCTACCGCTGGATTACGCTGGAACACGGCACCTGCCTGCTGGAGCTGGAGGCCGAGCGCCGGGAAGACACTGCCCGCGTCACCCTGCGCGAGGTGGCCGAAGACGGGAGGCCCCGGGCCGGGCTGCCCATTGTCGAGGCGACCATGCTCTTTGCCGCGAGCCTGCCCGAGCCGCCGCCGGTGGCGGAGTTTACCCTCAAGGACCGCCGGCCCTCGGTCTGGCAGCCGGATACCCTCTATGCCGAGGGCATGTTTTCCGGTCCTTGCTTCCGGACCGTGACCTCGGTCCCCTGGTGGGGCAGCGACGGCATCGAGGCCACCCTGCAGGTGCTGCCGGGCACGGGATTCTTTGCCGACCGGGACAGGCCCGGTTTTGTCACCGACCCGGTGCTGCTCGACGGCGCCGGCCAGCTCATTGCCTACTGGATCGCGGATCACCGGAGCACGGGATTCAATGTCTATCCCTTCCGCATGCAGCGGCTGGAGATCTTCGCGCCGCCGCTCGAGGCCGGGACCGAGGTGGCGGGCCGGGCCCGCATCCTGCCCCTGGCCGAGAACCAGTTACGCTCCACCATCGAGCTGATCGGGCCCGACGGCCGGATGCACATGCGGATCACGGGCTGGGACGACCGCTCCTTTGACCTGCCCGACCCCTTCTACCGCGTCCGCTTCCGGCCTAAGCAGACCATGCTCAGCCGGGAGTTTAGCGATCCCCTGGCCGGGCTGCCGCCGGGCAGCGCCTGCCGGCGGATGGACGACTATCCCGACAACCTGCTGGACGCCCACGGCGGCGTCTGGCACCGGGTCCTGGCCTTCCTGGCCCTGGGTGCCGGCGAGCGCGACCAGTGGCGCCGGCTGCCGGCCGGGGACAACGGTCGCCGCAACCAGTGGCTGCTGGCCCGGATCGCGGCCAAGGACGCGGTGCGCAGCCTGGTGCGCGACCGGCTCGGCCTGGAGTTGTGCATGGCCGACGTGGAGATCGCGGCGGACGGTCATGGCCGGCCCCTGGTCCGGCTGCGGGCCGCGGACATGGAGCCGCCGGCGATCTCCATGGGCCACAGCGGCGATGCGGCCGTGGCCGTGGCAACGTGCGGGGTGGAGGGCATCGGCATCGACCTGGAGGAGCAGGACCACATGAACGACGACGTGCTGCGGGCCGGGTTCACGCCCGGCGAGCTGGAGCAGGTCGGCGGCAGCGGGGAGGAGCGGCGGCGATGGGCCCTGCGGCTCTGGTGCGGCCGCGAGGCCTGCGGCAAGGCCCTGGGCCTGGGCCTGCCCGGCGGACCCATGGACCTGGTCCTGGCGGGACTGGACCGGGCAGGCGGGCAGATGCGTTTTACCGTGAGCGGCCGCCTGGCCGAACTGCGGCCCGGCCTTGCCGGCGCCACCATGACCGCGACAGCCGCAGAAGTTGACGGCTTTGTCTTTGCAACAGCATATATCAGAGAAGGAGAGAGCGATGGCAAGCAGGAGCAGAGAGGAGATTCTTGACAGCCTGGTCCGGATCCTGGAGGACATGACCGCGGACTGGGACATGGACCTGGACGATCCCATCGACGAGGCGACCCGCCTCATGGCGGACCTGGAATTCGAGTCCATCGACGTGGTACAGTTCATCGTTGCCATCGAGGAGCGGTTCCAGCAGCGCGGCATGCCCTTCGAGGAGCTGCTCATGGAGGACGGCCGTTACGTGGACGAGATCACGGTCAGGGACACGGTGGACTTCCTTGATCGGCACCTGGCCGGATGAACGGTCATGGCGGCTGTTCCGCCCGTGTCCAACCGGGTGGGGGTCCGGCTGTGAACAATACGAGTATAATAATCCGGGAGCGAAAGCAATGAACCCCACGGTCCTGATCGGCCTTGACGGCGCCACATTCACCATCCTCGATCCCCTGATGCAGGAGGGCGTCATGCCGCACCTGGCGTCGATGCTGGCCTCCGGCGTGCGGGCGGAGTTGCGCTCCACGCCCAACCCCCTGACGCCGCCGGCCTGGATCGCCCTGATGACCGGCCGTAATCCCGGCACGCACGGGGTCTTTGACTTTATCTGGTCCGAGGAGCGGGCCAGCGAGGTCTACTTCACCCTGTACAATTTCCGCGATATCCAGTGCGAGACCATCTGGTCCATGGTCAGCCGCCAGCAGGGCCGTGTCGGTACCCTCAACTTTCCCATGATGTCGCCACCGCCCGAGGTGAACGGCTACGTGATCCCGGGCCTGGTCTCCTGGAAGCACCTGCGCCGCAACATCTTCCCGCGCGAGGTCTTTGACGAGCTCAAGGGGCTGCCCGGGTTCAGCGCCCGCGAGATGGCCTGGGACTTTGACATGGAGAAGGAGGCGGCCAGGGGCGTACCCGAGGAGGAGTACGAGAACTGGATCACCTTCCATATCCGCCGCGAGCGGCAGTGGTTTGCCGCGGTCCGCCACCTGATGCGCACCCGGCCCGCCGACCTGACCGCCATCCTCTTTGACGGGCCGGACAAGATGCTGCACATGGGCTGGCGTTTCCTGGACCCGGACCTTGTCCCGTCCGATCCCTCGCCCTGGGAACAGAAGATCCGGCAGCTCCTGCACGACTACTTCAGGGAGTTGGACACCTTCCTGGCCGAGATCCGGGAGCTGGCCGGGCCGGAGGCCCGCCTCTTCATGGCCTCGGACCATGGCTTCGGGCCCACGCGCGAGGTCCTGCGCATCAACACCTGGCTGGCCGAACAGGGCCTCCTGCGCTGGCGCGACATGGAGGACATGGCCGAGGGCGACCGGGAACGCTACCGCCGTCTCATCGACCGCCACTTCGTGCTGCTCGACTGGCGGCACACCAGGGCCTATGCCAGCACCACCACCTCCAACGGCATCCATATCCGGGTCGCCCGCAGCGAGGGGGACGGCGGCGTGCCGGCCGCGGATTACGCAACGTTCCGGCAGGAGCTGGCCGACCGGCTCCTCGGCATAACCGACGAGGCCGGGCAGCCGGTGATCAGCCGCGTCCTGACCCGGGAGGAGGCCTTTCCCGGGCCCAACAACCGGCGGGCGCCGGACCTGACCATCGTCACCCGCGATCACGGCTTTCTCTCCATCGTCAACCGGGAGCCGGTGCTCTATCGCCGGCCGCAGGTGGAGGGCACCCACTATCCCATGGGCGTCTTCATGGCCGCCGGCCCCGGCATCACCGGCGGCGTCACCTTGCCGGCCATGGACCTGGTGGATATCGCGCCGGCGCTCCTGCACAGCCTGGGCCTGCCGGTGCCGTCCGACCTGGAGGGGCGGGTGGTGGAGGGGCTCTTCACCGACAGCTTCCTGGCCGGGCGGCCGGTGCGCCGGGGCGGGCCCACGGCGCGGCCCGACTCCTACGCCCTCCGGGAGCAGCACACCCTGGAGGCCGAGGAAGAGGCGCAGATCATCAAGCAGCTCCAGGCCCTGGGCTACATGGAATAGGGTGCTGCCGGGGAGAGGGGAAATGGGGAAAGAGCGCATGAAGACGCAGCGATCGGGACGGGCCGAGGGCAACGGCGTCACCATCAGCTACCGCTGTTTCGGCACGGGCCGGGACGTGGTGCTGATCCACGGCTTTGCCGCCAATTCCGCCTTCTGGAACATCAGGATCCTGCTGACCCTGGCCCGCCACTGCCGGGTTACGGCCTATGACCTGCGCGGGCACGGCTACTCCAGCATGCCGGCAACGGGGTACACCCCGACGCACATGGCGGCTGACCTGGACATGCTGCTCGATCACCTGGGGATCGAAAGGGCGCACCTGGTGGGCCACAGCTTCGGCGGCACCGTGGCCCTGCAGTATGGCCTCCTCCATCCGGAGCGGGTGCGCGGCATCACCATGGCCGATTCCCGGGTCCGCTCCCTGCAGCCCACCCAGCGGCCGCGGGACTGGGCCAACTGGCCCGAGGCGCGGGAGAACCTGCGGCAGATGGGGATCGAGATCGATGCCGATGAAAAGGAGGCCGGTCTCTTCCTGCTCGAACAGCTTGCCCGGCCCCAATGGCTCGAACAGCGGGAGAAACTTAAAGGCACCCAGCTCTTTGTTCCCTTCTGCCGCAAGGGGGGCGGCCGGCGCTCGGCCGAGCGCTGGACCAGGCTGCTCAATACCACCAGCGCCCGGCAGGACCTGGTCCGGGCCGAGGGGCTGACCCCGGAGACCATCGCCACCCTTGACCTGCCCGTGCTGGGGGTCTATGGCGAGAAGACCCGGCTCTTGCCCTCGCTGCGCGGGCTGCAGGAGCTGATCCCTGATTTCCGCAGTGTCCTGGTGCCGGGACGGGGCCATTTTTTTCCCCTCACCGATCCGGATCTCTTCATCCGGGTCCTGTTGGACTTCCTGGCCGAGACCGGCTGGTGCGGGGACGACGAGCCAGTGGCCGCCAGGAGCGTGTCCGGGGTCGACAGGGAGACCGGGCCGGTGTTGCAGCCATGAGCGGCCTGGCGGACAGGGTGGCCGTGGTTACCGGCGGCACGGTGGGCATCGGCAGGCAGGTCTGCCTTGCCCTGGCGGAACGGGGCGCAAGGGTGGTGGCCGCGGGCCGCAGCAGGCGGCGGCTGGCCGAGCTGGAGGCCGAGCTGGTCCGGGTGGCCGGCGCGGAGAACTGCCTGGCGCTCGCCGGTGACGTGCGCCGGGAACCTGACATGGAGAGGATGGCGGCCCGGGCCCGGGAGCGGTTCGGCCGCATCGACATCCTGGTCGCGGCCGCCGGTATCCTGCGCGGCGGCGACGGCAGCCTGCGGCTGCTCAGGGACATGACCGTCGCCGAGTGGGACGAGGTCCTGGACACCAACCTGCAGGGGATCTTCCTGGCCAACCGGGCCGTGCTGCCGGTCATGATCCGCCAGGGGGCAGGGGATATCATCAATCTCTCCTCCACCTCGGGCCGCAAGGGGCTGGCCTTTGACACCGCCTACTGCGCCTCCAAGTTCGGGGTCATCGGCCTGACCGAGGCCCTGGCCCGGGAGGTGGCGCGGTACGGGGTGCGGGTCCGGTCGCTTCTGCCCGGCGCCATCGAGACCGGCATGTGGAACCAGAACGGCCCCCTGCCCAGGCCGGGCGCCATCCTGCCGGCGGAGCGGGTGGCGGAGATGATCCTGTGGATGCTGGAGAATCCGGAGGACATGGACCTTGACGCCGTGGTCATCGAGCCGGCGGCCAGGGGGCTGCACAGCGGCTGGCTTGGGCACCACAGGGCGGCCTGAGACAATGACAACAGGAACCTGACAGGAAAGAGAAGATGACAGAGACGACAACGGGCAGGCTGGCGGGCAGGGCGGTGGTGGTCACCGGCGGCGCTTCGGGCATCGGCCGGGCCTGCTGCTTTGCCCTGCGCCGGGAGGACGCCGGTGTGCTGGTGGTTGACCTGGACCGGGAACGGGTAGACGGGGTGGTCGCGGAGCTGGCACGGGAAGAGGGCGGGCCCGTGGACGGGCTCTGCTGCGACGTGCGCTCGGAGGAGGACATGGCGGCCATGGCCGCGGCGGCCGTGGAGCACCATGGCCGGATTGACATCCTGGTCCACTGTGCCGGCATCCTGCGGGCCCCGGGCAGTCCGCCCAAACTGCTGCACCAGATGAGCCTTGCCGAGTACCAGGCCGTGATCGACGTCAACCTCAAGGGTACCTTTCTGGCCAACCGGGCCGTATTGCCGCAGATGATGCGCCAGGGCGACGGCCAGATCATCAACTTCTCCTCCACCTCTGGGCTCAAGGGCAGGCCCTTTGACTCGGTCTACTGCGCCTCCAAGTTCGGGGTGGTCGGCCTGTCCGAGGCCCTCGCCGAGGAGGTGCGCGCCTCCGGCATCCGGGTGCACGTGGTGATGCCGGACGCGGTGGCGACTCCGATCTGGGACCAGAACGGGCCGGTCAGGGCGCCGGAGAACGCCCTGCCCCCGGAACGGGTGGCGGAGCTGGTGAGCTGGCTTGCCTGCCTGCCCGGGGACACGGTCCTGGACCACCTGGTGATCCGGCCGTTTGCGGCCCGCCGGCGGAAAAAGAGGAAGAGGAGGGGCTGATGACGGAGCGCGCGCTTGGACACCTGCGGGTCATCGACCTGACCCACCACGTGGCCGGTCCCTACTGCACCAAGCTGCTGGCCGGGTTCGGCGCCGAGGTGATCAAGGTGGAACGGCCCGGCAGCGGTGATCCCCTGCGGGGCATGGGACCATTTTACCAGGGCGTGGAGGGGCCGGAGCGGAGCATCCCCTTTCTCTGGCTCAACACGGGCAAGAAGAGCATCACCCTGGACCTGAAGAGCGACCGGGGCCGGGAGATCCTCTGTCGGCTGGTCCGCGATGCCGATGTCCTGGTGGAGAATTTCTCCCCCCGGGTCCTGCCGGCCCTGGGGCTTGCCTGGCAGCGGCTGCAGGAGATCAATCCCTCCCTGGTCATGGCCTCGATCTCCAACTATGGCCAGGACGGGCCCTATCGCGACTATAAGGGGGATGAGATCTCGCTCTATGCCATGAGCGGCCTGATGAACGAGACCGGCGATCCCGGCCGCGAGCCGCTCAGGGCCGGTCCGGCCCTGGCCCAGTACTCGGCCGGCATGTGCGCCTATTCCGCCATCCTGGCCGCCCTCCATCGCCGACAGCAGACCGGGAAGGGGGAACACCTGGACATCTCCATCCAGGAGGCATCCCTGGTCAACATCGAGATGGGCCTGGTCGAGAGCCTGCAGCTCGGGACGGTGCGCAGGCGGACCGGGGACCAGCACTCCATGATGCCCTGGCAGCACTATGAATGCGCTGACGGCGAGGTGGCGGTGATCTCCGGCCCCATCCGTCACTGGCGGAAGGCGAAGAAGATATTCGACGAGCCCAGGCTCTTCCAGGACAAGTATGACCACTGCCTGGTGCGCAGGTTCCTGCGCGACGAGTACGAGGAGATCCTCAGGCCCTGCGTGAAGAAGTTCAGGAAAAAGGAGTTGTTTCATGCCGGCCAGGAGCAGGGCCTGGCCTTTGCCTACCTGGCCACCCTGGAGGAGGCCGTGGAGCTGCCGCAGCACCGGGCCAGGGGCTTTTTCCAGGAGGTGGATCACCCGGTGGTGGGCCGGCATGCCTACTGCGGCGCACCGTTTCGCATGTCGGCCACGCCGTGGCGGCAGGAGCGGGCGCCGCTTCTGGCCGAGCACAATGCGGAGGTCTATGGTCGTCTGCTCGGGTTTTCCGACGGCGAGATCCAAGCCATGGAAGAAGAGGGGATACTCTGATGTCTGAACAGCCGTTTGCCGGGGTGCGTGTACTTGATTTTGCCCATGAATGGGCGGCCAGTATCGGCCCCCGCCTGCTCGGCGACCTGGGGGCCGAGGTCATCAGGGTCGAATATGCGCCGCGGATGTGCGTGATCCGGGGCGCCCGCCTGGGAAAGCGCATGTACAACAGGCATCCGCGCTGGCACCAGGTGAACAGGAACAAGCGGTCGCTGACCCTGGACCTGAAAAAGGAAAAGGACCTGCAGGCCTTTCTCGACCTGGTCCGGATCAGCGACATCATGGTCTCCAATTCCCGGCCCCATGTCCTGGACAGGCTGGGCATTGCCTACGACGACCTGAAGAAGGTGCGGCCGGACATCATCCTCGTCCTGATGTCGGCATTTGGCACCGGCGGTCCCTGGTCCTCCTTTGCCGGCTTTGGCGGAACCATCGAGCCCCTGAGCGGCCTGCAGCAGCTGACCGCCTATTCCCGTGACGGCAAGCGCTACCGTACCCGGGAGATGGATGTCTGCAACGGCCTGATGGGGGCCTGTGCCATCATGACCGCCCTCCTGCACCGGCAGCGCACCGGCGAGGGCCAGTTCGTCGACCTGTCGCAGATGGAGACGGCGACCCACTCGCTCATGGGAGAGCACCTGCTCGAGTACGTGATGAACGGACGCCAGACCCTGCCCCTGGGCAACCGCCACCCCTACCACGCGCCCCAGGGATGTTACCCCTGCAGGGGCGAGGACAGGTGGGTGACCCTGACGGTCCGGACGGACGAGGAGTGGCGGGCCCTGTGCGGCCTGATCGGCAGGCCCGACTGGACGGACGACGAGCGTTTCGCCGGCAGGGTGGGCCGCCGTCGCCACCATGACCTGATCGACCGGGCCATCGGCGAGTGGAGTTCCGGCCTGGAGCATTACCGGGCCATGGAGCTGCTGCAGGAGGCGGGTATCCCCTCGGGTGCGGTCCTGGACGGCCGGGACCTGCAGGAGGATGCGCACCTGGAGGCGAGAAACTATTTCATGACCGCCGAAGACGGCGATGGCGCCCTGTTTCCGGGCCTGCTTTTCCGATCCAGTGCCGGAAATGGCAGGATCTTCCGCCGTGGTCCCGACCTGGGAGAGGGCAACGAGTATGTGCTGCACGGGCTTTTGGGCAGGCCGCGGCAGGAGATCGAACCCCTGGACGAGAAGAGTATCGGCACGGGATATGACCCCGAATGAGGCCAGCCGGCGGCCGGGGGCGGGCAGCCGGCATTGACGTGAAAGGACAGAGCGTGAAAAGAGCGACGACCATGCCCGAACAGTGCAGCGGCGACCAGCGGCCGGGACTGAGGGAAGGGAACTTCCGCTGTATCGCCGACAGGGGATTCGGCGATCCGGGCAACGCCTATCCGCACGCCATGGCCTGGTTCCGGGACCACCTGTACGTGGGGACCACCCGCCACAACCTGGCGCAGCGGGGTGCCGTCCTCGGGGTCGAGAACGCCCGGGTCGATCATCCCGTCAACATGGCGGTCTGGCCGGTGGAACTGCCGGAGACCTTCCACGGCATTTTCGACTATGACATGCGCGGCCAGATCTGGCGCTACAACCCCGGAACAGGGTCCTGGAAGCAGGTCTTTATCTCGGACACGGTCATGACCGGGGATGGTTTCGAGGCCCCGGTCAGCTTCGGTTTCCGTAACCTGGTGCCGTTCCGGTGCAAGGGCGAGTCAGTGCCCGCCCTCTATGCCCCGACCTGGGGGACAAGCCAGAGCCCGCCGACCATGATGCTGCGCACCTACAACGGCGAGGACTTTGAACTGGTCTCCGAGCCGGGACTGGGGTTGGGCGAGGGATTTAGGGGGGCGCGGCCGCTGGTGGCCTTCAAGGGACGCCTGTTCATCGCGCCGGTCATGGGGAAGAAAAAGGCCCAGGCCTGCACCGCCGATACGATGACGGTTCTTGTCAACCCCGATCCGGCCAGGCAGCGGTGGGAGATGGCCTGCAAGCCGCACTTCGGCGATTCCGGCAACCGCAGCGTCTATACCATGTGCGCCTTTGGCGACCATCTCTATGCCGGCACCCTCAATGTCAGGGACGGCTTTCAGCTCTGGAAGACCCGGGCCGAGGGCAAGCCGCCCTATCACTGGACAAGGGTCCTTGCCCACGGCGCCCACCGCGGCCGGCTCAATCAGGCGGTCTTTGCCATGTATCCCTTTGACGGCGCCCTCTACCTGGGCACGGGCATACAGAGCGGCGGCTTTGACCGCGAGTACAATGTCGGCCCCGCGCCGCCCGAGATCCTGCGTGTCTATCCCGATGATTCCTGGGAACTGATCACCGGCACGCCCCGCCTGACCCCCGACGGACTGAAGATCCCCCTGAGCGGCATGGAGGCGGGGTTCGGCAACCTGGCCGCGGCCTACATGTGGGCCCTGCAGGAACACGAGGGCTGGCTCTACGCGGGAACAGCCGTGTGGAGCCCGTTTCTCCGGTTCTACGGCTGGCAGGAGTGGCCGCGGCGGATCGACAAGATCGTGGACCCGGCGCGTTTTGCCGACTTTATCAACAGGGATGCCGGCTTTGACATGTGGCGGACCCGTGACGGTGTCCGCTGGTTCGCCGTCACCGAGAACGGCTTTGGCAATCCCTACAACATCGGCGTCCGCACCCTTACCTCCACCCCGTACGGGCTGTTCGTGGGTGTTGCCAACTCCTTCGGCCCCAGGGTGGCCGTGCAGAGGGCGGCCGGCTGGGTCTACGAGGAAAATCCCAGGGGCGGCCTGGAGGTCTGGCAGGGAAACCGGCCGGCGGCCGTGCAGCGCCCCGGGGAGAGGGATGCGGTTGCTGCCACGGGCAGGACAGGGGCGCCGGGACCGGCTGCCGGCGGCGGCACCGTGGAGGAGATTGTTGCCTCCTTTTACCGGGGGAGCGGGTTTCGCCATGTCGGCTACTGGCAGGAGGATACCATTGACGGCAGAACCGCCAGCGAGAACCTGCTGCACGAACTGCTCTCGTTCTGCCGGCAGACGGTGGAGATGAGGATCCCCCGGCCGCCGGACGACGAAGAGCTCCGCCAGTGGCTGGAAGGAAGGGAGGCAGCGGGGAAGGCCCGGCAGGAACCGGAGATCAGTGGGCGGATTGTTGATATCAACTGCGGCAGTGGCGCGACAACCGCCTACCTGGAACGATTTTTTGCCGCTGGGGAGGTCCTGGGTCTCACCTTCAGCAAGGCCGGGCTTGCGGCCTGCCGGCAGGCCCATCCCTCCACCGGTTTCAGGTATTCGCCGCCATCGCGGCTGGCCCTGGCGGACGAGTCTTTCGAGTATGCCATCTCGGCCGAGGGGTTGGTGGACCTGCCGCGGCGGCGGCTCCTGTCTGAGGTGTACCGCGTACTGAAGCCCGGCGGCCGGCTGGTCTTCTCGGATATCCTGTGGCGGGAGAGCGGCGGCAGGAGAGGCCTGTTCTGCAGGCGGCGACAGCTCGCTCCGGCAACGGCGGAGGAATACAGGACACTGCTGGCGGAACTGGGATTTGTCAATATCCGCATTGTTGATGCCACCACCGACTGCTGGCAACGGTTCCAGACATTCGTCGGCCAGTGTCTCGAGCTGCAGGTCATGGTGAACATGGAGGAAGTGGAGGATTTGCGGCAGTTGGCCCCGTTCGCGTTTCGTGAAAGGGGACGCGTGTCGGCCTACCTGCTGCTGTCGGCGGACAGGGGCGAATGAAGCCGCCTCTTTGGGCCTCTTCCGCGGCGTCCGGATCGATTACGAAAAGAGAGTGACAAGGTGCGACCATTGAATTCCGCAATAACAATATGTTCCCTGTTGGTAGTCTCCCTGTTGTGTGTCCAGTGCGTGTCGCACGGAACCGAGAAGGGGGGGGTTGACTACTGGAAACTGAAAAGCGAGCTCGATGCCATCGACTCCCGCCTGCAGGAGATCGATGACAGCGTTGCCGGGCAGGGAAAGTTCGTCCTCGGTCCCGGCGATTACGAGAGGTTCATCCGTATCGGCTGGAGAAAACGGCGCTATACCCTCCATGTTCCGCCCTCCTATACCCCGGGAACCCCGATGCCCCTTGTCCTGAATCTGCATGGCGGTGGCGGCCGGTCCGCGACGGCGCGGTTGCAGTCGAACATGGACAGTACGTCGGACAGGGCCGGTTTCATCGTCGTCTATCCCGACGGCACCGGCAGGACCATCTGGTCCAGGCGGCTGCTGACCTGGAATGCCGGCGAGTGCTGCGGCCATGCCATGGAAAAGGGTGTGGACGACGTGGGGTTCATCAACGCTGTCCTGGATGATGTCGCCACCCTGTTCAGTGTCGACACCGGCAGGGTGTACGCCACCGGTCTTTCCAACGGTGCCATGATGGTCTACAGGCTGGCCTGCGAGCTGACCGACCGCATCGCGGCCATCGCGCCGGTGGCCGCCACCATGGCGTTGAAGGAGTGCAATCCGAGCCGGCCCATTTCCGTTATTCATTTCCATGGCACCGCGGACAGGAATTCCCCTTTCAAGGGGGGGGTCGGTTCGCTGGCTGTGGTGAAGATGGCGCACATGCCGGTCATGGATGACATCATGTTCTGGGTGGAGAAGGACCACTGCGCCAGGGAGCCGGTGAAAACGTACAGCCTGCCCAACACCACGGTGGATATCTACCGGGCTGCCGACGGCACCGAGGTGGAGCTGGTCAAGATCAAGGGCATGGGCCATGGCTGGCCGGGAGGACGGCGGATGTTGAAGGCGGAACTGGAAGGGGATATCTCCGACAGCATCAATGCCAATGACATGATGTGGGATTTCTTTCAGCGGCATCCCATGCCCCGGGCCGGGGGCAAGGTGTCTGCCGCCGGTATCGACCCGGTTCGCTCGTTCGGGCCGGATAAGTGAGGGGTTCGGTATGCCGGTGCCAGGAGAACGCGGGGTGGCGAGGATGGACAGGTCGGCGGCCGTGAATGTCCAGGAACTGGAAAAGGGGTATGACGGCATCATGTACAATGCCCTGATCGACGAGTATGTCGATCACAGTGACTTTTTCAATTACGGCTACTGGGACCAGACAACAGCCAGCCAGCGGCAGGCCTCGGAGAACCTGGTCCGGCAGCTGCTCGCCTTTATTCCGGACAGGTCCGGCACCATCCTTGACGTGGCCTGCGGCAAGGGGGCGAGCACCCGCTACCTGCTCCGCCACTATCCGCCCGAAGCGGTGACCGGCATCAATATCTCCGAGCGCCAGCTGCAGACCGCCAGGCGCAATGCGCCGGGCTGTTCCTTCTATCTGATGGATGCCACGGAGCTCGAGTTTCCGGACCAGTCGTTTGATAATGTCATCTGTGTCGAGGCGGCTTTTCACTTCGATACCCGGGAGCGGTTCTTCCGGGAGGCCCGGCGGGTGCTGAAGCCGGGCGGCAGCCTGGTCCTGTCCGATATCCTCATGAACCGCGCCGCCGAACAGAGGAGAACCTTCCGGACAGAGCGGAACTATGTGCGTGACCTGGCCGAGTACCGGCAGGTGATGCGCCGCTCCGGGTTTGCCGATGTCCGGGTCGTGGACGCCACCACCAACTGCTGGCACGGCCACTACTGGGGCGTGGTCAACTTCTTTCACCAGCGCTTTCTTGCCGGCGAGCTGGATTATGACGGGTTGCAGCGATTCCTGGACCGGACCTACAAGGTGGTGCCGGACATCGAGTACTATATCCTGGCCGCCGGACGCAGGGAGTAGAACGTGGGACAGGAGACGGCCATGACACCACATTGCACCGCAGCCGCGGCAACCGCGCCGGACCAGGTGGGTGCCCGCTATGACAGGATGCTCGACAGCCAGGTGCACAGCCAGTACTACGGCCACAGCGATTTCCTGAACTACGGCTACTGGGACGAGGGCACGGAGAACCAGCGCCAGGCCTCGGAACGGCTGGTGGAGAAGCTGCTCGAGTTCCTGCCCGGCAGGGGCGGCCGGATCCTGGACGTGGCCTGCGGCAAGGGCGCCACCACCCGCTACCTGTGCCGCTTTTTTCCGCCGGAGCTTGTGACGGGGATCAATATCTCCGAGCGGCAGCTGGAGATCGCCCGTAAAAACGCCCCCGGCTGCACCTTCCGGGTCATGGACGCCACCCGCCTTGACTTCGATGCCCGGAGCTTTGACGTGGTCATCTGCGTGGAGGCGGCCTTTCATTTCAGGACCAGGAGACGCTTCTTCGGCGAGGCCTTCCGGGTGCTGCGGCCCGGCGGCCACCTGCTGCTCTCGGACATCCTCATGCACGCCGAGGCGGAACGGCGGCGGCGCTACCGGCACGAGGAGAACTATGTCCGCGACGAGCAGGAGTATCGCGACCAGCTTGCGGCGGTCGGCTTTACGGACATCCGGGTGGTCGACGCCACCGGGCCGTGCTGGAAGGGCCACTTCATGAACGTGGTCAGGTTTTTCCATGAAAAGTTCTTTGCCGGCGAGATCTCCAGGCAGCAGCTGGCCGACCACCTGCGGCTTTCCTACGACCGGGTCCCTGATACGGAAAAATATCTCCTGGTCGCTGCCATGAAACCGGGGCCGCCCGCGGGTGCCCCAGAACCCTGAGGTACAGCCGTGTGCGCCGTTGAAGTCAACATGACCTACGAGCCCTTTTCCCGGGAGCCGGAATACGTGGAGGCCAACCGCGCCTTTGTCGGGACCCTGCCCCTGGCCGGGGTGGAGGTGCTGCTCGACCTGGCCTGCGGCACCGGCGTGATGACCGATCTCCTGGCCATGGCCTGTCCCCGCCTGGAACGGGTCCTGGGCCTGGATCTCTCCCTGGAGTCGATGTTGATCGCCCTGCGCCACTTCCGGGACACGGGAGCCCTGGCGCGGCGGGGCATCCGTCTCCAGCTCCTGCAGGGTACCGCCGATCTCCTGCCGGTGGCCGGCCGGAGCATGGACGCGGTGGTCATGGGCAACTCCATCCATATGCTGCCGGACGAGGGCCGCCTGCTGGCCGAGATCAACCGGGTGCTGCGGCCGGGCGGCCTGTTTGCCTTCAACTCGTCGTTTTATGCCGGCACCATGCCGCCGGGGACCGAGAAGGTGCACCACGAGTGGGTGAAGCAGGCCGCCGTCTACATGATGGACAGGGACAGGGAGCTGCGCCGGCAGGGGAAGCCTGGGATCAGGCGAAAACGAGGCACGGCGAAAAAGGCCTTTTCCAAGCCCTGGCTCTCCATCGACGACTGGAAGCGGGTGCTGCGGGAGCGCGGTTTCAGGGTCGAGGGGATCAACGAGCGGACCGTGCTGATGAACCAGCGCTGTTTCGAGACCATTGGTGCCTATGCCGGCCTGGCCGAGGTCCTGTTCAGCGGCTACCCGGTGCAGCTGGCCTCCGAGGCCCTGCAGGAGACGGCGGGTCCGGCCCTTGCCGCGGTGGGAATGACCGAGGTGCCGCGTCTCTGGCTGGAGGTCGCCGCGGTCAAGGAGCGGGAGACCTGACAGGCGTCCCGGAGGGCGGCCACCAGGGAGAATATGGCGGCAGGTGCATCGCAACATCAACTCTACGTGAGCTTCCGCCGCAAGCGCGGAAGAGGAGGACATGGTGAAAGACAGGATCGATCTCGTGCTGTTGACGGACGAACCCATTGCCTGGGAGGGTGATTATTGGTTCCGCAGTGATGAAAAACTGGGCCAGCAGATGCGGGCCCTGGGTTTCACCCGTGAAGACAAGGAACGGGTGGAAAAGAAGTACGGCATCACCGACTACTTCCGGCCGCTCCCCTTCCTGCCGGGCGAGGATCCGCAGACCGCGGAACGTCGCTATCGCATCCGGGTGCCGCACCGGCCGCACCTGAGCCTCTGTGACCTGGCCACCGTGGCCACGGATGCGGGCTACTCGGTCGTGGTGGTCGACAATATCCTGCGTTTTCCCAAGCGGATGGAATACGTGAAGAGGATCCTGGCGGAAAGACCGCGGGCCGTTGGCCTGTCCACCACCTTTCTGCTCAACGAGATCATGGTACGCCGCTACATCGGCGAGATCCGCAAGATCATGCACGAGGACACGCGCCTGGTCCTGGGCGGCCCCAGCATCCGCAAGCTGCGGCACCTGCATGATCTTGGCGATTTCTGCGTCTTCGGCGACGGCGAAGAGGCCATCATTGCCATCCTCGAGGTGCTGCACGGCAAACGGGACCCGGCCACGATCCCCAACGCCTCGTACCGGACCCCGGACGGCCAGGTGCTCTATGGGGTCAATGGCCGCAAGGCAAGCCGGCTCGACGAGACGGGCCGGCCGTTTCTCGCCAGCAAGGTGCGTATCCCGGTGGCCGACTGGCGGCACGTGCACCGCAGCTACAACCATGTCTATGCCATCGAGTTCTCCCGCGGCTGCCAGAAGAACTGCTTCTACTGTTCCTATGACCGCGGCAAGACCATCCGCTCCCTGGACGATATCCGGGAGGAACTGCTGGCCAATGCCCGGCTGGGCATCACCCGCTACCGGATCAGCGACTCCAACTTCACCGACGGCCCGCCCCACTACCCGCACTATCCCGAAGATATCTGCCGCCTGATGATCGAGCTCGACCTGGGGCTGGAGTGGTCCTGCTACGCCCGGGTGGACGACATGAACGACGAGCGGGTGGAGCTGATGAAACGGGCCGGCTGCTTTGCCGTCTTCTTCGGTATCGAGTCGGGCGACGACTCCATCCTCAAGAAGATGAACAAGATGCACACGGTGGCCGATGCCGAGCGGGGCGTGGCCATTGCCAAGAAACACGATATCTTCTGCCATGCCAGCTTTATTGTCGGCTATCCCGGCGAGACCAGGGCGACCTTTGAGAACACCCTTGCCTTCATCGACCGCACCCGGCCCAACACGGTCAACCTGGGCCAGTTCCGGGTCGAACACGACACCCTGGTCTACGGCCGGGATGAATTCGAGCTGGAAGGCGAGGGCATGACCTGGACCCACAAGACCATGGATTCCGACATGGCCGACCAGTGGGTGGTGGAGGGTAACCGCTGGTTGCTGGAGAAGGGTATCTGCCTGGGCACCGAGTGCGGTTTTCCCACCTTCATGGGGCTGGGGCTGTCGGTGGAGGAGTCGTACCAGACCATGCGGGATCTCGACGTGGTCGGGCTCGAGTATGAACGGGGAGGCAACGACTTCCTGGAGGCCAGCCAGCGGTTGCGCGATCACATCCTGAACCGGTTCCCAGCCTATATCCGGCAGGACCAGGAGGCGTGGGAAGATTCCTTTTAGGTTCTAACCGAGGATAACCGGGATTTATGGAAGAGTTTGTTCCGAAGATCAATTATATAGGAAACGGGGCGCAGGCCAGGCTCTCCCTGGCCAAGGTCCACCAGGCCAATGGCGAGGATGATGAGGCCATTGCCGATATCCTGACGGCCCTCAAGCTCAACCCCAAGCTGGTCGACGGCAAGATCCTCCTGGCGAAGATCCTGATGGAACAGGGAAAGTACGACGAGGCCGTGACCCAGCTCGAGGAGGTGCTGCGCCTTGATCCGGAGCTCGACGAGCCCTGGTTCCTCCTGGCCCAGGTCCATGCCGAGCACCAGCGTTACGAGGAGGCGATTCACTGCTGTCTCCAGGCCCTGAAGCGGGAGCCGGATTCCCCTGACAGCCATGGCCTGCTCGGTGAGGTCTACCAGGCCTGCCGGAGGTACGGGGAGGCGGTCACCTCCTATCGGCGTGCCCTGGAGCTGAATCCGCAGTCAGAGGATATCTATTACCGGCTCGCCACGGCACTGCACGAGCAGGGCGACGAGGAGGCGGCCCTGGCGGCGGTGCAGGAGGCCCTGCACCTGAACCCGGCCCTTCCCCAGTCCCACGTCACCCTGGGCGATATCCACTGCGCCGGCAACGATTACGAGGCCGCGCTTGCCGAGTACAAGGAGGCCCTGGCCATCAACCCCTCCCAGGCCGATGTCCACGCCAGGATGGCGGATATCCACCAGCGCCGTTCCATGCTCAATCTCGCCATCCTCGAGTATCGCGCCGCCCTGTTCATCGATCCCCGCATGGTCTCCTTTCACCAGAAACTGGGCAATATCTACGTGCGGCTGAAGGAGTACGACCTGGCCATCTCCCACTACAAGACCGCCCTGCGCCTGGACAGTAAAGACCATACCGTGCATGCGGACCTGGCCGATGTCTTTTTCCTCCTCGGCTGGTACGAGGAGGCCCTGGCAGAGTACAGGACCGCCCTGGAACTGGTCGGCATCGACTGCGGCGAGGGCAGCGACCTGGAGGCGCAGGGACGGCGCGTCGAGGCGATCATCGCCTGCCGCAGGGCCCTGGGGCTCGAAGAGATCGACCTGGAACAGGTCGCCGAGGAACAGGTGCCCGCATCCTCCTATGAGCGGGACAAGAGACGGGAGAGGCGCTACGAGCTGAATCTTCCCATCAATATCCAGGCCCGGGAGGGCGAGGAACCCTACGTCGCCTCCACCGGCAATATCTCGCTGCATGGTGTCCAGGTGGAGTGTGACGAGGAACTGCAGGTGGGCGAGGAGATCAGGATAATCGTGGAGAACACCGCAAAGGCAAAGACCATAGCCGCCAGGGGCAGGGTCGTGCGCCTGGATCGGCGAAAGGTCGGCAGCGGCTATGTCGCCGGCGTCGAGCTGCTGCCGGACAGGGAGGACAGCAGGGAATGGGAGGAGATGCTCGCCTTCGAGGAGATGATATAGCAGCGGCGCCGGCAAGGACCCGGCCCGGCCGCGCCGCCCTGCCCGGCCCTGTGGAATAAGGCCCTGTGGAGTAAGGAGAAGAATGACGCGAACGTATCCAAAACTCGGTGACAAGGTAAAGATCACGCCCTGTGCGAAGCAGGGCGGGACCTTTTCCTATCTCATAGAACACCCGGACCAGGAGGCGGTCTTCGAGTTCGGGGAAGAGGAGTATTTTATCTGCAGCCGCCTGAACGGGGAGCGGTCCCTGGAGGAGATCCGCTCCGCTCTCCAGGACCGGTTCGGGGTGGCGCTGGACAGGCAACAGCTCGAGGCGTTTGTCCGCAAGCTGGATGCCGAGGGCTTCCTGGGCACGGGGATCGACCAAGAGGGGGGCCGGGAGCAGGGCTTCTCCCTGAACGAGAAGATATGGATCCTGTTCGATCCCAACAGGACGTTTCTCCGGTTTGCCCGGTGGTTCGGCCGCTTTTTTCCGCTGTTTGTGGCGGTTCTCGCCGGCGCCCTCGTTCTCGCCCTGGGCGTCACCTTCAGGGATGGCAGCTACTTTTTCCTGGAATGGAGGCTGCTGGCCAGGGAACATTACTTTCTTCCCTTCACTCTCGCCGTGATCATTGCCATGAATTTCCTGGGCGAGGTTATCAAGGGGGTCGCCTGCCGGTACTATGGCGGCCAGGTACACGAATTCAATCTCCGCTTTATCTACAGGATCTTTCCACGCTTTCAGTGCGATATTACCGATACCTTCTACGCCACGGAGAAACCGGCCCAGGTCCGGATAATCCTGGCCGCCATGACCATGCAGCTCATGGTATGGGCCGTCAGCGTCATCCTTTGGAAGATCACCGTGCCCTGGTCGTTCATGCACTATGTCTGGTCGTTTGTCGCCTTTTCCTCCTTTCTCTATTTCATCTTCAACTTCAATCCGCTCCTGCACAGGGACGGATACCAGCTCCTGCGCACCTGGCTCGATATCTACGGCCTGCGGCGCAGGGGGATCAACTACGCCCGCTCGGTCTTTCTGCTCCGCCCCCTGCCGGAACCCCTATCGCTCAGGGACAGGTATATCTTCTTCTGGTACGGCACGCTGTCCTGGGTGTTTTACAACGTGTTCTGGGCCGTTTTTCTCGGTCTTGTCGGGTATTTCCTGGTCAGCCTGCTCAAGGGGGTCGGGGCCTGCCTGTTTGTGGTGGTGCTGTGTCTGCGTTTTGAAGAACAGCTGACAGGTCTATTCATGCGAATGAGAGAATGGGGAGAGAGAAAGGTCATGTTGAATCAAACCGGATTCATACGGATTCGCCACCTGGTGGAATTGGGGTTGTTGCTGGTCCTGGTCGTGGTCATGCTGCTGCCGTACCGGTCCACGGTCAGCGGCGAGTTTCATCTCCGGCCCGGGGCCCAGTTCGGGATCCGTGCCCAGGTACCGGGCAAGATCGAGAAGGTATTCGTGCACCAGGGCCAGTTGGTCCGGGCGGGTGAACCGGTCGCCCGGCTTGACAACCGGGACCAGCTCCGGCGGCTGCAGGAGGCGCAGGCCACCTATGACAACATCAGCGCCCAACTGGACCTGCTCAAGGCCGGTCCCAAGCCCGAGGAGATCGCCCGGGCCGAGGCAGAGGTGGATGCGGCCCGCACCAGCCTCAAGCACAGCGAGAAACTGCTCCGCCGTCAGGAGGAGATGTACAGGAACAAGGCGGTCTCGGAAAAGGACTATGACGAGGCCCTCAAGATCAGGGACATGGACCGGGCAAACCTGAAGGTGGCCATCAAGAACCTCGAGCTGGTGAAGAGCGGGGCCCGACCGGATGAGATCAAGGCCATGGAGGCCCAGCTCCGGGCAGCGGAGGCGGAGCTCAGGTTCAGCCGCAAGGACCTGGAGTCCACGACCCTGGTCAGCCCCATTGACGGCAGGATCATCAGCGCCTTTCCCGTGCAGGAGGAGGGGCAGTACCTGGACAAGGGCGACCTGTTCGCGGTGGTCGAGGACGCGAGCCGGCTCCTTGTCGATATCCAGTTGCCGGAAGAGGATATCGTCCATGTCCGCAAGGGGGCGGACGTGGTTCTCAAGACCTGGGCCGAGCCCGGCCGGGAGTACAGGACCTCGGTTCTCGCCATAGCGCCGGCGGCCTATTCCAAGGAAAAGGGTCGCATCGTCCGCGCCCTGTCCAACAGGGAGTGGCTGATCGAGAGGGGACAGCCCCTGGTGCGGGAGGGCAAGGTGGTGACGGTGCTGGCCGAGCTGGAGAACAGGGATGCGCACCTGAAGACCGACATGACCGGCTATGCCAAGATCGTCGGAGAGACCCGGCCGGTGTATGCGGTGTTCTTCCGTTGGCTGGACCGGTTCGTCCGGGTCGAGGTCTGGTCGTGGATCCCGTAAACCCGGGGAACGGGAAGACGGCTCTTCCCGGAACTTTCCTGACATATCAAATCGTGGTGGAAACGTGAACGTGTGCAAACGATCGATAAGCCGGCAGAAGATTCTCCGTGGAGTCATCCTGGCGCTGGCCCTTGTCCTGCTCCTGGCGGCAGGGCCCGGGGTCCGCGCCGCGGACAGGACCACGCGGTCGGCGGACAGGGACATCCGCATCGCCTCACTCAAGGTCGCGGAGAGCAGGCAGGCGGCCGGCAAGAGACCGGTCTATGCCCTGGAGGACGCCTTTAACCTGGCTCTGGAGAGCAATCCGCGCATCCGGGCCGCGCAGCGGCGGGTGGTGATCTCCAGGCTGCTGCCGGAAAAGGCCAGGGTCGAGATAATGCCCAAGCTCAATGCCAATGGCCGCTACAACCATGCCGACCGGCCCATTGACTACTATGACCGGGAGGTCATCCCCGAGGACCAGACCATGGGGGACCTGGAATTGTTGCAGCCCCTGTTCAGGATGACCTTCTTTCCGCGGAGCGAACAGGCCGACGAGGAGATCAGGGGATCGCGGCAGGAGTATTACCAGCAGATCCAGGATACGCTCTACGAGGTGGCGCAGGCCTACTACCAGGTTCTGCAGGCCAGGGAACTGGTTGCCAATGCCCATGATTTCATCGACCTGACCGCCGAGGGCGAGCGGGTCTCCGAGACCATGTACAAGGCCGGCCAGGTGACCGAGGATGTGGTCGTCCGGGCCGAACTCAATGTGACCAAGGCCAGGGGCAACCTGCTGGAGAGCGAAAACAACCTGAAACTGCAGAAGAATATCCTCAGGAACAAGGCCAGGATCAGGGACAGTGATTTCGACGTTCTCAAGCCACCTGAACTGCAGCCACCGGGCAAGGATTTTGATACCCTCTTCAAGGAGGCCCTGGCCCGGCGCCACGATTACCAGGCCGCCGAACAGCAGGTCAAGGTGTCGGGCCTGGATGTCAAGATCGCCGAGGCCAGTTTCTGGCCCTCCCTGGACGGCTCCATCAAGTACTACGTCAACAACAATCCCGCCTATGACCAGGACTACAACTACCTGCTCTCCTCCATCCAGGTCAGCGTCCCGCTCTATGACGGCGGCACCCGGTACTCGCAGCTCAAGGAACAGCGGGAGAACCTGAAGATCGCTCGCCTGGCGCGGCAGGAACTGCACGACACCATCGAGGTGAACCTGCGCACGGCCCTGACCAACATCGAGTCCTACCGGAGCAGGCTGGACAACCTGAAGAAACAGGTGGAACTGGCCCAAAAGACCTACGAGATCACCAGTACCCAGTTTTCCTACGGCGCCGCCACCAGCCTTGACCGGGACCAGGCCGTCACCGACCTGAACAGCGCCCGCACCAGCCTGATCGTCACCACCTACGAGTACCAGATGGAGCTGCTCAACCTGCGCAAGGTCCTGGGCACCTTTGTCGAGGACAAGGTCGCGACCGCGGCGCAGCGGGAAAAGAAAGAGGAGGGGCCTTGAGCCAGCGGTGATGCGCAGAGAGACTGATCACCCCATAACTGTTGTCTCGGGCCTGCCGCGTTCAGGCACCTCGATGATGATGCGGATGCTGGATGCCGGTGGCATGGATGTGGTCACCGACAACGTCCGCCGGGCCGATATCGACAACCCCAGGGGATACTGGGAGTATGAGCCGGTCAAGAGGATCGCCGAGGATGCCTCCTGGCTGCCGGCCACCTGCGGCCGGGCCTTCAAGATGGTCTCCATGCTGCTCCTGCGGCTGCCCGCCGACTATTCCTACCGGGTTCTCTTCATGGAGCGGGACCTGCGGGAGGTGGTGGCGTCCCAGCGCAAGATGCTGGAACGCCAGGGCAGGGAGCCGGCTGCCCCGGACGCCCGTATGGAGACCATGTTTGCCAATCACCTGGCCCAGGTTGACGCCTGGCTGGCGGGCCGGGAGAACATGGCCCTTTTCAGGGTTCCCTTTGTCGAGGTGCTGGCTGAGCCCGAGGCGTGGGCCGCGAGGATCGGGGAGTTTCTCGGCAGGGACCTGGACATTCGGGCCATGGCGCGGGTGGTGGACCCGTCCCTGTACAGGAACAGGGCCGCGGAGCTGGACACGGAAAGACAGTGCTCTCCCGGCCCCTGACAGGATCCGGCCGCCGGTGGGCCGGGCCTGTCAGGCAGGGCCCCGGGGGAAGTGTTCAGATATGGATAC
>WFUT01000165.1 GCA_015484845.1 Desulfobulbaceae bacterium
GTTCCACCGTGGCGGCGACACTGCCCATCTTGGCACTCATCTCCCCGGCCGCTGCCGCCACGGTCTCTGCCCTGCCGGTGGTCTGTGCGGCCGCTGCCGTGACCTGTTCCGAGACAGTGGAGAGCTCGGTTGACGAGGATGCCAGGGTCTCGATGCCGCCGCGGATCTCCCGGAGCATCGTGCCGGTGGCCTCGACGATCCGGTTCATGGCGCGGGCAAGCTGGCCGGCCTCGTCCTGCCTGGTCTCGTCCAGGGTGGCGGTGAAGTCGCCGGCCGCCACCCGGTTTGCGAAGCCCACCCCGGAAACCAGGGGCCCGGCAATGTGCCGGGCCAGGACCAGGGCCACCGCCACCAGGGACAACGACAGGATACCCATGTCGATGAGGATGGAACGGTGCAGTGACCGTACCGGCCCCCGGACCTCGGCCTCGCCGGTTTCGGCCAGCAGTGCCCATGTCACGTCGCCGACCCGGACCGGGGTGAAGGCGCTGAGTACGGTGCGGCCCCTGTAGTTTTTCGTGATCCGGACGCCCTTGATGCCATTGAGGGCGGCCCTGCTGGCATCCGTATCAACGCCGTTGTCCCTGGCCGTGCCGGCAAACGATGCCTTGACCGAACGGTGGTCCGGATCGAGAACGGCGTCGGAACGCATCCTCTTGTCCGGGCCGACAAGAAATGTCTCCCCGGTGGAGCCCATGCCGTCCCGCTGTCGCATGATATCGTTGATCGCGGCCGGAGAGATTCGGAGTGCCAGGACGGCGACGAGTTTGCCCCGGTCGTCACGGACCGGGGTGCCGATGAAGGCTACCGGCCGGCCATCGGCGGCAGGGTAGGGGGCAAAGTCCTCAAAGACCCGGCTCTGCCGCGTGACGACCTTGTGCCACAGGCTGGCCAGGGAGCTGTGCGCAAGGGGACCATGGTCGAGATTTGTTCCCAGGTCCGTCCTGCTCGCGGCGCTGTACATGACCTGGCCGTGGGGGCCAGAGATAATAAGGACGTCGGGGTAGCCGTACTTCCTGATGGAATTGAGGAGGTCGCCGCTCTCCTCTTTCCATATCGCCCGGTATTCGGGCGTGGAGACAGCAAGGGGACCGTCCGCCCGGACACCGCTGTCGAGCTGGTAGCGGTGGAGGGCCCGGTAGAGGCGCCGGATATCGGCGCTCCTGGACAGGATCTCGGCATCGCGGAAACGGGCGGTGAAAAACTGCTCGATCTCCCGTTTCTTGAGGGCCGCCACGGCGGTCAGTTCGTGGGCGACCTGCCGGTCGAGGCTGTGGGCCGCCCTGGAGGCCGACGTCCAGCCGATCAGCAGGACCGGGACAAGGCCGGCGATCAGAAAAGAGACGATCAGCTTGGGTGTGAGCTTAACGTGGCGCAAAATGTTCATCGTTTCCTCCCGGAGAGCGTGGTGCAACGTGTGGTTCCCGCTGCCGGCGCCGTAGTGCCAGCGAAAGTTCCCGCAGGCTGTACGGCTTTTTCAGGAAACCCGCGGCGCCGGCGGCCAGGGCCTTTTCCAAGTCGTCACTCTCTGAATATCCGCTTGCCAGCAGTACGTACTGCTCCGGGTGCAGTCCGATGATCTGCCGGAATGTCTCGTAACCGCTCATGCCGCCCAGGACCATGTCGAGCAGGACCACCTCGACGCGGTGGTGTCGCAGGTATGTCAGCGCCTCCTCGCCCGAGCTGACCGTATGCGCCGAATACCCCAGGTGGGTGAGCATCTGGTGGCTGATTTCCCGCTGCATGGCGTCATCATCCACGACCAGGACCGACCCGGTTCCCCGCGGCAGGGGGGACTCGACCCTGTTCCCGGTCGCGTCCTGCCGGGTATCGTCTGCCTCCTTGCCGGCAGGCAACCGGACCGTAAAGACCGTCCCCCGGCTGTCGCTGCCTACTTCGATGTTCCCGTCGTGGCTGTGAACGGCATTCCACACCACGGCCAGGCCGAGGCCGGAGCCGCTGCGGCCCAGGACCTTGGTGGAATAGAATGGTTCGAATATCTTGTCCCGGTGTTCGGCCGGGATGCCGGGTCCGGTGTCGCGGACCTCCAGGACGACAACGTCTCCCCCGGCATGGCCGTTGCCCCGGGCCGTGTTGTCCGCGGCTGCCCCGCAGGCCGTGCTGATATGGACCTCCCCCTGCTCTCCTGCAGCCTCGACGGCATTGGTGACCAGGTTCATGATCATCTTGGTGATATGGATCGGCGAGCACCGACAGGGGCACAGGCTGGGCGCCGGATGAAAACGGATCCGCACCCCGGGATGCCTGGATGCCAGCTGGCGTCCCTCCAGGGACTGCAGGTAGTCCCGGACCAGGTCGTTGAGGGAGACGGATTGCCAGGCCATGGCAACGTCCCTTGACATGGTCAGCAGGTCATTGACCACTGCCGCGGCCCGTTGTCCGGCGGCAAGGATCGACTGCAGGGGCTGCCGGTACTCGCTGTCCGGCGGCAGCGTGGCCAGCAGGAGCTCGGGATAGTTGATGACACCGGAGAGGATGTTGTTCAGGTCATGGGCGACACCGCCGGCCAGCAGGCCGATGGCCTCCATCTTCTCGGCCCGCTGCAGGCGGAGAAGGGATCTCTTTTTCTCCTCCTCGGCCCGTTTCAGGCTGGTGACGTCACGGCCCATGAGCAGGAGACCGGCAAAGTCCTGGTCGCTGTCCCGGAGAGAAGATATCTGCACGTCCAGGAAGTGGCCGTTGCGCCACATCTCGAAGTGGCAGCGGCCCCTGTTGCGCAGCTCGTCCATGACCTGGCGGAAGTCCCGGACGCGGCGGGACGCGAACCTGTCATGGATGTCGACCAGGGACCGATCCAGGGCCTCCTGCCGCGGCAGACCGAGCAGGCGCTCGGCCTCGCCGTTGAACAGCCAGATGCGCAGGTCCTGGTCCGTGGCGACAATGGCCGTGTTGGTCGAGGATTCCAGGATGGATTCCAGGTAGAGACGATGGTCTCTCCGGGTGATCTTTTTCCTGCTTCCGCCCTGGCCGGGCCGGCGGCGGAAGAGCCGCAGCGACCGACCCCGGAACCCGATCCGCAGGGGAAGCAGGAACAGGCCGGAAAAGGTTTCCGGCCGGAGGTGCCTGAGGAGAGTGCCGAGGTGGTGTGCTGTCATTTACTGACCAGGACCGAGGAGGCGGAGATACTCGGCCAACTGTATCCTGTTGTTCGTAAGCTCGAGTTTTTTCCTGATGTTCTGGCGGTAGACGTCCACGGTCCGCTTGGAGAGATTGAGAATCCGGGCGATATCCCGCGATGATTTTCCCTGCTGGATCAGGTTGACGATCAGGGTCTCCCGCGGCGTGAGCTGCTGCAGCCGCCTGTCCATGACGCTGCGTTTTTCCGCACAGGATTCGGCCAGGGCCTGGATGTTGGAAGAGATGATGTTGAGCAGCTCCCGCACACGCTCGTCCTCGGCAGTCGCGATCAGGTGGTCCAGGTAGGGGAAGATCAGCGTCTTGAGCTGGTCGGATACCTGTTTTTCCGCCTTCTTGCCGATGTACTGGTACTGTTCCAGGAGGACCTTGAGGGTGATGTTCGTCTTGTCGCTGCGCTCTTTCTCGGCCCGCAGGGCCTCTTCCGCCTTGACCCGTTCGCTGACGTCGCGGCCCAGGACGACCAACCCCTTTCTGCGGCCGTCGGTGTGAAAGAGGGGGATCTTCAGCACGTCGTAGACCTTGGTCGTGCCGTCGGCACGGAGGATGATCTCGTCATGCCGGGCCACCTTTCTGCTCTGCCAGCAGAGCTCGTCGGTCCTGCTGCAGTGTTCCAGGGCCTGGCGGTAGAAATGGCTGCATTCTCCCAGCTCGGCATCGGTCCTGCCCCGGTAGTCGATGCCGTTGATCTCGAAGAGCTCCAGGATGGCCTGGTTGGCCAGCAGCCACCTGCCCCGGCTGTCCTTGAAGCAGATGATGTCCGGCGATGCGTTGATCAGGACATGGAGCTGCTCGTTCTTCTCCTGCAGGGCCTTTTCGGCGTGGATCCGCTGGCTGATGTCGGTCGAGATGCCGGCCACCGCGTAGGGCGTGCCATCGCTTGCGAAGAGGGGGAACTTGATGGAGAGAAAGGTGTGTTGTCGGCCATTGTGCAGGACCTGCTCCTCGAACTGGAGAGTCTGCTGCGCGGCGAGTACCTGCTGGTCGTTCTCCCGGAACCTGCGGGCGCTCTCCAGGGGGAAGATCTCGAAGTCCGTGCTTCCGGTCACCTCGCTGCCGGGCCGGGAGAAGAGCGCGTTGAACTGCCGGTTGGCCAGGAGGTACCTGCCCGAGAGGTCCTTGACATAGATGACGGCAGAGGTGTTGTTGATGATGGAGTTGAGCAGATCGTTGGCCTTTCGCAGGTCCTCCTCCATGCGGACCCGCTCGGTGATGTCGCGGAGAAAGACCATCTTGGCGGGCGGCTCGCCGGTGGTCTGCAACGGCGCGTTGTGGATCTCGAATTCCTTGTCGCAGGTGGCGCAGTAGACCCTTCGGCAGATGGTCTTGCCCGCGAAGATCTCGTCGTTTCTGCAGTTCGGACAGGGTGAGGTGCGCTGCTGCAGGTACTGGTAGCACTTGCGGTCGTCCACCGGTCCGAACTCCCGGACAAGGACCGGGTTGGCATACTCTATCTCGTAGCGCCTGTTGGCGATGTAAACGCCTTCCGGAATGGCGCGCAGGATGGCCTGCAGCCGTTCCTGCTCGAGTCGCTGTTGCTCTTTTGCCTGGGCCGGTCCACTGATATCATGGAAGACCACGGTGGCGCCGACAACGGCTCCCGCATCGTTGCGCCGGGGAACAAGGATGACATCAAGCAGGAGCGGCTTGGCGCAAGGGGCAAAACGGGCCCGGATCCGGAACTTCGCGGCCTGGCCGGCCAGGGCCTCCTGCAGTGGTTGCCGGATGGCGGCCCAGAGGTCAGGCTCGGCTGTTTTCTCCAGGCTGCGGCCGATGACCTCTGCCCTTTGTCTCCGGCAGGCCTCCAGGTAGGCCCTGTTGGCCACCATGACCCGGCAGGTTGTATCGACGTGCAGGATCGGGTCAGGAACATGAAGAACAATGTGCCTGTAAACGGAAAGAATCGAATCCATCCGGTCGCACTCTCCCCCCTCGGGAAAAGGTCTTCCGTCAATGGCGGATTCATGAAAATTTACCATTCCTGTGCTGCTTCCTCGATCTTCTGCTGCCCGCGATTTTTTCCCGCCACCTGCTGCCACCCGGGCCTTGTCGGATCCCTTTTGTCTGCTTTCCCGCCGCACCGCTTCCGTCCCGATGCTTCCCCGCGCCGCTCCGGCCGCCGCCCGGAGAGAGGTGGTCATCAGTATCCCTTCTTCCGCAGTGTATCGGTGGGAACTGGTACATCTAATCTTGAGAAAAAATAAATATCAATGCTTAGAAAGTCCATAAAAATACTGTGCCAAATACAGTATTTTGAGGAGGACTGGAAATAACTGTCTGATAGGACGTGGGAAAGATGTCAGTCGCCCGGCGAGTATACGGAGCGGAGATACTCACGGAGGTTGACTTTTTTGTTGGTGAGACGGAGCTTTTTCCTCAGGCTGATCCGGTAGGCATCAATGGTGCGCTTGGAGAGGTTGAGGGTCCTGGCGATGGTGGCCGTTGATTTGCCCTGGCGGACCAGGTCCGCGACCAGGATCTCCCTGGGGGTGAGGCCGAGGAGGGGATCACTGAGTTTTTTCGCAAAGGGGGCGGTGATGGTGGTGAGGTGCGAGTTGATGATCTTGAGGCATTCCTGCGCCTCTTCAAGGGTGATGAGCTGTTCGAGAAAGTCGAGATAGGGAAAGACCAGTTTCTTGAGCTGGGCGGTTATCTGTTCTTCCACCTCCTGCCTGGCCTCCCGGTACTGGTCCAGCAGGACACGCATCGAGATGTTGGCCTCCTTGCGTTTTTCCATCTCCGTGCGCAGGGCCTTTTCGGTCTCCACCCACCTGCTGATATCACGGCTCAGGACGATGAGCGCCTTGCGCGAACCATCTTCGTGAAAGAGGGGCGCCTTGACGATCTCGCAGGTCCTGGTCCGGCCGTCGGGGAGCGGCAGCGCGATTTCGAAGCGGCAGACCTCCCGCTTCTCCCACGCCGGTTCATCGCTCTCTTCACAGGCCAGCAGGGCCTGTCGGCAGAACGGCGAGAGCCGGGCCAGTTCCCGGTCTTTCTTGCCGAAATATTCCACACCCTCCAGGCCGAAGAGCTGCAGGCCGGCGCTGTTGGCCAGCAGCCAGTTCCCGGCGCCATCCTTGAGGAAGATGCCGTCCGGAAAGGCATTGATCAGGGTGGTCAGCTGCTCGTTGAGAACCTGCAGCCTGTCAAGGGCGCGTTGCCTGTCCGTGACATCGTAGAGCAGGATGATCAGGGCCGGGATGTCGTCGTCATCGGCAATCGGCGCGGCATGGACCTCGTAGGTGGCCGCAATACCGTCCCCTGTCTCCTGCCGCTGCCACTGCCACTGGTCGGCCCGGCCGCCGGCAAAGATCCTGTCGGCCCTGCACCAGGGGCAGGGCGATGACCGGTCGAGCAGGTAGTGGTGGCATGTTTTCTTTTCCGTCCGCAGGGGGCCGAACTGCTCCTGGATGGCGGGATTGGCGTAGCGGAGATTGAACTGCCGGTCGATGATGTAGACCCCGATGGGCATGCTGTTCAGTATGCCGTCGAACGGCTGGCGTTCCGGGGATGTTTTGATGAGTCCCGATGCGTGGAGTTCGGTGATGTCGTGAGCAAAGAGGACCACCCCCGAGACGGTATCGCTGCCGTGTTCGCAGAAGGGATAACAGGTGATGTCCATCAGCCGCCTGCCCAGGGCGGGGTAGTTGGTCCATGCCTGCTGCCGCACGGTCCTGCCCGCCAGGGAGCTGGCCAGCAGTGCCTTCAGGCCATGATCAAAGCTCTCGCTGCCATGGAGCGCCCTGGCCGGGGTGCCGATGATCTGCTCGGCTGTCCTGCCGTGGGCCCGGCAGTAGGCCTGGTTCACCTTGCGGTATACCAGGTCGCGGTCGAGAAAGGCGATCAGGTCATTGGTGGCGGAGAGGAGCTGGCGGTCACCGTCGGCGCCGTCGTCTTCGGCGGCGGCATCACCGTCCAGGGCAACACTGACAATGAGCCGGCGCCCGTGCAGGGTGATGATCCTTCTCCGCATGCGGGTCTGGACCAGGCTGCCGTCCCGGTGAACGAGGAAGGTCTCAGAGCAGACCCGGCCCTGCAGGCGCAGGGTCTCCATCTGTTCACGGACACTTGCGGTCTCGGACTGGATGTTGATGTCCAGGTGGGGCATGGCCGGGAATTCGTCCTTCCTGTAGCCGAGCCGCTGGCAGAATCCCTCGTTGACACCGAGAAAGTGCCCTGCCGTGTCATGGAGCATGACGGCCTCCGAGGACCGGTCGAGAAACGCCCTGTAGAATTCGCTGCCCGCCCCTGTTGTGCCGCGGCGGGCCGGCGCCTGTTCCGCTGGTCTGGTCGGGAAGGGATCTTTTTTCTTTGCCATGGAGAGTGTCTTCCCGGGCAGGGAAATTTTATCGTCTGTAGCGGCAATGGAGGGTATACTACCGTCTTCAGCCGGAACAG
Source organism: Desulfobulbaceae bacterium (assembly GCA_015484845.1). Lineage (GTDB taxonomy): Bacteria > Desulfobacterota > Desulfobulbia > Desulfobulbales > Desulfobulbaceae > DRKI01. The sequence goes on from WFUT01000165.1 coordinate 7,555, forward strand.
GAAATGTCGAAACGCCTCTTTTTCCCTGAAACCACTGCTGCCGGCGTCGGGAGGGCCCGCAGGCCGCCGGCGATCTGTACTTGTCCGGGAAGGAGGCGCTGAGCCAGGGGAGGTGAAACCATGCGCCTGTTCGTTGCCATCGATCTGCCGGCCGGGATACGGGACCGGCTGTCGCTCATGTCCTGCGGCCTGCCCGGTGCCCGCTGGGTCCGGACGGAACAGCTGCACCTGACCCTGCGCTTCATCGGCGAGGTGGACGGCGCCATGTTCCAGGCGATCAGGGAGGCCCTGGCCGGGGTCAGGGGCCGTTCCTTTGCCATGCAGCTTGCCGGGGTCGGCTATTTCCCGCCCAGGAAGAGGCCGCGGGTGGTCTGGGTCGGTATCCGTGAAAACGAGGACCTTGTCCAGCTCAGAAACCGCATCGAATCCAGCCTGGTCCGGGCCGGTCTTGCCCCGGAACAGCGGAAGTTTTCGCCCCATATCACCCTGGCCCGCCTCAACCGGACGCCTGTCGCCCGCGTTGGCCGCTACCTGGAAGAGCATGGCCTGTTCCGCAGTCCCGAGTTCCGGGTGCAGCGGTTTCGTCTCTACTCCAGCGTCCTGGGCCGTGGTGGGGCCACCCACTGCGTGGAACAGGAATACCAGTTGTCGGAGCAGGGCGGCGGCGGTTTGCCCGGCTGACAAAAAAAGGGATTACGAAACTCTTCGTAATCCCTTGCAATCACTGGAGGCGACGAGCGGATTTGAACCGCTGAATAATGGTTTTGCAGACCACTGCCTTACCACTTGGCTACGTCGCCCTCTTCGTGTAGCGGCATTTTATACCATAGCTGGCAAATTTGACAAGAAGAAACCGCTGTCAAAAAAGGACACCCGCTTTTTTTCCCGGTTGCGGCCGGCCGGGCGGGGAAAAGGTCCGGTCGCAGGCCGGTATCACAGACGACAGGTGCCTGATCGCTGCGAATATGGTATATTGAATTTTTGCTTCATGCTCAGGATTTCGTTTTTCGACCTTTTTTTCGCATAACAGACGTGATATGGGAACAACGCTCGACGCCCTGGTCCAGGACAATGAAGAATCGCTCCGCGAACTGCAGGACAGGATCGGCTACCACTTCCGGGATGTCAGCCTGCTGCAGGTCGCCCTGGTCCACTCCTCCTTTGCCTTTGAGCGCCTCGACAACGGTCGTCATAACGAGACCCTGGAGTTTCTCGGTGATGCCGTCCTCGACCTGGCGGTGGGCTATGTCCTTTTTGTCCGCTTCCCGGAGATGCGGGAGGGCAAGCTGACCCGCATCCGTTCGGCCCTGGTCAACGAGGCCGGCCTGGCCCGGATGGCCCGCGACCTCGACCTGGGCCGTTACCTGCTCCTGGGCCGCGGCGAGGACGCCTCCCGGGGACGGGAAAAATCCTCTATCCTCTCCTGTGCCTACGAGGCCGTTGTCGGGGCGCTGTTCCTCGATGGCGGCTACGATGCCGCCCTGGCCTTTGTCCGCCGTTTTTTCGAGCCCCTCATCGACCGGCACCATGATGTCCTCCAGGCCGCGGACGCCAAGAGCGGCCTCCAGGAGTACCTGCAGGAGAAGTACAACGAGGGGCCGGTCTACGTGCTGGACGCCGAAGAGGGGCCGGCCCATGCCAGGATCTTTTCTGTTTCCGTCCATTTCCATGACCGGCTGCTGGGCAGCGGCAGGGCCTCGAGCAAGAAGGAGGCCGAGCAGCAGGCCGCCCGGGCCGCCCTGGAAAAGATGCGACAGGAGCAGGCCGGAGGGGACTGAGCGTATTACGCTCCTTTCCCGGTCCGGAGTCCCCATGCCACTGGTCATCCCGGTCTTTATTCCCCACGAGGGATGTCCCCACCAGTGTAGCTTCTGCAACCAGCGCCGGATCAGTGGGCAGGACCGCGGCCCGGTGAGCGGCCATGACGTGGCCCGGACCGTTACCACCTGGCTTGCCCGGGCCGGGGGCAGGCCGGGGCGCGAGGTCCAGGTCGCCTTTTACGGCGGCAGTTTCACGGCCCTGGATCCGGCCAGGCAGGAGGAGCTGCTGAGAGCTGTGGCGCCTTTTCTCGCCAGGGGACTTGTCGGCTCCCTGCGGCTCTCCACCCGGCCCGACGCCGTCGACCCGGGCCGCCTGGCCCTTCTCGGGCGCTACCGGGTCACCCTGGTCGAGCTCGGCGTGCAGTCCATGGACGACAGGGTCCTTGCCCTGGCCGGCCGCGGCCATGACAGCGGCGCCGTGGTCCGCGCGGTCCGGCTCCTGCGCGAGGCGTCCCTGCAGGTCGGGTTGCAGCTCCTGCCCGGTCTGCCCGGGGAGAGCCGGCGCTCGCTGATGCGCACCACCAGGGCGGTCATCGACCTGCGGCCCGACATGGTCCGTATCTACCCGGCCCTGGTGCTTGCGGGCAGCCCCCTTGCCCGCATGTTTCACCGGGGCCGATACCAGCCGTTGAGCCTGGCCGGGGCCGTGGTCCGGGTCGCCTGGATGAAGAGCCGGTTTGCCGCCGCCGGTATCCGGGTGGTGCGCATGGGGTTGCAGGCCGGGCCGGATCTCGAAGAGGCCCTGGTGGCCGGCCCCTGGCACCCTGCCTTCGGCGAGCTGGTGCAGGCCCGCCTCATGCTGCGCCGGACGCGGCGGCTGCTGGCCCGGGTGCCGGCGGGAGAACAGGTCCTCCTGTCCATCTCCAGCCGGGACCAGTCCCTGTTCCGCGGCCAGCACTCCGCGAACATCAGGCGCCTTGCCCAACTCGGCCTGGCCGACCGTTTCGCGCTGCGGCTCGACCCGGAGCAGCCCCGCGGCACGGTCCGTTGCCTGGGCCGGAAAATGGAGACCAGGGGACAGGGGCCGGACGAGTTTGCACCTGCGGCCAGGTGAACAGGGGGCTGCTGTTGCCTGTTTTCGTGTCCAGGTCCTGTGTGGTTGCAGGGCCCGGGCCATGGATTGGAACGGTCGTGACCTGAAATCCCGGTCCGGCCACACTGGATTATCCGCTATGCTCAGTGTCAGCGATCTCTGCCTGCAGTACGGGGCAAAACATATCTTCCGCAATGTCTCGGTCCAGGTGCACCCGGGGGACCGGGTCGGCCTGGTCGGGGTCAACGGCGCCGGCAAGTCGACCCTGCTCAGGATCATGTGCGGCGAGCTGGAGACCGATCCCGGTGTCGTCAACCGGGCCTCCTGGTTCAGCGTCGCCTACCTGCCGCAGGAGATGGGCGTCGACCTGGCCGACCGTACCCTGTACCAGGAGGCCGAGGCCGCCTTTGCCGACGTGCTGGCGGCCCAGGAGGAACTGGAGGAGATCGGCGGCCGCCTGGCCGGCCTGGCCCAGGACGATCCGGAGCTCCCGGTCCTGCTGGAACGCCAGGGCGAGCTGCAGCACGTGCTGGAGGGGCGCGATGCCTTCCGCATCCGGCCGGAGATCGAACGGGTCCTGTTCGGGCTCGGGTTTTCCCGCTCCGACCTGGAACGCAGGGTGGCGGATTTTTCCGGCGGCTGGGTCATGCGCCTGCTCCTGGCCCGGCTGCTTCTGCAGAAGCCCTCCCTCCTGCTGCTCGACGAGCCCACCAATCACCTGGACCTGGACTCCCTGACCTGGCTCGAGGAGTTCCTGCAGCAGTACGATGGCGCCATGGTCATCATCTCCCATGACCGGGTCTTTCTCGACCGGGTGACCTCCACTACCTGGGAGCTGAGCCTGGGCCGACTCACGGTGTACAAGGGCAACTATTCCCATTACCTGGTGGAGAAGGAGCAGCGGCTGCAGCTCGAGCGGGCCGCCTACGAGAACCAGCAGGCCCTGATCCGGCAGACCGAGCGGTTCATCACCCGTTTCCGTTCCAAGTCCACCAAGGCCCGGCAGGTCCAGAGCCGGATCAGGATGCTGGAGAAGATGGAACGTATCGAGCTGTCCGAGAGCGAGCGCTCCATCCGTTTCACCTTTCCTCCGGCCGCGCCCTCGGGCCGGGATGTCCTGCACCTGGAAAACGTGCGCAAGCACTACCCGGGCAAGGAGGTCTTCTCGGGTTTGTCCCTTTCCCTGCGCCGGGGCGACAAGCTGGCCGTGGTCGGGGTCAATGGCGCCGGCAAGTCCACGCTCCTGCGGATCCTGGCCGGCCTGGAGGAGGCCGAGGGCAGGATCCGGATCGGCCATAACGTCATTCGCTCCTATTTCGGCCAGCACCAGGCCCGGGAGCTGGCCGGCGAACTGAGTGTCCTGGACACGGTCTACAACGCGGCCACGGACATGACCATGACCCAGGTCCGTTCCCTGCTCGGCGCCTTTCTCTTTTCCGGCGACGAGGTGGACAAGATGGTCTCCGTGCTCTCCGGCGGCGAGAAGAGCCGGGTGGCCCTGGCCCGGATGCTGGTGCAGCCGGCCAACCTGATGCTGCTCGACGAGCCCACCAATCACCTGGACATCACCTCCCAGGAGGTCCTCCAGGAGGCCCTGGCCCAGTACGGCGGCACCATCATCGTGGTCTCCCACAACCGCTCCTTTGCCAACGCCTTTGTCAACCGGGTCCTGGAGATCCGGGACGGCCGCGCCACCCTGTACGAGGGCAACGTCGACGACTACCTGGCCCGGCGGCGGGAAGAGGAGGAAGCAGCCGCCCCGGCCGCGGTGGCAAGGGGCAATGGTGGCGGCCAGGGCAGGGACAGGAAGTCCCAACGCCGCGAGCGGGCCCTGCTGCGGCAGCGGCTCAGCGCGACCCTGAAGCCGTGGCGGAAGAAGAGCAGCGAGGCCGAGCGGAAGATCGAAAGGCTGGAGGAACGCAAGGCGGAACTGGAGAGGCTGATGGCCGATCCCGACCTGTACAACGACCAGCAGCGCTGGGCCGAGACCAGCAGGGAATACGGCCGCATCGAGCGCCACCTGGAGCGGGCCTACGCGGCCTGGGAAGAGGCCCAGGAGAAGATGGAAGAGATCGAGGAACAACTGGCGGGCAGGGCGTAACCGATCCGGTTCGCGCCAGCCCGGTCCCGGAGCAACCCTGTGAAAAAGACCCTTTTTACCCTTGTCGGCATTGCCGCGCTGGTCGCGGCGATTGCTGTTGTCGTTTTCCGGCCCGGCCGCGAGGCCGGCCGCAGGACCGGGCCCGCGACCTGGTATGGCGCCTGGCTGCCACCCGATACCCTGGCCACTGCCAGCCTCACCGACCTCAACTCCCTTGCCAGCTCCTTTCCCAGGACACCGCTGGGCCGCTTCCTGGCCAGGGACTCCATGGACAGGATCCTTGCCGGCCTGCGGGTCGATCCGAAAAAAATACGGAAGTATAACGAGTTTCATGACGCCGTTGCCCGTGTCATGACCAACCCCGCCTTCCAGGCGATCTTTGGCGACGACGCCGCCCTCGCCCTGCTGCCACCGGACGGGCAGGAGGTGCGCCGCGACCCGGACATGGCGCTGCGCCGCTCCCTGGTCGCCTTTGCCACCTCCTCGTCCTCCCGGACCATGGAACGGCTGGCCCGGCTGATCATGGGTGGCAGGGTGAGCCGGGAGAGCGTCGGTGCCGTCGAGATGACCCGGATCAGCCTCGATGACCGGACCACGGTCCATGCCTATATCCGTGGCAGGGCCCTGCTCCTGGCCCTGGACCCCCGGCCCATCGTCACCTGCCTGCGGACCAGGGACGGCCGGGGCAAGACCCTGCGCAGGAACGCCTCCTTTGTCGCGGCCCTTTCCCTCTGGAAGGAGGCCCGGGGCCACCCCCTGCTCGACGCCTTTGTCAGCGTCCCCGGCCTGCGCCGCCTCCTCCGCGAGTCGGGTGGTGCCAGGGGGGCGGAAGCGGCCCGCTCCCTGCAGGGCATGGAATATTTCGCCTCCTCCGTGCGCCGGGGTGCGGGAGAGCTGCGGGTCGTCACCCGGACCGGCGTCCACGGAAAAGAGTTGCCCGGGCCGGTGCGGGCCGGGTTCGCCTCCGTCACGGCCAACACCACCCAGGGCCTGGTCACGCCGCAGATCCTCTCCTACTACTGGTGTTCCTCGTTTGACAGCTTTCTGCTGGGCAGGATCCTTTCCGGGGAGAACGCTCGGGGACGGCAGGAGGCCGATGCCCGCTTGCGCCGGGAGCTTGGCATTCCCCTGGCCCGGCTCCGGGCCGCCTTCGGGCCCCAGTGCGGCGTCATCCTGGACCGGGTCGTGGGCAGTGGTCTCTTTCCCGTGCCGCAGGGGGTCCTGTTTGTCCAGGTCCGGGACCGCGCGGCCGCGGCCGAGGTGGTGGCCGCCCTGCGCCGTGATCTTGCCCGCCGCGGCATGGCCGGGGAAGACAGCGAGACCGTGCAGGGGTATACCATCTCTTCCTGGCCGCTCCTGCCCGGCGAGGCCACCCGGCTCGCCCTGGTGCTCACCGATGACATGCTCTACCTGGCCAACGGCCGGCCGCCTCTGCGGCGGCTCCTCGCCCGGCAACCGGGCCCCGGCCTGTCACCGCCGATGGCCCGGCTCATGGGCAGCGAGATGAGCGGCCGGTTCGGCGATGCCAACTACGGGGCCATGGTGCTCCGGCCGGCCCGCCTCGCCGCGCAAGGCAGGCCTGTTGCCGACTGGCTGGCGCGGGCCGCGGCGGCATCGGACCATCCTGTCTCGCTGCAGCCGCTGAACCGGCAGTTGCTGGCCCTGCTCGGTTCCCTGGATATCGTGGTGGGTGCCAGCAGGGTGGAGGGAAATTCCGCCTCCTCGGAGATCCTGTTCCGCAATATGCCACAGGAAAACGGCCGCTGAGCGATCCCGGACGACAGGGGGAAAAACATCTTGCCCAAGCGGCTTGTTTTAGGGTATTGATCACAAGTTGATCTCTTTGCACAGACTGTCCCCTGCCGGGGTTACCACAGCAAAAGGAGCCAAACGTGTCGTTTGACAGTGACAAGAACAATCTCTGGCTCTCGGGCAACGAGGCCATTGCCCTGGGGGCCTGGGAGGCCGGCGTGCAGGTCGCCTCGGGTTATCCGGGCACCCCGTCCACCGAGATCATGGGCAACCTGGCCCGCTACGACGGCGTCTACGCCGAGTGGGCGCCCAACGAGAAGGTGGGCCTGGAGGTGGCCGTCGGCGCCTCCTTTGCCGGTGTCCGGGCCCTGGCCACCATGAAGCACGTGGGCCTGAACGTGGCCGCCGATCCCCTGTTCACCGCCGCCTACACCGGCGGCCGCGGCGGCCTGGTGGTGCTCACCGCCGATGACCCGCAGATGCACTCCTCCCAGAACGAGCAGGATAACCGCAACTACGCCTTTGCCGCCAAGATGCCCATGTTCGAGCCGTCGGACCCGGCCGAGGCCAAGGAGATGATGGCCAGTGCCTTTGCCATGAGCGAGGAGCTGGACATCCCGGTCCTGTTCCGGACCACCACCCGGGTGGCCCATGTCAAGGGCGTGGTGCACAGGGGCGAGCGGCAGCAGGTGGCTGCGGCCGCCATCGAAAAGATGCCGGCCAAGTTCGTCATGCTGCCCGGCAATGCCCGCGTGCGGCGGGCCGATCTCGAGCAGCGCATGGCGCGGGCCCGCGAGCTGGCCGAGACCCTGGCCGAGAACCGGATCGAGCAGGGGAGCGGCAGGCGCGGTTTCATCACCGCCGGCACCTGCTACAACTATGTCAAGGAGGCCTTTCCCGGGGCGCCGGTCCTCAAGCTGGGCCTGGTCTGGCCCCTGCCGGAAAAGATGATTCGTTCCTTTGCCGATTCCGTGGAGGAGCTGATCGTGGTCGAGGAACTCGATCCCTTTCTCGAGACCCACATCCGGGCCATGGGCATCGAATGCCGCGGCAAGGACCTGATCCCCGACCAGGGCGAGCTCAACTCCTACATCGTCCGCACCGCCATCGAGCCCGACTCGGCGCGCGAGCTGTTCGCGCCCATGGACCTGCCCATGCGGCCGCCCAACATGTGCGCCGGCTGCCCGCACCGGGGACTGTTCTACTGTTTGTCGCGGATGAAGGATGTCTTTGTCTCCGGAGACATCGGCTGCTATACCCTGGGTTTTCTGCCGCCGCTGTCGGCCATGGATTCCTGCGTCTGCATGGGCGCCTCCATCACCGTGGCCCATGGCATGGACAAGGCCCTGGCCGGCGAGGGCAGGGGACGGATCGTGGCCGTGCTCGGCGACTCCACCTTCATGCACTCGGGCATCACCGGCCTGCTCAACTCGGTCTACAACGATTCCCATGCCCTGGTCATCATCCTGGACAACCGGATCACCGCCATGACCGGCCACCAGCAGAACCCGGCCTCGGGCAAGAACATCAAGGGCGAACCGGCCCATGCCATTGACCTGGAACAGCTCTGCCATGCCGTGGGCGTGCAGCGGGTGCGGGTGGTCAATCCGCACCGGATCAACGAGACACGCAGGGTCCTGGCCGAGGAACTCGACCAGGAGGAGACCACGGTGGTCATCAGCCGGGCGCCGTGCGTGCTGCTGCCCGAGGAGGTCCGGCGCAGGAAGCCGGTCTACGTCACCGACCTGGACAAGTGCAGCGGATGCCGGGCCTGCATCGGCCTGGGCTGCCCGGCCATCGGCTGGCACCCGCTGACGCCGCAAGAGGCCGTGGCCCGTGGCTACAGGGAAAAACAGAAGGGCTATGCCGAGATCACCACGGTCCAGTGCAACGGCTGTGGCCAGTGCGCCGAGTTGTGCACGTTCGAGGCCATCACCAGGAAGGAGGATGACCGATGAAGCAGAGTGGCAATATTCTCTTTTCCGGTGTCGGCGGCCAGGGTATCCTGCTGGCCAGTGAGCTGACCGCCCATGCGCAGTTGGCGGCCGGCTTTGACGTCAAGAAGAGCGAGGTCCACGGCATGGCCCAGCGCGGCGGTTCGGTGGAGGCGCACCTGCGCTACGGCGAGCGGGTCTACTCGCCCCTGATCGAGCCGGGCACCGCCGATATCCTGGTGGCCTTCGAGACCCTGGAGGCGGCCCGCTACCTGCCCTACCTGCACAGGGACAGCGCCGTGGTGGTCAATACCATGCAGATCCTGCCGCCGGCCGTGGCCACCGGCCAGGTGCCCTACCCGGACGGCGTCCTGGAGGGGCTGCGGGACCGCGGCATCCGGGTGATCGCGGTGGACGCCTTTGCCGTGGCCCGCGAGGTGGGGGAACTGCGCACCGCCAACGTGGCCATGGTCGGGGCCATGTCCAACTTCCTGTCCGTGAGCCCGGGCGTCTTCCTGGATGTCATCGACCGCAAGGTCAAAAAACAGTTCCGCGAGGTGAACAAGCGCGCCTTCGAGGCCGGCCGCGCCCTGGTAGCGGCATAGGGTAACACGAACAACTGGAAGCCGACGCTGCCCAGGTAGTGTCGGCAGGTCCTGTCTCCTTATACACATCT
>WFUT01000166.1 GCA_015484845.1 Desulfobulbaceae bacterium
ATTTTTTGACTGTTCGCCGGTCCAGGCCGGTGCGGCGGGCCACCTCCTGGTAGCTGCCCCACGTCCGGTAGAGCTGCCGGCAGTAGCGGGCGGTGAGTTCGGCCACGCTCAGGTCACCGTCCGCGATCCGGATGGCCAGGGGCAGCTCTTCCCGGTTTGTCCTTTCGTCCTGCCGGTGGCAGGTGCCGTGCAGCAGGATCCTCCGGATGCACTGCTCCAGCTCCCGGACATTGCCGGGCCAGTCATGGTCCGGCGGCAGGTCCCGGTCCAGGGCCTCCAGGACGCGTTCCTCCAGCCGGCGTGGCACCCTGCCCGTGATTCTGGCAAGCAGGTGATGGACCAGCAGGGCGAGTTCCTGCGGGCTTTCCCTGATCCGCCGGCGCAGGGGCGGGATGGTGATCACGTCGGAGCAGAGCCTGTAGTAGAAGTCGTCGCGGAAGCGGCCCTGGTGGCGCAGGGCGGCCAGGTCCCGGTTGGTGGCGGCAATGATCCTGCCGGCAAACCGTTGCCGGCCATGGCTGCCCACCGGGGTGAAGGTCCGCTCCTGGAGCACCCGTAGCAGCTTGATCTGGACCGGGATCGGGACCTCGCCGATCTCGTCGAGAAAGACGGCGCCGTACGGGCTGGAACGGGCAAAGACACCGTGGTGCGGCTGCACCGCGCCGGTGAAGGCGCCGCGGGCATGGCCGAAGAGTTCTGATTCGATGAGCTGTTCCGGGTACTGGGACAGGTTGATGGCCAGGAAGGCCTCGGTGAAGCTGGCCCGGAATGTTTTTGTCCTCCGGTCATAGGGAATGAAGCCCGACCGGCCGGTGGCCGCGGCCACCAATCCCTTGCCGCTGCCGGTCTCGCCGAGGAGCAGGGTGGAGAAGTCCTCGAGCCGGTTCCAGAGCAGCTCGGCGTAGATGCGGATGTCGTGGCCGAAGATGTTGTTCCAGAGCCGGGCCCGCAGCGCCTGCATGGAGGGGCAGGTGCCGATCAGGGTGGTGTTGATGAAGAAGAAGGCCCGCCGCATCTGGAAGAACAGGGCCAGGTAGCGCTCCGCCTCCGGGTCGGCAAAGCCATGGCCGGCCAGCTCCTGGAGGATATCGTCGCCGCAGGCCAGGGGACGCGGTTCGGTGGCCTGGTTCTGTTCCCGGATGTGGTCATCCAGCCGCTGCAGGTGGCGGTGGAAGACGTGAAAGACAAAGAGGTCGGCCGCCAGCCGGCGGTCCTCGCCCCGGAAGGCGGCCACCGTGGCACGGCCCTGGCGGGCGAACCGCTGTACCTGTTGCCCGACCCGGTCCATGACCGCGGCAAGCAGGGTTGCGCTGTCCGTTTCCGGGGCAAGGCCGGTGATCCTGCTGTCGGCCTGCCTGCGCTGCCGGGTAAAGGGGTTGGCGGAGATGGCGTCCGACACCTGGCGCAGAAGGCGATGTTCGCGGCTGGAGAGGGGCTGTTGCATGGGGTTCGTTTTGGTGGGGCCGAGTGACGGCTTGCTCATGGGGAAAAATGTACACGATATGTACAAAAAATGCCAGCGCGATGGAGTGGTTCAGCGGGGCCGGTAAGGGGCTGGATAGGGAAAGAGAAAAAATTCCGGCACGTTATTTTGTTTGATTCTTCTGGCACACCTTTTGGTTTATCATGGGTGACAGCGGGCCCCGGTGGGCATGACAAACCATGAAAACAGAGGCACAGGCAAACCGTCTCCCTGTCACGTTGCCACAGGCGCCAACCGACCCGGTTCCTGTCCTCTGTCTTCTGTCTTCTGAAATCGAGGGAATCATGAGGGACATGGAAGCCATCCGCAGGGCACGGTCGAAGTTCATTGCCATGGCCGTGACCTATTTCCTGGGCGTGTTCAATGACAACTTCTTCAAGCAGGCCGTGCTGCTCCTTGCCGTGGCCGCGGGCATGAGCGGCCTGCAGGGGCAGGCCACCGAGCTCTTCTCCCTGCCGTTCATCCTCTTCTCCGCCTGGGGCGGCTGGCTGGCCGACCGGTTTGCCAAGAAACACGTGGTCATCGGGGTCAAGTTCCTGGAACTGGCGGCCATGACCATCGGCGCCTGGGGCATCATCACCATGAACTGGACCTGTGTCCTGGCCATGGTTTTTCTCATGGGGCTGCAGTCTACCCTGTTCGGCCCGGCCCTGAACGGCTCCATTCCCGAGCTCTACCCGGCCGACTACGTGACCACGGCCAACTCGATCCTCAAGCTGGTAACCACCGTGGCCATCCTGCTCGGCATGGCCCTGGCCGGCATGGCCCTGGACCTGCACCCGCTGCAGACCGCCATCCCCTTTGGCCGCCTCCTGGTGGCCGGGGTCGTGATCGTGGTCGCCCTGGGCGGCGTGGCGGCCTCCTTCGGTGTTCCCCACCGGCCGGCCAGCGGCGGTCAACAGCCCTTTCCCTGGACCGGGCCCCTGCGCTCCATCCGCGACCTGGTCGAGCTGCGCGCCGACCCCCTGCTCCTGGCCACCATCGGCTGCGACGGTTTTTTCTATTTTGTCAGCCTGCTGGCGGTCCTTATCATCAATACCCTGGGCATCGCGGAGCTGGGCCTCACCAAGACGGCCACCAGTATCCTCTCGGTCTCCCTGATGATCGGTGTCTGCCTGGGGGCCTTTGCCGCCTCCCGCCTCACCGACGATAGCCGCTGGAGCCACGTCCTGGTCCCGTCTGCCATCGGCATGGGGCTGTGCATGGCCGGCGCCGGGCTGCTGGCCCGGGGCGGGGCCCACTTTCTGCTCCTGTTGGCCGTCCTGGCCGGGGCCGGTGCCTTTGGCGGCCTTTTCCTGATCCCGGTCACCTCCTTTATCCAGCTCCGTCCTGCCGCAGATTCCAAGGGCAGGATCATCGCTGCGGCCAACTTTTTCTCCTTTGTCGCCATGTGGTGTTCCGGACGCCTGTTCACCGTCATGGACCGCAACCTGGCACCGTCGCGCTCCATGCTGATCCTGGGCGTGGTCTGCGTGGCAGCGGCGCTTGCGCTCTGGCCTATCCTGCGCCGGTTCGGGGAGGGCCGGCAATAGGAAACGCGGTGTTACGGCGCTGCCCGAACCGGGCGCCTCCACCTGGATCAAGAGTGCCATCCGGGCAACAACTCCATACCATGCGAGGATATGACCATGAAGATCCTGATCAATTATCTCATCGGCCTCCTGCTCAGGCTCCGCTACCGCATCTGTTGGCAGGGTCTTGATAGCTTGCCTCCGGGCGACGGCCCGATCCTGTTTCTCCCCAACCACCCGGCCCTCGTCGACCCGGTCATCGTCATGCAGGGGTTGTTTGCCCGTTTCCGGCCCCGGCCCCTGGTGGACGAGAACCAGGTGAGCGGCCCCTTTGCCGGCTTCCTGATGCGCATCCTGCGGGCCGTGATCATCCCGGACCTCGCCAGCGGCGGTCACCGGTCCAGGGAGCGGGTCGTGGCCGGTATCGACGAGATCGTCCAGGGGTTGCGCCGGGGCGACAATATCCTGCTCTACCCGGCCGGCCGGCTGATGCGGACCTGCCGGGAGGAGCTGGGCGCCAACTCGGCGGTCCATGCCATCTGCAGCCAGGTCGATGACGTGCGCATTGTCCTGGTCCGGACCACCGGCCTCTGGGGCTCCGCTTTCAGCCGCGCCGACGGTGTGCCCTCCCTGCCGACCGTGCTGCGCCGGCGACTCGGGTACCTGTTGGCCAATCTCCTCTTCTTCATGCCACGCCGCACGGTGCGCCTCGAGGTGGTGGAGCCGGATGACTTTCCCCGGCATGCGGAGCGGATGCAGATCAACCGCTACCTGGAAGATTTTTATAATTCGCCGCTGCAGCAGCGTATCCGCGTGCCCTATCTCTTCTGGCAGGGCAGCCGTGCCGAGATCGTGGCCGAGCCGGTCCGCGGCAGCCGGCAGCAGGATACCCATGGCATCCCGGCCGCCACCCGCCAGGTGGTCCTGGAGAAGCTGCGCCAGCTCTCCGGCGTGGAGGAGATCGGGGAGCAGGACCGGCTGGCAGCCGACCTGGCCATGGACAGCCTGGTCCTGGTGGAGTTTGCCGCCTGGCTGGGCAGCGAGTTCGGCGTGGCCACGGAACATCTCGAAGGACTGCAGACCGTGGCCGACTGTATCCTGGCCGCGGGCGGCATCCTGCCGGCCCCGGAAGCCGCGCCCCTGCAGCCGGTGGCGTCGGCCTGGTTCAGGCCGGCCAGCCGGGATACCCTGGCGTTTCCCCGCGGATCGAGCGTGGCCGCGCTCTTTCTCGCCCAGGCCCGCCGCACCCCGGACCAGGTGATCGTGGCCGACCAGGTCAGCGGCTGCCGCACCTACCGGCAACTGGTCATGGCCCTGTTCGCCCTCCTGCCCGAGATCAGGAAGATCAACACGGACCGGGTCGGGATCATGCTGCCGGCCTCGGTGAGCAGCGTGGTCGCCTACCTGGCGGTCATGTTTGCCGGCAAGGAACCGGTTATGGTCAACTGGACAGCGGGTACCGGCCAGGTGGCCTACTGCCTGGACCAGTGCGGCGTCTCCCATGTCATCAGCGCCCGCGCCTTTGCCGGCCGCCTGCAGAACCAGGGCTTTGCCGCCGAGGAGCTGGAGGTCTCCTGGCTCCATCTCGACGAGCTGGCCGCAGGCCTGGGCGCCGGCCGCAGGCTCTTTGCCTGGCTCAGGAGCCGTCTCTCCTGGCGCTGCCTGGATCGGGCCGAGATCCGCGACACCGCGGCCATTCTCTTCACCTCCGGCTCCGAGGCCCGGCCCAAGAGCGTGCCGCTCTCCCATGCCAATTTCCTGGCCAATGGCCGTGATTTCTGCCAGGTGCTCGCACTGTCGCCCGGGGACCGGCTGCTGGGCATCCTGCCGGTATTCCATTCCCTGGGGTTGGCCGGCACCGTGATCCTGCCGCTCTGCACCGGCCTGCGCACGGTCTACTGGCCCAATCCCACCGAGGGCGCGCGCCTGGCGGCCATGGTGGAGGCCTACCGGACGACCACCCTGATCACCACGCCCACCTTTCTCAACTCCATGTTGCGCGCAGCCGGGATCCCGCAACTTGCGAGCCTGCGCCTGGTCTTCACCGGCGCCGAGCGCTGCCCGGCCCACGTGGCAGGGGAACTGGCGGCCATGGCGCCGGACAGCGTGCTCTGCGAGGGCTACGGCGTGACCGAGTGCTCGCCGGTGATCAGTGTCAATACGCCCGACGACCCCCGGCCCGGCACCATCGGCCGGCTGCTGCCCTCCATGGAGATGGTCCTGCTCGACCCTGACGCGGAGCGCGAGGCCGCTTGCGGTACGCCCGGTCGTCTCCTGGTCCGTGGTCCCAATGTCTTTGCCGGCTATCTCGGCGAGGCGCCGTCGCCCTTTGTCGAGTATGACGGCCGGACATGGTACGATACCGGCGACCTGGTGCGGGTGGACAGGGACGGGGTGCTCCACTTTGCCGGCCGGCTCAAGCGGTTTGTCAAGCTGGGCGGAGAGATGATCTCCCTGCCCGCCATCGAGCGGGTGCTGGAGGCGGCCCTTGCCGACGGCGCCGAGCAGGAACTGGCCGTGCTGGCCACGCCGGACGAGGAACACCCGGAACTGGTGCTGTTCACCACCCGGGACCTGGACCGGCAGCAGGTCAACATCCGGATCCGCGCGGCCGGGCTCTCGCCCCTGCACAACATCCGGCGCGTGCAGCGGATCAGGGAGCTGCCCCTGCTTGGCAGCGGCAAGATCGATTACCGGCGCCTGGCCGGGATGATGGAACCTGCGCAGGAGGTAGTGGCATGAAGATCACGGATCGACAGCTGAAACGGGCGGTACAGGAGGGCATCCTCAGCCAGGCCCAGGCAGAGGCCCTGGTCCGGTTTGTGCGCGATGATGCCGGGGCCGGTCCGGGTTTTGATTTTACCCATGTGCTCTACTACATGGGCGGCCTGCTCGCCATCGGCGCCATGACCCTGTTCATGAATCTCGGCTGGGAGGCCTTTGGCGGCTGGGGCATCCTGGTGATCTGCGTCATGTATGCCGCGGCCGGCCTGGGGATGACCGGATTCTTCCGGCACCGGAACCTGCACGTGCCGGCAGGGATCTGCGCTGTCTTCGTGGTGGCGCTCACGCCCCTGGCCATCTACGGCCTGCAGCGGGGCATGGGCTGGTGGCCCGACAGCTCGGTCTACCGCGATTACCACCGCTTCATCCGCTATCACTGGGTCTTCATGGAGCTGGGCACCCTGGCCGTGGGCAGTGTCATGGCCTGGCGCTATCGCTATCCCTTCCTGGTCATGCCCATTGCCGCCACCCTCTGGTACCTGTCCATGGACCTGGCGCCGCTCATCTTCGGTGACCGTCTCGATTTCCGCGAACAGGCCTGGGTCTCGGTAGCTTTCGGCCTGGCCACCCTGGCCCTGGCCCTGGTGGTGGACCTGCGCACGCGCGGACAGCGGGATTACGGGTTCTGGCTCTACCTGTTTGGTGTCATGACCTTCTGGGGCGGTCTGACCAGCCTGGACTCGGACAGTGAGCTGGCCCGTTTTGTCTACCTCCTGGTCAACCTGGGGCTCATCGGCTGCGGCGTGGCGCTGGTCCGCCGGGTCTTCGTGGTCTTCGGCGCTGTCGGCTGCACCATCTACTTCGGCCACCTGGCGGCCACGGTCTTTCGCGACTCCTGGCTCTTTCCGTTCGTGCTCACCGGTATCGGCCTGGGCGTCATCTGGCTCGGCGTCCTCTGGCAGCGCCACGAGGCAGCCATCACGGCCCGGGTCCATGCCCTGCTGCCGCCACACCTGGCCAGGCTTGTCCGCGGGCGGGGACAGGAATGAATCAGACACGGACCGGTATTCGGGTGTTGCCTGGGATAGTACCAGCAGGAGAGGACTGGAAAGGATTTGTCCCCCGGCGTGCCGGATCCGGTTGCCTGGAAAAAAAGACAGGCTGCCTTGAAATTGAAAAATTCTTGCCATACACTTTGACAAGAAACCATGATAGCAGCTATGGCCTGCAATCTGCCGCACCGCGGTGATGCGCCCTGCAGTGTCCGGGGCCCAACCTGAACCTCCGTCCCGTCCCGCCGGGTTATCGGAACGGATGCTCCCCTGCAACAGGTCATATGTCTCACTCACCCTTCGCCCCTGGTGACCATGGCCTGTTCCCGCTCTCTTCCGGTCCTGAAGCCGACCGGCACCTTTTTCCCTCTTCTCTTCTTCCTCTTCCTCTTTTTTGCTCTTCCTGCCACCGCCGCTGGTGAAGAGACACCGGGCAGCAGCGGCCTTGATTTCCCGGACCTGCTTGCCGAAAGCATCGCCAGGGATGCCAGGGAGAACAGTTTGCGAATGGTGGTGCGCGAGAACTCCTGGCAGCAGTCTCCCCTCTCCCACGATGAACTCGCGCGCTGTGTCGAAACCGACAGCAGTTGGAACCCGGATCGTTCCGGTATCGGCCTCAGTGACCAGGCGCGGCTGGAGAGTAATCCCTACGGCCTGAACCGGGGAATTACTGTCCGCTTCAGCGGATTTTTCCGGGCTGACGAGGCAGGTGATTGGGGATTTGCCATCAATGCGGCCGGAGCGGGGGAGATCGAGATCGATGGCCGGGTGGCGGCCTCCTGGTACGGTGACCATGAATCGGCCTCCTTTTTTGATGATCACGCCTCGACGGTGAACCTGGCTGCCGGCTGGCACCGCGTGGTTGTCCGTTACGCGGTCCCCGACAGCCGGGAGGCCTATGTCGAGGCCCGCTTCAGGGGGCCGTCCGGTGAGCGCTGGCTGCAGTTTTCCACGGAAAACCTGAGCCTGCGGACTTTTCCCATGGTCGACGGCCTGCTCCTGGTCAACAGGAAGAACACCCGCCAGGCGCAGCCGGAAAACAGCAATACCCTCTACCAGGCAGTGGAGGAGTTCAGCCGCCCCGAGAGTGGCTTCTACGGCTGGAGCACGGTGAACGGAATAGACCAGGATGGGAATATCAACGGCGATGACACCTTCTACACCTCCCGCTACGAGGCCTATTTTTCTGTCGACGAGGCCATGGCCGGTGACTGGCGTTTTGCCATCGATTCAGGCGACGCAGCGGAGCTGGAGATCGACGGCCAGGCGGCGGTGGCCTGGTACGGTGGCCACGAGCCGGCCGGCGACCAGGGCCACAACGCCACCGTGACCCTGGCTCCGGGCTGGCATCGCCTGGTCCTGCGCAGCGCCATCGGCACCGCGACACCCCCCCTGGTCCGGGCCATGTTCCAGGCGCCCGGTGACACCGACTGGCGCCCCCTGTCCGTTGCCGAGCTGCCCCTGCGCTCCTTTTTCCACGATCTGGACGGCGACGGTCTGGACAATGACCTGGAAGGGATCCTGGGGACCGGGGTGGAACAGGAGGATTCCGACGTTGACGGCTTGAGTGACTTTGCCGAGGCCATGCTGGACAGCAATCCGGTCAGGCCGGACTCCAATAACGACGGCCTGGCCGATTCCGTCGAGTTCGCCTCCACGAGCAGTGATCCGGACGGCGACGGGACAGCCAACCTGTGGGACGATGACAATGACAACGATGGCGTGGTCGACGGCCTGGACATGTCTCCTTTCACCAGCACGGGCCATGATACCAGGTTCCGCGTCAGGATAACCACCAGCGGCAAACATACCGCCCTGCAGTTCGAGGTCCGGCCAGAGAATCCCATGAACCTGCTGCTCAACGGGCAGAAGTTCGACTGGCCCTACGATACCAGGGGCCAGATGCAGGACCGGGACAACTCAACGGAGGACATCACCCTGGTTCCCATGCTGGAACTGACCGCCACGCTTCTGCCCAGCCAGGAAGAGGTAAAGGAGAACGGGATCATCATTGCCGATGATTCCCTGCTGCGGACAACAAACGGACATTTCACCCATAATGACGGGTTCGGGGTCGGCGACGTGCTCGGCACCGGTACCCCGCAGCTGGTCGTCGGCTGGGACAAGGACCGGGTGATCACGGTCAGGGATCACGACGGCAACGAGCTTACCCGGTTCGATTCCGTCTTTTCCACCGGAGACAAGCTCCTCGTGGCCGATGTCCTGGGCGACGACCGGGCCGAGATCCTGGTGTTCAATGAGTACAATTCTTCGCTCTATGTCTACAGCGGCGAAGGCCACCTGATCACCAGGAAGGAGATCGTCTATGACCGGGAGTCGGCGGTGGCGGCCGGAGACTACTGCGATGACGCCAACGTAATGGACACGCCGGCCGATTTCAAGTCGGAGGTCGTGGTCGGCAACCCGGCAACGGGAAAACTCTGGGTCTTCGCGATCACTGACCTGAATGAGGGGTATGCTCTTCGCGCGATCACCTCGGAGGAAAAGACCTTCTCCGTGGATGACGGCCTGGCCATGGGCGACGTGGACGGTGATGGCCGCAAGGAGATCCTGGTGGCCCACAACGTGGACGACCGGCTTGTCATCTACCACTACCGGAAGAATGGTCCGTCCTTTGACAGGGTGGCGTCCCTGGATGTCGATTATGATCGCAGTGACGCCCTGGCCGCCATGGATATCCTGCCCTCGGACGATCAGGCATCACCACGCTACGGCGAGGAGATCATTGTCCTCAAACGGGGTGGTGGCGGGATCGTCTACACCGAGGCGGCGCGGGAAGAAGAGGGTGATATGCCCGATCTTGCCTATTCCACCGGTGACGGATATTCGGTGAGTGATTTCTACGGTGCCGGCCAGCAGGACATCATCCTGGCCTCCGACACCTCCAACGCTGTCCATGTGTACAATCCCCGGACCAGGAAGGCCTATGTTCCCCTGGTGCCGGTCCTGGACCAGGGGACCCCGGTCGCCTTCCAGGGCCGCATGGTCTACAATGCCACCGGCGGCCCGGCAGTACTGAACGCCGATGTCCGCCTGGTCTGGTTCGTGGTCGGTAAGAGTGATACCGCCGAGGACCCCCATGCAGGCAACACGGTTCTCCTGGCCAAGTATCCCGACACCTTTCAGTTGGTGGGATTCTCCGCCACCGAGTTCCGTGGAGAGTCGGTGGCGCTCTTTTACAACCAGGGCAGCGAGACCGAGGCCCGGGACGAGGTCGGCACAGCCTACCTGTACCTGCAGGAGCACTTCCTGGAATCGTCCACCTCCCTGGAGGAGAGCTCCCAGGACATGGCGGCCGAGGGGCTTGACCTGAGCCGGACGGACATCGCCACGTTGTCATGGGACTATGAGAGGGCCCGGTGGACCCGGGAACAACTGGAAAACCTGGTCAACCAGGTTCTGCCCGACGGAATCTACCCCGTGCTGGTTGGTGGTGTTTCCCGTTTTGCCACCATCGGCCTGGCCGATATCCTTGCCGAAAACGACCCCGGGGATACCCTTTTGGCCGCTGACCTGCAGCATCGTCCAACCCGGAGCCTGAAGTCCATCAAGATGAACTGGTATGACACGACCACGGGGGTGGTTTCACCGCTGGACACCGACCGCCTGGACAGCCTGGTCGATGGCTGGGGCCTGGATACGGAGGATGCCCTCCACTCCCTTGCCGTCATACTCGTGGCCTCCATGGGGCAGACAGGGACACCGTCCTATCATATCGAGCCAAGGCGTGATGCCCTGGCCTATGTACGGCAGCTCGGCACCGGCCTTGTCAGGGTCGTCCTGGCGGGGAAAGATGCCAACAACCTCTACCAGACCACCCGCCTTTTCCTGTCCGGCAAGGCAACCATGCCCCTGGCCGGGCTCCGAACCCCGGTATCCGGCTGGGGCCGGATCTACAAACTCCAGACCTCGGGAAGTTTTTTCACCCGGTTCGGGGTTTCCCTGGAAACCGTGCAAAAGGTCGGTCGCGTTTTTACCGAGTTGGGAGGCCCCCTTGCCGTGGCCACGGCGGCCTACACCTTCTACCGTATCGGTTCCGCCACCGGCTGGTCCCCGGAAGGAACCCTCGTCGCCCTCCGTTATGGTACAGCGCAAATGATGTATCTCATGAGCCTGACGATGATCGGGCTCATGGGACCGCCGGGAGCCTTCATTGTTACCGCCATCGTGGTTGCGGATGTGGTCTTGTGGATGCAGGACAAGGAGACCCTCTCCGACAAGATCGTCGGCTGGATGGCCGGGCGTGTCGACGCGGACCTGAGTCCGACACCGGATTTCTGGATAACGGCGTCCCGGTTTTCCATCACCGACCGGGACGATGACGGGCTGACCGTGGGCGACCGGCTCGAGTATCGGTTCCGGGCCACGGAGACCATGACGAGGTACAGCGAGTCAGAAGAGACGGACGAAGAACGGGATATGTATATCCGCGACATGCGGGCCAGTATCCTGCGTCCCCGGGCCTTGTTCAGGAATATTGTCGGCAACCATACCCGCGCATGCCGGCAGAAGGAAGAGGAACTGGAGTGGAGTGAGGGTACCGCTTCCTGCGATATCCCCTGCACCAGGGGCAGGTGGTACAGGTGCACGGGACCGGACGAGGCGTGCGGCGAGCTCGAGGAATGCGCAGCGAACACCGAGGATGACTGCTGGCCAAGGTACACGAAGTGCCTGGACGGCAGGTTGGCCGTAACCCTGGGACTGAATGACTGGCCCGGTACGGACAGGGGACATTCCCGCTACGTGGTTGACGAGTCCTCCACCGATGACCGGGAGCGCCGGATCTGGGATTTCGGCGCCTGGCTGGAGCCGCAGGAACCGACTACCGACCTGGCCCTGGCCGTCCAGATCAGGACCGAGCTGACACTCCGCCTGCGGAAGTGTGACCGGAACATGATGTCGGGCAACTGCAAAAATCTCCGCCGGAGCACCGAAACAGACGAGGGCATTGATACCCCGATAACACTTCATCTCGACGTGCTGCCCGCCACCCTGGAGGACTTTGTTACCTGGTCCGAGATCACACCCCTGGACCGTGATAAAGACGGGATCGCCGATGCGCTGGAGACAGCCGACAACGGACCATCCTGGTTCAACATCAGCGGCCAGACCACGGATACCGAGGTCTACGGAGCACTGGATGCCGGTGGGGAGCAACCGGATGGTACTGCCGATTTTGCCCTTTTCAATGCCAGGCCCACGGGGACGGAGAGCCGGCGGCGGTGGCAGCTGGTGTACGAGGGTGACGGCCTGTACGCCATTGTCAATCAGAACAACCGGGACCAGGGTTGGCCATCCTTTCTTACCGGGCACAGTGATGGTTCCGCCTGGCTGGAGACAGATTCCGGAGACTTGAGCCGCTGGCGCATTCAGCCCCTGCGCGATGACCTGGTGGCCGTGGTCAACGAGGGCTTGAGCCAGGCGGCCGGCAACCGGGTCGGTCTCTCTCTTCCCGCCGGTTACCAGGCCGATGCAGCGAGCCCGGTGAAGCTCCTGTCGACGAATGATGCCGTGGCCCAGCCGCTCTGGCGCATTACCCTCAAGGGGGGCGGAACCGATTCCCGGCTCCGGGACAGTGACGGTGACGGACTCAGCGACCTGGTGGAACTGCTGGGACCTGTCCGCGGCCTTTTCGTGGATGCCATGAACCCTGACACGGACGGCGACGGGCTCAGCGACGGGGAAGAACTGCGCCTCGGAACCGATCCCGTCCGCCGGGACACGGACGGCGACGGGCTCGATGACCACCAGGAGGTGGCGGGCTGGCAGGTGACCGTGGGATTCAACGGCAAGATCTATACCAGGCGGGTCTTCTCCAATCCCCTGGTGCCCGATTCGGACGGGGACGGGCTCGACGACCACCAGGAGTTTGCCGCTGTGAGCGCGCTCAACCCTGTTTCCCGTGATACCGACGGCGACGGGGTTCCGGACAACCTGGATCCCGATCCCGTCAATCCACCCCCGGGCAGTGTCAATTCGGACGGCGATGACCTGTATGATGTCACGGAGACCACGGGCTGGGAGATCACGGTCACCGCGGCCACCGGAACCGAAACGCGGCACGTGAGCAGTGCTGTCGATGACGCGGATACGGATGACGACGGACTCCTCGATCACCAGGAGTATGGAATCTCCGACCCCACGTCAGTCGATACGGACGGCGACGGGCTCCTGGACGGCGATGAGATCGCCCTTCAAACCGATATCCTTGACTTTGACACCGACGACGACGGCCTGGCCGACGGTGCCGAGGTCCATACCTACTTGACCAGTCCCCTTGCCGCTGACACGGACAGCGATGGCCTGAACGACGCCTACGAGATCAACAGCCTGGGAACAGACCCGCTGCTGGCGGATACGGATAGTGACGGCCTGAACGATCCCGACGAGTTGGTCCATGGGACATCGGCCACCAACGCCGATACCGACGGGGACACGCTTACCGACGGGGCAGAGGTCAATATCCACCACACCAATCCCCTGCTTGCGGACAGCGATGCCGACGGCCTGCGGGACGACGCGGAGATCTTCATCCACCACACGGACCCGGGCAGGGAAGACAGTGACGGCGACAGCCTGAGCGATCCGGTGGAGCTTGCCTACGACTGTACACCCTTTTTTGCCACCCTTGACCCTCTGCACGCTGACAGTGACGGAGACGGTCTCAGCGACGCAGAGGAAGTGAACGGCAGTCCGGCCACCTCGCCCTGTACCGCTGACACCGACGGGGACGGGCTCAACGACGGACGCGAGCTTGCCATGGGCACGGATCCCAACAATCCCGACACAGATGGCGACACGATCCGGGACGGGGACGAGATAAATAGATATGGCACTGACCCGCTCCTGACCGACACGGATGGCGATAACCTCGATGACCAGTACGAGATCAACGGCACCGGGACCGATCCCGCCTCGGCCGACACGGATGGCGACTCCATCCCCGATGACATGGATCCGGATACTCTCCATCTCTCCCAGCTCAACATTCCCCAGGTCCTGGTACTCTTTGACAGGGTGGTCAGCCGGCAGGGGGCCGTTGTCGCCACCCTGGAGGACCTGCTCGGTGAAAACAATGTCCTTGTGGGCACACCGGCGGATTTCCCGGACCTGGCCAGTTATCCCTATATTCTCATGCTCGGCCTGCCCGATGCCCAGGCGCCCGACGGAAGCGTGGGCCGGATGATGGACCAGCTGCTGGACGATGAGACCAAGGCCGATATGCTGGCCTGGCAGCAGGCCATTGATCAGGGCGTGAGCGGTGAGGAGCTGACATCGGCCATGATCCGCAGCATCCGCGCCCGGTTTGCCACCAGCGCAGTCCCGGCCTACAACGGCCTGCCCGCAGGCGGCTACGGCACCATGCCACCCCCGCCGCCGGGACCGCAGGTGGACCTCGGACTTGAGCATTCACTGATCGTGATGCTCAGCGAACCACAGCCGCATGACGGGGCAAAGCTCATCTCCATGCTGGTCTCGCTGCGTCGCATCTTCTGGGAGAACTTCGCGAAGACAGAGTGGGCCCCTTCCGGTGGCGAGATCAGCAGCTTCCTGGTCAACGGCATCACGCAGACCGGCGCGGAGATCTCCACTGCCACCCTGCGTGCTCCCTCCAATGCCGGCATGGCCGTCCTGGCCGCCTATCCGGAAGACCTGGCCGTGCATCCGCTCAACCAGTCTTCCGGCCTGGCCGCAGGGGAGAGTCCGCTGGGGAAGTATGTCCTGGCCGAACTCGCCGCCAGCAACCTCAATACCCTGCCGCCGGCCCCGGTCGGCCTGCAGGAGGCCACCTTTCGATTCTACTACCGGTCGCTCGACCTGGACCGCAGCGTGCCACGGGACGGCGACGCGGATGATATCGGGGATCTCAACGAGGAGACCCTGCATCTCTACCGGTGGGACGATACCAGCGGCGCCTTTGTGTCGGTGAGCGGCACCCTTGATACCACCAATGTCACCATCGACGGGGTGGAGTATGACGGGTTCTTTGCCTGTACAACCACGCAGTTTGGCCTGTTTGCCCTGGCCGGGATCCCCCGTCCCGACACCACGGTGCCGGGCGCGCCCGCCGTGGTGGCCACCGATCCCGCCGACGGCGCCACCGGCGTGGCCGTGGATAACCCCATCGTGGTGACTTTCTCGGAACCGGTGGCGGCCGTGGACCTCGACCAGGTGGACATGGACGGCGCCGTCGTCCTGTCCACCGTCCTGTCCGGCAACACCCTGACCATTACCCATGACGGCCTGGTGGCGGGCGCCACCTACCGGGTCTCCATTCCCGGCCTGGTGGTGATGGACGCGGCAGGGAATTTCAACGAGCCGTATAGCTGGGGATTCACGGCAAGGGAGGCCAATTCCATTCCCTTTGCCAATGACGACGACCTGAGCTGTGCAGAAGACGGTTCCCTGACCGTCAATGTCATGGATGACCACGGCCACGGCATTGACCAGGATACAGACGGAGATCCGATTTCCATCATCGCGGTCAACGGCGAGGCCGCGAAGGTGGACGCCCAGGTGCCGGGATCCTCTGGCGGGCTTTTTACGCTCGGGGCCGATGGCAGCCTCAGTTTCACGACCAACGGTGACTTCGATGCGCTGCCGGCCGGGGTCGAGATGGAGACGAGCATGGTCTATACCCTGGGAGACGGCCTGGGGAGCGATACCGCCACCGTGACCGTGACCGTGCAGGGCGTCAACTCCCGGCCCGTGCTTGACGGTGAGGATCGTTTTCTGCGGCCGGTCGCCGGTAACGCCGGGAACGACAACGGTTCCGGCAGTGATGGTGACAACGATGACTCGGACAACTACGACAATCCCGGCGACCCGGTCTCCCGGGTGATCGCCTCCTCGGGCCTGGCGTTCGACGCCGATGGCGACAACCTGGGGATTGCCGTGGTCGGGGTGGACAACAGCAGGGGAGTGTGGCAGTACCACCTGGCCGGTGACGGATGGCTGGGTATGAATCCGCTGCTGAGCGACCGCCATGCGCTGCTCCTGCCCCCTGAAGCCAGGATCCGCTTCGTGCCCGATGCGCGGCTCAACTGTGCTGCCACCTCGATGCTGCGTTTCAGGCTCTGGGACCAGAGTGCCGGCATGGCCGGCGATCTCAACCACGACACCACGCTCGGCGATGGTTGCTCCCTGCTCGCGGCCCGGGCGGTGACAGAGATCGGGCAGGTTCCCGGGCTGCCGGAGATCGGGGACGTGGACGGTGACGGGATTGCAAACTGCCAGGACAGCGAACCCCTGGGAGCGGTATATGCCGACACAGACGGTGACGGCATGGACGATGACTGGGAGCGGTTCTACTTCTCTTCCCTGACCCGGGCCTCGACCACCAGCGACGCCGATGGTGACAGGTATTCCGATCTAAACGAGTACCGGAACTGGCGGGACGGCATCCTTGACCCCCTGGGCAGTGCCTTCGATCCGGTGCTGCAGAATGCGGCTGGTGGTGAAAACTACGGAATCGGCCTGTCGAACCATGCATTCTGGATGATGGTCCTGCCCGCCATCACCCGGGGAGAGGTGGGCCGGTAGAGATGCCGCGGTTTGCCGTTTCTGCTCAGCCCTTGCGCAGGACCCGCTTGTCGCCGATGCGGATGGTGAGCTTGATCTTGTCGAAGTACTCGAGCAGGGGGATGGAGAACTTGCGGGTCAGCCCGGTCAGCTCCTTGAAACGGGGGGCGTCGATCTCGCCCTCGCGTTCGATGAAGGAACGGAGTCGATCCTGGAGCTCGGCCAGGGCTCCGGCGTGGAAATAGAGGGCCTCGTTGACCTTGACCAGCCGCTTGTCCTGGACCAGGAGGTCGATCACCTGGCGGATCCGGGACTGGGGAAATTCGGCAAAGGTCGCCAGCGTGTCCTTGAGATTCGGCGGCGTCAGGCCGGCCTCACGGTAGAGACGTTCGATCTTCTCCCGCATCTCCTGCTCGTCCACCTGCAGGGTGACCTCGTGGCCGGCCAGCCGGACCTCGGCACCCTCCTGGACGATCTTCTTTTTCCGGGCCAGGGTGGACAGGGCATGGTGGAAGAGCTTCTGGTCGATGCCGGGCCGGAGCTGCGAGCGCAGCTCTTCCTTGGCCAGACCGCTTTTGAGCGGGTTGGCCTCGTGGTAGGCGGCCAGAAAGTCCAGGATGGCGCTGGTGACGCGCTCCAGGGTGGCGGCGGTGATCAACCGCTGGGTCTCGGAATCCACCACCAGGATACTGCCCCGGGAGACGGGCTGCTGCAGGAGTTTCTTCAGCCTCTTGCCAAAGACGCCCAGCCGGGTGGCGAGCTGGTCCGCGGTGATGCCGGCAAGCCCGCTTTCCTCGAGAAAGAGGAGCAGCCGTTCCTCGTCGCTGCCGTCGGTGTAGACGGCAAAGATCTCGCGGTTGCGCCGACGGTCCCGCTCCAGGGTGCGCTTGCGTTTGCGGGGCGCGTTGTTGAGGATGGTGCCGCCGCCGATGGTGGTGATGGGCGAGTAGCTGCGGATCACGTAGCGGTCGCCGGGCCAGACCGCCACCGGTTCCTGGAGGATAAGCTGGACATTGGCGTCGCTGCCCGGTTCGACGGTATCCTCTTCCATCAGGACCACGCGGCCGACGATCTCCCGGGTGCCGACATGGACCCGCACCTGGGTCCGGTTCTTGAGCTCTTTCCCGTTGCTGGCCAGGTAGTGGAGCCTGGCATCCAGCAGGGTGGAGGGCGTCATGGAACCCGGCGTGGCGGCCAGGTCGCCGCGGTTGATCTCGTCTTTTTCCACACCCTGCAGGTTGATGGCCGTGCGGTGGCCGGCCTCCACCACGTCCACCTCCCGGCCGTGCACCTGGATGCCGCGGATCTTGGCCTTCAGGCCGCCGGGATAGAACACCAGGTCGTCACCGACGCCGATCCGGCCCGAGAGCGAGGTGCCGGTGATCACGGTGCCGAAACCCTTCATGGAGAAGACCCGGTCCACGGCCAGGCGGAAGGGACCGAACTCTTCGTGGAAGTCCATGGCCCGCACCTTTTGGTCCAGGATCTCCGTGACCTGGTCGATGCCCTCGCCGGTGACCGAGGAGACCGCCACCAGGGGAGCGTCCTCGAGAAAGGAGTCCCGGAAGAACTCCCGCACCTCCTCCTCCACCATCTCCAGCCACTCCTCTTCCACCATGTCCTTCTTGGTCAGGATGATCAGGCCGTCCCGGACCCCGAGCAGGCGGCAGATATCGAAGTGTTCCCTGGTCTGGGGCATGATGCCCTCGTCGGCCGCGATGATGAAGGCCACCATGTCCATGCCGGCGGCGCCGGCCACCATGTTGCGGATGAACTTTTCGTGGCCCGGCACGTCGACAATGCCCAGGCGGTGGCCGCAGGGCAGGTCGAGATGGGCAAAGCCCAGTTCGATGGTGATGCCGCGCTTCTTTTCCTCCTTGAGGCGGTCGGTCTCGATGCCGGTCAGGGCGCGGATGAGGCTGGTCTTGCCATGATCGACATGGCCGGCGGTGCCGAGGATGATCTCACGCATGGTGGAACAGGAACCTGGTCAGACGGGAAAGGGACATCTAGACGAGAAAGGGATTGCTGCGCGCCTCTTCCCCGATGGTGGAGCGGGCGCCGCCATAGCCGTGCCCCGGCCAGACCACGGTCTCGGGTGGCAGGGTCAGGAGCCTGGTGCGGATGGAACGGCTGAGCTCGTCCGTGGAGCCGCCGGGAAAGTCGGTCCGGCCGACGCCGCCGACAAAGAGGGTGTCGCCGGTGAAACAGTCGGGCGCGTTGTAGAGGCAGATGCCGCCGGGGGTATGGCCCGGGGTATGGATGACGGTGAGGCTTTCGTTGCCAAAGGTGATGGTGTCCTTGTCCTCGACCAGGATATCCGGCGGTGGTGATTCGGGCAGGCCGAGCTGGGAAAAAAAGCCCTTGATATCGGCGCGGCCGAAGAATTCGGCATCGGCCCGGTGCATGACAATGGCCGCGCCGGTGGCTTCCTTGAGCGGCCCGTTGCCACAGACGTGGTCCGGGTGGCCATGGGTGGCGATGAGGTACTCCACCTGCAGGTCGTTCTGCCTGCAGGTGGAGAGGATCCGTTCCTCGTCGCCGCCCGGGTCGATGATGGCCGCCCTGTTGGTCTCCTCGCAGGAGACGATGTAGCAACAGACGCCCATCATGCCGACGGTGAGTTGTTGGATGCGCATGGTGCCTTCCTGTTGTCCCGGGATGGAGATCAGCAGTCGCAGGTATCGGGATTGCAACCGCCCGAACCGCAGGCGCAGCTGCTCTCGGTGGTAGGCGAGATGGTATTCAGGGTCACGGCCCCCTGGGGCGGCAGCCGTTTTTCCACCGCGTCCACCACCTTGGCAAAGGCCTCGGTGGCCGGCGTCGCCTCGCCCGAGGAGAGATAGGGCCGGCCCGAGTCGCCGGCGATCACCACCTGCGGGTCCATGGGCACCCGGCCCAGGAAGGGCAGGTCAAAGTCGCGGGCCGTCTTCTCGCCGCCGCCGGAGCTGAAGATGTCCACGGTCTCGCCGCAGTGGGGACAGACAAAACCGGACATGTTCTCCACCACGCCGACCACCGGCATCTCCACGGTCTTGCAGAAGTTGATGGACTTGCGCACGTCGGCCAGGGCCACGGCCTGGGGCGTGGTCACCACCAGGGCCTGGACGCCGGGGATGGTCTGGGCCACGGACAGGGGCTCGTCGCCGGTGCCGGGGGGCGCGTCGACAATGAGGTAGTCCAGCTCGCCCCAGTCCATGTCGGCCACGAACTGGCGGATGGCCTGGATCTTGAGCGGCCCGCGCCAGATGATGGCGTCGTCCCGGTTCTTCATCATGTACTCCAGCGAGACCACCTTGAGACGGTCGTTGTAGACCAGGGGCGGCACCAGGTCGGCCGGGTTCTGCGGCGGCTCCAGGGTGCCCTTGAGGTCCAGCATCCGGCAGATGTCCGGGCCGTGCAGGTCCACGTCCATCAGGCCGACCTTGTGGCCGCGTTCTGCCAGGGCCAGGGCCAGGTTGACGGCCACGGTGGACTTGCCCACCCCGCCCTTGCCGCCCATGACGAGAATCTTGTTCCTGATTTTACCAAGGGAGCGGTTGATGGCGATGTCCTGCTGCGCCAGGTGCGCGTCCGCTGATCCGCATGTGCCCTGCTGGTCCGAGCCGCAGGATCCTCCGCATGAACTACTCATAATGTGCCTCCAGTATATGAAAGAAATAAAAGAATAATCAAAACAGGTCAGGTGCCGGCAGCGCCGGCGCCGGCGGGTCGCCTGATCATGGCCCGCATCCCGGCAACGGGCCGGAGCCGAAGACCGTGCGTGCAGGAGCGCCGTGGAGCCGCGGGGAGCAGTCCGTCGCCGATCCTGGTGTCGACCGGATCATACTTTAATGCCGGCCCGATGAAAAGCAATGAAAAAATATTCGTTCTCCCGGCCGGCCGGGTTTTCGGCAACAGTGTTTTTGTTGATTTATATTTGTCAGAACCGTTATAGTGATTACCTATATCTTCTGACAGATTTCCGTGTCGATGCCGTGGTGGTTGGCCTGGTGACCGCGGAGTGCACAAGTGCGGGAGGGCAGTGATGGATCCGTTGAGCAAGAAACTGTTTAAGGAACTCGAAGAGATGCAGCAGCAGACCGGCCGCATGTTGCGCAACATGGCGCTGACCGGCATGATGCCCGTGCAGTCCGGCAACTGGCAGCCGCCGGCGGACGTCTACGAGGCCGAGACCGAGGTCTATGTCTATTTTGACCTGGCCGGGGTGGACCGGGACAGCCTGGACGTGGTCGTGGACGAACACCAGGTCCGGGTCAATGGCAGGCGGCAGTTGCCGACCAGGGAGTCCATTGCCTGTATTCATCAGCTCGAGATCGAGGTCGGCGCCTTTGCCCGCACCGTGAGCCTGCCGGCGGTGGTCGATGTCAGCGGCGCGGTGTCCGAGTACAGCAACGGCATCCTCGTCATTGTCCTGCCCAAGAGGAAACGACGGGGAAAGGTTCGGATCAGGATCAGCCCTGGAGAGTGAGCCATGGAGAACGAAGAGAAAAAACAGGAGCAACAGGAAGGCAAGGTCGATCCCACGACCCTGCAGGTCCCCGAGGTACTGCCGGTCCTGCCGCTGCACGGTTTTGTCTTCTATCCGGGCATGGGCTTTCCGCTCCAGGTGGGCAGCGAGTCCTCGAAACAGCTCATCGACGATGCCCTGCTCGGCGACCGGATGGTGGCCCTGGTCCCCAGCCGTCTCGAGCAGGCCAGCGGCGGCGAGGACATCGGCGAGGACGATCTCTACCGCGTCGGCGTGGTGGGTTACATCCACAAGCTGACCAAGTCCGAGGAGGGGTACTACCAGGTCCTGGTCTCCGGGACGAGAAAGATCGAGCTGGTCGAGTTCGTGCAGACCGATCCCTACCTCAAGGCGCGGGTGGCCGAGATTCCCATGGAGGTGGTGGAGAACAAGAAGATCGAGGCCCTGCTCTTCAATATCCGCAGCCAGTTCCAGAAGCTGGTCAGCCTGACCCAGCTGCCCCAGGAGATGGTGACGACCCTCAACGCCCTCACCGATCCCTTCTACGTCGCCTACCTGGTCACCTCGCAGCTCAACCTCAAGATCGAGGATGAGCAGGAGATCCTGGAGATCCGGCCCCTGGAGGACCTGCTGCACCGGGTGGCCCGCGAACTGACCAAGCGGCTGGAGACCGTGGAGATGAGCAAGCAGCTCCAGGAGTCCATCAAGAAGGACATGGACGACCGGCAGCGCGAGTTCTTTCTCCGCCAGCAGCTGCAGGCCATCCGCAAGGAACTGGGCGAGGGTGACGAGGAAAAGGTCGAGATCCAGGAACTGCGGGAACGGGTCGAGGAGAAGGGGCTGACCGAAGAGGCGCGGGAGGTGGTGGAAAAGGAGCTCAAGCGGTTGGAGCGCATCCCGCCCTCGTCGCCCGAGTACTCGGTGACCCGCAACTACATCGACTGGATCCTGGACCTGCCCTGGACCGAGTCCACCACCGACACCCTGGACCTGGACAAGGCGGAAAAGGACCTGGATCGGGACCACTACGGCCTGAAGAAGATCAAGAAACGGATCCTGGAATTCCTGGCCGTGCGCAAGCTGAAGGAGGATATCCACGGCCCGATCCTCTGTTTCGTCGGCCCACCCGGCGTGGGCAAGACCTCGCTGGGCCAGTCCATTGCCCGGACCATGAACCGCCGGTTCGTGCGCATCGCGCTGGGTGGTGTGCGCGACGAGGCCGAGATCCGCGGTCACCGGCGTACCTATATCGGCGCCCTGCCGGGGCGCATCATCCAGAGCCTGAAAAAGGCCGGTTCCAATAACCCGGTCTTCATGCTCGACGAGGTGGACAAGCTGGGCAACGATTTCCGTGGCGATCCCTCCTCGGCCCTGCTCGAGGTCCTGGACCCGGAACAAAACGCCACCTTTACCGACCACTACCTGGAGATCGAGTTCGATCTCTCCAGGGTGATGTTCATTGCCACGGCCAACGTGCTCGACACCATCCCCGGCCCCCTGCGCGACCGGATGGAGGTGGTGGAGCTGACCGGCTACACGGAGCAGGAAAAGGTGGCCATTGCCCAGCGTCACCTGATTCCCAAGCAGCTCGAGGCCCATGCCCTGAGAGAAGACGATCTCGAGATCACCGAAGCGGCCCTGCAGGTGATCATCCGGTCCTATACCCGCGAGGCCGGGGTCCGCAACCTGGAGCGGGAGATCGCTGCCATCTGCCGGGGCGTGGCCGCCGAGATCGCCCGCGGCCGCACGGAAAAGACCGTGGTGGACAAGGACGATCTCTACGATTTCCTGGGGCCGATCCGGTTCTTTCCCGAGATCAAGGCCCGGACCTGGGGACCGGGGCTGGCAACGGGACTGGCCTGGACCCCGGTGGGCGGCCAGATCCTGTTCATCGAGACCGCGGTGATGAAGGGCAAGGGACAGCTCACCCTGACCGGCAAGCTGGGCGACGTGATGAAGGAGTCGGCCACCGCGGCGCTCACCTATATCCGTTCCAATGCCGAACGCCTGGGCATCGACGAAAAGCGGTTTTCCGCCATTGACCTGCACGTGCACGTGCCCGAGGGCGCCATTCCCAAGGACGGCCCCTCGGCGGGCGTGGCCATGGTCTGCTCCCTGGTCTCGGCCATCACCGGCCGGGTGGTGCGCCAGGACGTGGCCATGACCGGCGAGATCACCCTGCGCGGCGACGTGCTCCCCGTGGGCGGTATCCCGGAGAAGGTACTGGCCGCGCTGCGGGCCGATATCAGGGAGCTGATCCTGCCGGTGCTCAACGAGAAGGACGTACTCGAGATCCCGGAGGATGTTCGGCAGGGGGTTGTCTTCCACTATCCGCATACCATTGCCGAGGTGCTGGATATCGCTTTGACTGATACGACAGGTGCATGATGCTGGGCTGGTTCAAGAAGAAATTTTCCAGGAAAAAGAAAACAGAAGAGGACTCGGTTGCACCGGTACCGCAGCAGGAGGCGGTAGCGGAACCAACCGCGGTCGCCGATACCGCGGAGGAGGTGGCCGCCGAGCAGACCCCGGCCGCGCCGGTGGCGGAAGGGCCCGGCCAGGAGCCGGCGGCCGAAACAGCGGTTGCGCCGTCCCCGCCGGAGGAGGTCGCAGAGAGCCCGGAAGCGGCGGAAGAGGCGCCGGCACCGGCAGCGGCAGGGGAAGAGGGCAGGGAACCGGAGGCTGGTGAGGATCGCGGCCCGGAACAGGAAGCAGGGGCAGGGGAAACTGCCGGGCCGGAACCGGCCGAACCCCGGGACGAGGCCGGAGCCGCGCGGACCGTGGACGTGGGCCGCGACAAGCCCCGTTCCATGTTCCGGCGGCTGCAGGAGCGGCTGGGCAAGACCCGCGATACCCTGGTCCATCGCCTGGACAGCCTGTTTCTCGGCAAGAAGGAGATCGACGACCAGCTCCTCGACGACCTGGAAGAGATCCTGATCACCGCCGACCTGGGCGTGGGCACGGCCATGGAACTGCTTGATTCGGCCCGGCGCAGCGTGCGCCGCAAGGAACTGAGCGATCCGCAGGCCCTGAAAAAGGTCCTGCGGGACAAGATCCTCGCCTTTCTCCAGGAGTCGGACCAGCCGGCCGAGCTGGTGATGCCCGAGGAGGGCCCCTTTGTCATCATGGTGGTTGGCGTCAACGGTGTGGGCAAGACCACCAGTATCGGCAAGATCGCGGCCAAGTTCGTCCGTTCCGGCCAGTCAGTGCTGCTGGTGGCCGGTGATACCTTCCGGGCCGCGGCCATTGATCAGCTCAAGATCTGGGGCGAGCGGACCGGGGTGGAGGTGGTGGCCGGCGCCCAGGGCGCCGATCCCTCGTCCGTGGTCTTTGACGGCGTGGCCCGGGGTGTGGCCGATGGCTACGACGTGGTGCTCATCGACACCGCCGGCCGCCTGCACACCAGTGTCAACCTGATGGAAGAACTCAAAAAGATCAAGCGGGTGATCGGCAAGAAACTCGCCGGCGCCCCGCACGAGGTCATGCTGGTCCTCGACGCCACCACCGGCCAGAACGGGATCTCCCAGGCCAAGCTGTTCCACGAGGCAGTGGGGATCACCGGCCTGACCCTGACCAAGCTCGACGGCACGGCCAAGGGCGGCATCGTGGTCAATGTCTGCCGGGAACTCAAGATCCCGGTGCGGTTCATCGGTATCGGCGAGCACGTGGACGACCTGCGTGACTTCAGCCCCGAGGAATTCGTTGACGCCCTCTTTGCCCGTGAAGACGGGGACCAGGCAGGGTGATGCCATGATCGTCCGTGCCGCCGCCCTGTTTTTTTCCTCATCCCCCTGACCCAACCCCCTCTCTGACATGGAATATCGACAAC
>WFUT01000167.1 GCA_015484845.1 Desulfobulbaceae bacterium
CGGCTCGGATCCGGAAAATTCGTCGCCGCCAAAGCCACCTTGGGGTCCCTCGCCCATGCCACCGTATCCGCCAGGGCCGCCGGCCGTGGCGCCACGGGGCGTGAGGAACTGGACGTCCTGGGCCACCACCTCGGTGGTGTAGCGGTCATTGCCGTTCTGGTCCTGCCACTTTCTGGTCTGCAGCCTGCCTTCGATGTAGACCTTGGACCCCTTGGAGAGATACTCGTTGCACAGCTCGGCCCGCTTGCTCCAGACAACCACGCTGTGCCACTCGGTCTGTTCCTGCATCTGGCCGTCCTGGCCCTTCCACCGCCTGGAGGTCGCGATCCGCAACGACGCCACCGGGGTGCCGTTCTGGGTATAGCGCAATTCGGGATCCCTGCCCAGGTTGCCTATCAATATCACCTTGTTTACCATATCCTACCTGCCTTATTTTCATAGTGTTTGATCTGGAGATCCCGGTCGTCGGACCGGGAAAGGGGCGGTTGCCGATCAGCCGCTGTTCCTGCGTGTGGGATGTCGGTGGTAATAATACCTGCCGCCCGGGAAAAAGAAAGTTTTTTCATCGCCCGGCCCTGCTCAGCGAACACTCCGGTCCAGCATGGCCGGCAGTCCACCCTGCTCGTCGGGCGTGAACCCGAACACCTGCCGCCAGACGGTCTCGCTCTCCATGCAGAAATAGATACAGGTCGCATCGGCGGCATGGCGGCGCAGGGCATCGTGGATGAACCGGTACATCTCCACCCGCAGCTCACGAAAGTACCGCGCCTTGCCGTCCAGGCCGTCGATGAACTCCTCGTAGAAGAAGCGGGAGCCGGGAAACCGGCGGCAGGCGATGGTCTTCAGCTCTGGCAGGTAGCGCAGGGCGCCCATGGAGATCCAGGCGATGCTCTCCCTCGGCACGGTGGCGAACAGCCGCTCGATGGTATGGCGATAGCCCTCCTGCCAGCCCTGGTGGAAGATGATGGGGTCAAAGTGAAAGGCCAGGCGGTAGCCCCATTCTGCGCAGCGGACCGCAGCCGCGAGCCGCTCCTCCAGGGAGGCGGTGCGCAGCTCCTCCCGGGCCATGACAGGCGGGCTGTTGAGCGACCAGGCAACGATGGTGCGGCCACCGTGGTCAAGCCCCTCGAGATTGTCGATCACCACGCTCTTGGTCTTCAACTCGAGGATTCCCCGCGACCGTGAACGTATCCAGCGTACCAGGTGGCGGCTGAGGCCGGTCAGGGAATCCAGGGCCAGGCTGTCGGTGAACTCGCCGGTGCCGATCCGGAAGAACTGGTCCGGAAAGGCGTCATAGGCGCGATCAAGCTCGGCGAACAGGTCCTCGATGTTGACAAAAAAGCTGAGCCATGGATTGTTGAGGTAGGCCTGCAGGATGCAATAGACACAGTCCATGGGACAGTTCATGCCGATGTTGAGCACCTGGTAGCCGCAGCAGCGGTATTCCCGGGTGGCGGGACAGGGCTTGAAGAACCGGCCCCGGTTGCGGCAGAGCAGCAGGTGCCGCTTGCCCGCATCCAGGTTGGCCGGGTACCGGCCCGCGATGTCCGGTGTCCCGCCCGGCGCCAGGACAGTGACCGGCAGGCCGCTGCGGTGGATGATCTCCCTGGTGTAGGGCAGCTCCAGGCAGTCCTCGGCCACGTGCAGGCGGACAAGGTGTCTGGCAGGATCGGTGAAGGCCATGGCGTCGGGCTGCAGGGATCAGGAAGAGGCCGGGGTCCGGCCAGGTGCCCGTGACGGCTGCCTGTGCTCGCGGCCGGACAGGGCCCGGTCGCCGTGGGCCGCGGCACCCGGGGCCTGCCGGTAACGTTCAGGCAGGGAGAGATAGGCCTCGCCCTCTTCCCTGCGGCCGTGCCGGATGCAGCCCCTGCCGTAGATCTCGCACTTGCGCTCCAGCTCGGCCAGGGCCAGGTCCCGCTGCCGGGGCGTGAGAGACGCCTGTTCGAGCAGCCTGCAGATTGAACGGATGCGGAAGGTGTCCATGCCCATGCGGTGCCGGCTGGAGAGCTGGTCAGGCCGGCCGCCGTCCTTGAAGGTCAGGGGCCGGTCCACCAGGAGGAACTCCTCGTGCACCGCGGCGCGCAGCCAGAGATCATAGTCCTCGCAGCAGACCAGCGACTCGTCGAACAGGCCGTGAACCTGAAAGAATTCCGCCCTGGCCATCACCGTTGACATGCCGACCACGCACATGGCGAGACAGCGGGAAAAGATCCTGCCCCCGGGTGGATCATGTTTTTTCTTCTGGTTGACCCGCCTGCCACCGCGGAACCATGTCTCCCGGGTATGGGAGATCAGGATGCCGGGATGCTCCTGCATGCACTGCTCCTGCACCTCCAGTTTTGCCGGGTCCCACCAGTCGTCGGAGTCGAGGAAGCAGAGCAGCTCGCCGCTTGCCGCGGCGATCCCCCGGTTCCTGGCCGCGGCCGCGCCCCGATTCTCCTGGAAGATGTAGCGGATCTCGCGGCCGGCGATGGCTGCCATGGTCCGGACAAGATCGGCGGTGCCATCGCTGGAACCGTCATCGACCACGATCAGCTCGTCGCAGGGCCGGGTCTGGGCGAGAACCGAGCCGATGGCCTTTTCCAGGAAGCCCACCCGGTTCCATGTCGGTATGATAACGGAAATTCTCTGGTTCTTCATCTCTGTTCGCTTCTCTATCCGCCGCGGACCATCCACCTGCGCATGCCTGTTCCCCGGCACAGTTTGTTATGGCGCAGAGTACGCCTTGTATAGTATAATGTACAGTTTTAACTTCAACCTTAATTCTACGGCCACGGTTCATTTCGGATCCCGGGTCGCACCGAACCATGAATATGGATATCCTCATCAACGCCGCTCCCTATGAAAACCGGATTGCCCTGGTGGAAAATGGCGACCTGCTGGAGTTCTACCTGGAAAGGCCCCTGGAAAAGGGGTTGGTCGGCAACATCTACTACGGCCGGGTGGTCAGGGTACTGCCCGGCATGCAGGCAGCCTTTGTCGATATAGGCTTGGAGCGGACCGGTTTTCTCTACGTGGACGACATCCATACCTCGGCCACCGGCATGGAGCGCATCGTCAGCGGCCAGGAACAGATCTGTTCCCGGACCAACGTCATGCCCCGGGAGATCTGCTCCGGCCACAAGGAGCGCAGGAACTCCTCCGGGCCCTGCATCTCCGAGCTTCTCAAGGAGGGCGAGGAGATCCTGGTCCAGATCTCCAAGGAACCCATCGGCACCAAGGGGGCGCGGCTCACCTGCCACATCACCCTGCCCTGCCGCAACCTGGTCTTCATGCCGCTCACCGACCATATCGGGATTTCGCGCAAGATAACGGACGAGGATGTCCGCCTCCGGCTGCGGGAAAAGATCGAGAAGCTCAGGCCCGAGGGCACGGGCTTCATTGTCCGGACCGTGGCCGAAAACGTGAGCGAGGGCGAGCTCGAGGCGGACATGGAGTTCCTGCTCCTGCTCTGGGATGACATCAAGTCCCGGACCGCCAGCGTCCGCGCGCCGAGCCTGGTCTACAAGGATCTCGACATCGTGCTCCGCTCGGTGCGCGACCTGTTCACCGACGAGGTGCGGGAGCTGATCATCGATTCCCCCGAGGCCCACGGCCGCCTGCTCACCTTTGTCCGCGCCTTTGCCCCGGACCTTGAGCAGAAGGTCAGCCTCTACGAGGGCGATCTGCCGCTGTTCGAGTCACGCGGCATCGAGGGGGAGATCAACCGCGCCCTGGACAAGAAGGTCTGGCTCCGTTCCGGCGGCTACATCGTCATCGAGACCACCGAGGCCCTGACGGTCATTGATGTCAACACCGGCCGCTACGTGGGAAAGAACGATCTCGGCGAGACCATCTTCAAGACCAACATGGAGGCGGTCAAGGAGATCGCCTACCAGCTCAGGCTGCGCAATATCGGCGGAATCATCATCATCGACTTCATTGACATGGACTCGCCCCGGCACAGGGAGGAGCTGTTTGCCGCCTTCCAGGAGGCCATGAGCCGGGACAAGAGCCGGGTCAACATCCTCAATCTCTCCGAATTCGGCCTGGTCCAGATGACCCGCAAACGCTCCTGCGATTCCCTGGCGCAGATGCTCTGCGAGCCCTGCTTCTACTGCGGCGGCGACGGCTTCGTCAAGTCGCAGCGCACCATCTGCTACGAGATCTTCCGGCGCATCACCCGCAACGCCGGCAAGGTGGGCGGGACCAACGTGACGATCAGGGTCAACCCGCGGGTGGCCGACATGCTGCTCAGCGAGGAGGCCGACAACATCGAGCAACTGGAAAAGGAGACCGGCAAACGGTTCATCATCATCCCGGTTTCCGACATGCACATCAAACGCTACGAGATCAGCTGGAACGAGTGATCTCCGGCCCGGACCGCGCGGTTCGGGCTCCCGCACCCGGCGAGAAGCACTGCATACACCACAGGACAGATCATGGTACGACGCAACAGACTCAGACGCTCACCCCGCGGCAGGAAGGGCGGGGCCGGGCGCACCATCCTTTTTATCCTCCTGGCCGTCGTCATCGTCGTCATCGGCGCCGGCGCCGTTATCCTCTTTGAGACCGAGAAGCCCTACGTGGCCCTGGAAAAGGAGACCCGCTACCTGGGCAGCAACGTCACCCTGCCCCTCCTGGCCAGTGACCAGCGCAGCGGTATCAGCGAGGTGTCCATCACCCTGGTCCAGAACGGCCGCGAACATGTCATCTTCTCGCGCACCTTTCCGCGCAGGGCCTGGCTGACCACGGCCGGTCCGCACGAGGTCCGCCAGAAGGTGCCCTTTGACGCCAGGAAGGCCGGCCTGAAAAACGGCAAGGCCGAGCTGGTGCTCACGGCCAGGGACTTCTCCCTAAACGGCTTCTTCCGCGGCAACGAGACCGTGACCAGGATCCCGGTGATCATCGACACCACGCCGCCCCGGGTCTCCATCGAGCACGCGCAGCGCTACATCCGGCCCGGCGGCAGCGGCATCGTCATCTACCGCCTCTCCGAACCGGCCCGCCGGCACGGCGTCTGGATCGACAAGACCTTCTTTGCCGGCTATCCGCTCAAAGATTTCAAGAACGTCTATATCGCCTACATCGCCCTGCCCTGGAACGCCAGGGCCCCGGAGCAGACCCGGGTCACGGCCACGGACGAGGCCGGCAACGTGGGCAAGGCCATCTTCACCATGAACTTCAAGAAGGCGACGTGGAAAAAGGACCGCATCAATGTGGGCGACTCCTTTCTCAAGCGCAAGATCCCCGAGTTCGAGCAACACTACCCCGAGATGAAGGGAAGCCTGCTGGAACAGTACCTGTTCGCCAACAACGAGATCCGGCGGCGGAACGCGGAAAAGATCCGCCAGGTCTGCAGCAACCCCGTGCCCGAACAGCTCTGGCAGGGCCGCTTTCTGCGCATGCCCGGCGCCGGCCGGGCCGGCTTTGCCGACCAGCGGACCTACTACTACCACGGCAGGCCCATTGACCACCAGACCCACCTGGGCATGGATATCGCCTCCACCGCCCATGTCCCCATCAAGGCCGCCAACCGCGGCAAGGTGATCTTTGCCGACTATCTCGGCATCTACGGCAACGCGGTCATCCTGGACCATGGCCAGGGCGTCTACTCCCTCTACGCCCACTTGAGCCGCATTGACACCACCCTGGACGCCATCGTGGACAAGGACCAGCTGATCGGCCATTCCGGCGCCACCGGCATGGCCGGCGGCGACCACCTCCACTTCTCCATGCTGGTGCACGGTATCTTCGTCACCCCCAGGGAGTGGTGGGACCAGCACTGGATCGATGTCAATATCACCGACGTGATCAACAGCATCAGGCCGTAACCGGGAACCAGGCCCGCCCCCGCCCCTGTCCCCGGCCCGGGGCGGGGGCTGCGGCAGGCCTGGTGCCGACAACCTCACCTGGTCCCAGATGGCACTGAACCGACTCCCGCTCCTGCTCTACAGCTATATCGCCACCGAGCTGCTTGCGCCGTTTTTCGCCAGCTTCCTCATCCTGTACGGCGTCTTCTTCCTGGTGCGGCTGATCCCCCTGCTGGAGGTGGTGCTGGAGCTCAGGATCACCTTTGCCGACTTTATCCGGCTCTTTGCCTACATCTTCCCCCACATGCTGCTCTACGTGATCCCCATGGCCAGCATGGCCGGGGTGATCATCGGCTTTACCCGGCTGACCAATGACCGCGAGATCCTGGCCCTGAAGGCGTGCGGTATCAGCCTGCGCCAGATGATGCCGCCCGTGATCCTGGTGGCGGGCGCCATCGCCGCCCTGACCGGCTTCTTCTCCATCCACCTGATCCCGGCCGGCGAGGTCGCCATGCGCAAGCTCATGTTCCAGCTTGCCAAGGAAAAGATCGACAAGGGCCTGGAGGAGCGGGTCTTCACCGAGGCCCTGGGCGACCTGGTCGTCTACGTGGACCGCATCGACAAGGCCAAGCAGTGGCACGGCGTCTATGTCTCTGACATGCGCAACCGCAAGCAACCCATCATCACCATGGCCAGGGCGGGCCACATGGAGGCCGAGGTCGAGAAGATGCGGGTCACCATCGTTCTCAACGAGGGCACCCTGCACAGTACCGACGGCCCTGACAACCAGATCATCCGTTTCCACCGCTACCAGCTCCGGATCCCGCTCAAGCCGCCCACCCGCATCGGCGGCGATGACCTCACCAGCCTGAGCAAGGGCGCCATGACACAGGACCAGCTCCTGCAGATGGCGAAAAAACTGGGTCCGCACACGAAGCGCGGCATCGTCTTTCTCACCGAGTACCACCACCGCCTGGTGCTGCCGGTGGGCTGCCTGATCCTCAGCCTGCTGGGGGTTCCGCTCGGCCTGCAGGCCGGGCCGGGCCGGCGCGCCATCGGCCTGCCCCTGGGGTTGGGCTTCTTCGTGCTCTACTACATCCTGTTCACCACCGGCCGGGTGATGGTCGAGGACCTGGTGGTGCCGCTGGTCCCCGGCATGTGGGCCCCCAATATCATCTTCCTGGCCATTGCCCTGTTCATCTTCTGGCGCACCGACCAGGAGCTGCCCCTGCTGCCCGAGCGGCTGCAGCATCTTGTCATCCTCCTCTACGAGCATACCCTGCAGCCAGTCCTGCTGTACCTGCTCCGCCTGCTGCGCCGGCTGCTCAGCCGGAGGAAGGGCGCGCCGCAGACCACACCGCCTCCTGCCGGGACCACGGGCCTCGTCATCCACGCCGATCCCGTTACCCGGGTCTTCCACTACCCGGGCTGCGCCAGGTACAACTGCAGACACTGCACCCTCAGGTTCAAGGATGCCCGGGTGGCCGGGAAAGCAGGATTCAAACCATGCCGCCTCTGCGAAAAAACCGAAAAATAGGCAGACCGGCCAACTACGCGGTCAAGCTCGGCATCACCGCCCTCCTGCTGTTCCTGATCATCCGCCACGTTGATCCGGCCAGGACCTGGCAGGCCGTGTCGCAGGTCACGCCGGCAAGCATCCTGCTGGCCATGCTCCTGCAGCTCGCCAGCAATGTCGTGGCCACCTACCGCTGGTCCCTGATCATGGCCCGGATCGGTTTCCGCCATCCCTTCCTCTTCTACCTGCGAAGCTTCTTCAAGGGGACCTTTTTCAACCAGGGCCTGCCCACCAGCATCGGCGGCGACGGCATCCGCATCCTTGACTGTTCGCGGGAAAAAGGCACTGCCGAAGATGCCTTCTACGGTGTCTTCATCGACCGGATCGTGGGCCTGGCCGGCCTGCTCCTGCTCAACATCTGCGCCCTGCTCCTCAACCGGCACCTGCTGCCGGCCTCGGTCTACTATCCCCTGCTGCTGATCCTGGTCGCCCTGTTCAGCGGCCTGGTCCTGCTCTTTTTCCTGCGCCGGTTCCGCTTCATCACCACCTCCCGCATCCTGGGCTACCTGGGCAGGCTCTCGGAACGCTACTTCCAGGTCTACTCCACCGTGGGCTCCATCGGCCTGCAGACGGGGTTGTCGGTACTGACCCACCTGCTGGCCATGACCGCCTACTACGTCCTCGGAGTCGCCATCGGCCTGGACTACCCCCTCCAGGTCTACCTGGCCCTGGTGCCGCCGGTGATCCTGCTCACCATCCTGCCCGTCTCCCTGGCCGGCTGGGGAATACGGGAGGGCGCCATGGTGGGATTCTTTCTCCTTGTCGGCGCGGACCGATCCCGCGTCCTCTCCTTTTCCATCCTCTACGGCCTGCTGGCCCTGGTCTGCTCCCTGCCCGGCCTGGTGATCTATCTCGGCGAGAGGAAAACAGCGCAACAGGCCTGACGGCCCCAGCAAAGGTACTGCCATGAATGTCGATACCATGCGGACCATAGACCGGTGGGCGGGCATCCCGCTCACCTTCCTTCTCACCTGCTGGCAGAGACTCCGCGTGCTGCTGAAACGCCCGGACGTCCGCGCCCCGAAGAGGATCCTGTTCATCGAGCTCTCGGAGATGGGTTCCACCATCCTCGTGGACCCGGCCCTGCGCAAGGCCCGCGAGCGGCT
Organism: Desulfobulbaceae bacterium; assembly: GCA_015484845.1. GTDB lineage: Bacteria > Desulfobacterota > Desulfobulbia > Desulfobulbales > Desulfobulbaceae > DRKI01. The sequence continues at coordinate 8,475 of WFUT01000167.1, forward strand.
CGACGCCGAACTCTTCTTCGTCATCTTCAGGAAGAACCGGGCCAGCCTCGACCTGATCGGCACCATCAGGGCCGCCAACACCTTTACCCTGCGCGAGGACAGCCTCCTGCACCTGGTCGTGGACACGCTCCGCTTCCTCCGCTGGACCCGGCGACAGCGGATCGACACCGTGGTCGACCTGGAACTCTTCTCCCGGTTCACGGCCCTGCTCACCGGCCTCAGCGGGGCCGTGAACCGGGTCGGTTTCTACAGCTTCCACAACGAGGGCCTCTACCGTGGCGAACTGCTCACCCACCGGGTGGCCTATAACCCGCACATCCACATTGCCAAAAACTTTATCGCCCTGGTCAACAGCCTCCTGGCCGAGGCCAAGGAGGTTCCCTACTCCAAGCAGGTGGTGGATGACGACGAGATCCGGCTGCCGGTGATCTCCTGCAGCGAACGGGAACTGGACAACATGCACGAGCTGGTGCGCCGCCACTGCCCGGACTATGACCGGCAACGTCACCGGTTGGTGCTCATCAATCCCAATGCCAGCGAACTGCTGCCCCAACGCCGCTGGATGCGGGACCGCTACGAAGAACTGATCCGGCGGATCCTGGAGAGCGCCCCGGACGTCCTGGTCCTGATCACCGGCGCGCCGTCGGAAAAGGGAGAGGCCGGCGAGATGCGCAGGCGCATCAATAATCCGCGCTGCGTCAACTTTGCCGGCGCCCTGCCCCTGGCCCGGCTGCCAGCCCTCTACTCCATCGCCACCCTGATGGTGACCAACGACTCGGGACCGGGCCACTTTTCCGCCATCACGCCCCTGCCCACCTTTGTCCTTTTCGGTCCGGAGACCCCGGCCCTGTACGGCTCCCTGGGCAACTCCACCCCGATCTTCGCCGGCCTGGCCTGCTCACCCTGCGTCAGCGCCGCCAACCACCGCAAGACCCCGTGCACGGACAACCGCTGCCTGCAGGCGATCACGGTGGACCAGGTCTTTGCTGCCATCCGGCCTGTGCTGCTGCGGCAGAAAGAGGGATGCCGGGGGGTCCCGGGCGGCCGTCACGCCGCAGGAGCGGCGTGACGAGAAAAAATAAGCGGTACAACGAAAAAATAAGCAGTGCGACAAGAAAAATAAGTGGTGCAATGAGAAAATAAGCGGCGTGACAAGGAAAAGATAAGCGGTGCGACGGGGAAAAAACGAACAGGGTGGCGCAAGAAACATCCAGGGAAGCAGGATGACAAGAAGAGAGAACAACGGGCAGGCGGCAAAAGGACGGGCATGGCGGCAGCAGAGAAGCCGGAACTCTTGACATCGGGCCGCGCCGCTGTTTAGGTTGCCGGAACAGATCTTTTCCCTCCCGGATCCTGCCATTGGCACGCCTGCCGGAGATGCGGGGTACAAAGGTGCGGGATCTGGTTCCTATCCAGTCTTTTACAGAAGTTGTCCAAGGAGGTTCACATGGCCGAGAATGTTGTTATTGTCCTGTCCTGCGGAACAGATAACCCCAACCGTTCGACCCGGGGGATCCATCTTGCCACCATTGCCCACAAGGAGGGCAAGAACGTGACCGTCTTTCTGCTCGACGAGGCAGTCTACCTGGTAAAGAAAGGCGTTATCGACCACCTGCAGGCCGCCACCGGCGATATTGCCGATGACCTGATGACCTACCTGCAGGCGCACGGCGTGCCGCTGCTTGCCTGCACCCCCTGCGCCAAGGCCCGCCAGATCACCGAGGACGACCTGATCGACGGCGCCCGCATGGCCACGGCCATGGAACTGATCCAGCTCAGCTGCAACGATGCGGCCGTGATCAGCCTCTAGGATCGTTGACGAGGCTGTTACCGGGCGTCCGCCGGCGGCCCGGGTCCCTGGTACGGTGCAGCCCCATGGCCAGGGCCAGGAGTGCACCGACCAGATAGTCCAGGCCGCCGGCCCACAGGACATCGCTCAGGAAATGGCCGCCCTGCAGGATCCTGGCCCAGCCGACAGCGATGCCGAACAGGGTGCCGCTGACAAGAAAGACCAGGGCCAGCCGCCTGTTCCGGTCGCGCAGCACGAACCAGGGCGCGATGACAAAAAAGGCCACCGAGGCATGGCCCGAGGGAAAGGAACTGTTGCGGCCCGTGTCGCCGGGCTGCCAGATCTCGGTGAAGGGGTGACTGCCGCCGTACTGCACCACTTCGCGCGGCCGGGCCCTGCCCACGTGGTCCTTGAGAACCACGTTCACCAGCAGGCCCGGTCCCAGGGCAAGAAAGAGAAGGATAAACAGGGCGTCCCTGCGGAATTTCCGCCAGCGCGCGGACAGGAAACCCGCCACCACGAGGAGCAGCGAGCCGCCGGCCAGGACAAAGGCCGGCAGGGGTGCCCAGTGATAGAGCAGGCTCCACGGCGCCCTGCCCACCCCGGGCCAGGTGTTGTCCGGGCCGACCACCATCCCGGCCAGCCGGAGATCCAGGCCGGCATGCCAGATCACCAGGGTCAGTCCCACCAGGACCAGGACCACCAGCGTGATTTCCACGATTCGTTTCTTCAATGCCTCTCCCGTGATTACGTCATTGCGGCACAGATTGCAGATTCCCCCTGATACCACCTATCGACCATGACAACAACAACTGAAAGAGACAGCCTGCGGACGACCTGGCTCGTCCTGGGACTGGCCCTGCTGGTCCGCATGCTGCTCAGTTCCGCCTTTCTCCTGGTCCCGGACGAGACCAACTACTGGCAATGGAGCCGTTACCTGGCCCTCGGCTATCATGATCATCCGCCCATGATCGCCTGGACCATCTGGCTGAGCACCCACATCTTCGGCCAGAACGAGTTCGCGGTCCGGCTGCCCACGGTGCTCGGCATCACGCTCTGTTCGGTCTACATGTGCCTGTTGGCCAGGCGCCTCTTTTCCGGCCGCGCCGCCCTGCAGACCGCCCTGCTCTCCCAGGGTGTGCTCCTCTTCAACGGCGCCGCCCTCATCGCCACCCCGGACGGCCTGCTGCTACCCTGCTGGGCAGCGGCCTGCTACCATGCCCACCGCGCCCTGGAAGAGGATACCAGGGGCCAGTGGCTGCTCACCGGTCTCTGGTTCGGCCTGGGGCTCCTCTCCAAGTACACCATGCTCCTGTTTCTGCCCTCGCTCTTTTTCTGCATGGTCTTCAGCCGCACCTGGCGAGGCCGCCTGGCCTCGGCCCGGCCCTGGCTCGGCCTGGCCCTGGGGGTTGTCCTCTTTACGCCCGAGATCATCTGGAACGCCCGCAACGAGTGGGCCACCTTCCGGCACGTGCTCTACCAGGGCGGGATCGATAATTCCGGCCTGGTCACCCTCCGCTTCATCGGCGACTACTTCGCCACCCAGGCCGCCCTTCTCTCGCCCCTGGCCTTTCTCCTCCTGCTGGCCGCCTGGCTGCGGCCGGCACGCGTTGGCAGGCGCGTGACCCCCGGCACCGTCTACCTGAACTGGATGTCGCTGACCACCTTCGTGGTCTTTCTCCTGCTTTCCCTGCATGTCCGCATCTACGGCAACTGGGCCGCCACCGCCTATACCGCCGGCCTGGTCCTGGTGGCCGGCCGCTTCGGTGCAGACCCCGCCATGACCGCCGGCCGCCGCCGTCTCTGGACCGCCACCGTGGTCCTGGCCTGGGCCATGACCGTGCCGGTCCTGGTGCAGACGGTCTACCCCGTCCTGCCCCTGCCCATGTCCCTGGACCGGGTGGCACGGGAGACCGTGGGCTGGGACGAACTGGGCCGGAAGGTCCTCCAGGCCCGCGACAGTATGCCACGGCCGGAACAGACCTTTATCTTCGGGCTCAGGTACCAGTACGCCAGCGAGCTGGCCTTCTACGTCCCCGGCCAGCCGCGCACCGTTTCCATCAACCACTGGACCCGGCCCAATGTCTACGATTTCTGGTTCAACGACAGCATGCTCAGGGGAAAGGACGCCGTGGGCGTCTATGAATACAAGGGCATGGGGAAGCGGATCGCCCGCCACTTCGAACGGATCGACCCGCCGGAGACCATCAGGATCTATCGCGACTCGCCCTGGTTCGGCCGTCAGCTCGTCCGCACCCTCTACCTGGTCCGCTGCTACGGTTTCAAGGGAGGCCAGCGCTGGCACCCGCGCAATGCGCACGACATACGGGCAACAGAGCTGCAGACCGGCAGGTAGCTGAAGGCAGGCGTCACTCTCCCGGCTCCCGGTCCGGGGCAAGGACCTCGGTGAGCACGTCGCGCAGTGTCTCTATCTGGTAGGGTTTCTGGATAAAGCCGGCCAGCCCCTTGCCGACCACCTGCCGGGTCACCTCCTGCTCGTTGTAGCCGCTGGACATGACCACGCGCACGGTGCGGTCCAGCCGCCGCAGCTCGCGGAACGCCTGGATACCGTCCATGTGGGGCATGGAGAGATCGAGCAGGACCAGGTCGATCTCCTCGCCGCGCTCGTCGTAGACGGCAACGGCCTGGCGTCCGTTTTCCGCCACGATCACCTGCAGCCCCAGCAGTTCCAGCATCTGCCTGCCCACCGAGCGGACAGTCTCCTCGTCATCCACCAGCAGGACCACGCCGCCGGCCAGCCAGTCCGTGCCCTGGCAGCCGTTCAGGCTGTCGCTCCTGGGGATGGCGTCTTCGGTCACCGGGAAGAGGACCTTGATGGTGGTGCCCCGGCCCGGTTCGCTGTAGACCTTGATCGCGCCGCCGTGACCGCGGACAATACCCAGCACCGCCGACATGCCCAGGCCGCGGCCGGTGAACTTGGTGGTGAAAAAGGGGTCAAAGAGCCGCATCCTGGTCTCGCTGTCCATGCCGCAGCCGGTGTCCGCCACCTCGATGTAGGTATAGAGGCCGGGCCGCAGGTTTTCGTCCAGGTAGGTGTCGACCAGGTAGTCACGGTCGCAGTCCATGGCGCCGGTGGCAATGGAGATGATGCCGGACCGGTCGCCAATGGCCTCGGAGGCGTTGATGATGAGATTCATGACCACCTGGCGGAGCTGGGTGGCGTCGCCCTCGATGGGCGGCACCATGTCACTGAGGTTGAACTTGAGTACCGCCTTCTTGG
>WFUT01000168.1 GCA_015484845.1 Desulfobulbaceae bacterium
GGGCAAGGTCGCGCAGGGGATCGCCGCCGCCAAAGCCCTGGCTCCAGATCCTCTCCCTGAACTCGGCCATGGGCATGGGGCCGGAGAACATCAGGGCCCGTTCCTGGGGCGAGATGGCGGCAAGCAGGCGCCACTCGCCGCGTTGGCTCAGGGCATCAAGGAGTTCGGGCCGGCCGATGGCCTCGAGAAACCCGGGCAGACGGTCAACAAGCCACTGCCACTCCTCGTCGTCGGGCCGGGTCAGGCGGGCATTGGTGCGGGAGTAGGAGCCATCGGTCTCGCCCCGGAAGTAGATCTTGCCGCCGACCATGCCGACACAGGGCCGGTAGCCGAGCACGTTCCTCGGGTTCTTGGGCTCCACGCCGCAGACAACGCCGATACCGCCGCAGTTGAACTCGGCAAAGGTATCGCCCACCGAGCCCAGCACCCACATCTCGGGCTTCTCGTGGTCCGGGTTCCACTTGGTCATGGTCAGGCCGCGGGCGCCGATGGAGCCGCCGATCATGACCCGGCCACCGGCCATGGCGTTGCAGGCACCGTTGGTGGCATCGCCGCGGACGATGATATCGGCGCCGATGTTCAGGTAACCGACATCATCGGAGGCCGAGCCCTCGCAGATGATGGTGGCGCCGGGCATGCCCATGCAGCCCAGCCGCTGGCCGGCGGGCCCCTTGACCCGGATGGTGATGGGATGCTCGGGTGATCCCAGGCGCAGGCCGATGTTGTGCTGGCCAAATGTCTCCAGGATCAGCTCGTCGGCGGCCTCGGCCGCGCCCCGCACCTCCTCCTCGAAGACCTTGGAGGTGATGCGGCGGCCGTTCTCGTCAATGCCGCGGATGGTGAGTATCTTCTTTTCTTGTGCGCTCATGGTCGGCTTGTTCCATACACCAGGGACCGGAGGGCCGGAAGACCGTCAGCTGACAGTCTCCCCGGCCGGCCTGGAGTTCTCTTGGTTGTCATAGCATGGGGGCGTGGTGCCGGGTTGGTCAGCGGCCCCCCCGGCGGTTTGCCTCAGCAGATGTACTTGATCTTCAGCCGCTCGGCCACGGCGGCGTCATCGATACCGAGCGCATCGGACATGCCGATGGGCAGGCTCTGGGAGCGACCCAGCGGCGCCATGATCTTCTTCATCTCGGTCCGGATGGCCATGAAGACATCGGCCACCCGCTGGGCCACGTCGTCGGGATCGAGCCGGCGGTAGAGCTTCTCGTTCTGGCTGGTGATCCCCTTGGGGCAGATACCGACGTTGCAGACGTTGCAGCGGCCCATCTCGTTACCCAGGCAGCCCGCGCAGGCCTGCATGATGTACTTGCCGAGGTGGACACCGGAGGCGCCGAGCATGATGAGGGCCATGCCGTTCTGGGTGACATTGCCGTTCTTGCCCACGCCGCCGGCGGCAAAGAGCGGGATCTCGTTCTGCCGACCCTGGGCCACCAGGTCGAGGTAGCACTCGCGCAGGTTGGAGGCGATGGGATGACCGGTGGCGTCCATGGACACGTTGTAGGCCGCGCCGGTACCGCCGTCGATGCCGTCGATGAGCAGGCCGCCGGCATAGGGATTGCGGACCAGGTTGTTGAGCACGGCCTTGGCCGAGGTGGTGCCCGAGATCTTGGGATAGACCGGGACCCGGAAGCCGAAGGCCATGGACAGGGTCTGGATCATCTTCATGACACTCTCCTCGATGGAGTAGAGTGTCTGGTGGACCGGCGGCGAGGGCAGGTCCACCCCCTCGGGCACTCCGCGCAACCGGGCGATCAGCTTGGAGACCTTGAACCACATCAGCAGGCCGCCGTCGCCGGGCTTGGCGCCCTGGCCGTACTTGATCTCGATGGCGGCCGGGTCGCACTGCATCTCGGGAATGGCGCGGATGATCTCGTCCCAACCGAAATAGCCCGAGGCGATCTGGAGGATGATGTATTTCAGGAACGGGCTCTTCAGGACCCACGGCGGGCAGCCGCCCTCGCCGGTGGCCATGACCACGGGGATGCCCAGCACCTCGTTGCAGTAGGCCACGCCCTGGAGCAGTCCCAGCCACATGTTGGGCGACAGGGCGCCAAAGGACATGGAGCCGATGATGAAGGGAAAGATCTCGCGGGTGGGCGGGATCCATTCACCGGCGGCCCTGCGGCGCAGGTACTCCTCGGGTGGCAGCACGCGGCCGAGGATGGTGTTGAGGTTGAACTCGTGCCGGCCGGCGTCCAGGGCCGGGTCGGTGAGCATGGAGATGCGGTCAAAGGAGATCCGGTCCAGGATGGTGCGGCCGGTGACATTGCGGCGGCCGCCCCGCTTCCAGGCATCACCCTTCTGGTTCTGGTGGAAGGGGGTCCGGTGCTCGTTGCCATTGGGGACCGGGCCGATGGCCTCGTTGGGGCAGACCATGGAGCACATGCCGCAGCCGATGCACTTCTTGTCAATGGACGTGTGCTGGCGGATGCCGACAAAGTGGCGGTACTCGTTGCCGCGCTTCTTCCGGAGGATGTCCAGCTTGGGCATCCGCTGACGGCGATAGGTCAGGTAGATGGCCCCCACCGGACAGACCGAGGTGCAGCGGCCGCAGAGCGTACAGCGATCCTCGCGGTGCTGTATGATCCAGGGCAGGTCGCTGTAGGTCAGGCTGCTTGGGGTAGTGTAAACGGATCGAACTGAGACCATATTATGAGTTCCTTTCGCTCAGGTGGAATGATAACGGTATGTTCCCGCATGGGCTGGAAATCGTGCGCCGGATCGCGGTCCGGCACCAGGGCGTCCACGCCGCACATCTCCGAGGCCATGGCCCAGACGCCGGGCCGGCCGCCCACCGTGGCCGGGCGCATCTTCTTGGGATCCATGACCAGGAGACAGGTTTCATCGGGCATGGTGGCGATCACCGCGTTGGGCCCGTCGATGATCAGGCGGCGGCAGACCGTGCGCAGCCCCTTGAGGAATTCCCCCTGGGGATGGACGTCCAGCTCCTCGGTCTTGAGCGGCGAGATGACGTGCTTGTAGGTCTCCAGCGGCAGCTTCAGCTTCCTGGTCACGTAGTGGAGAATATGGGTGAAGACCTCGGAATCGCTCTGGTAGCCCGTGTAGCCGGGAATGTTCTTGCCCAGGAGCCATTCCTTGATGGGCACAAAGGCGGTATTCTCGCCATTGGTCATGGTGGCGATGCCCTGGATGAAGAAGGGGTGGCAGGCGTAGAGGTTGATACCGTAGTTGGTGTTCTGCCGCCCCTGGGCCATGACCACCCGCGCCTTGATGCGGTCGTCGTGCAGCCCCAGGGCCTCGCCGACCTGCAGGGGCCAGCCCACCTCCTTGATCATCACCACGTCGGGCCAGAAGGAGAACACGGTCAGGTCGCCGCCGTGCTCCTCGCCGTCCCGGCGCAGGGCGAGCCGGGTCAGCATGAGCTGCTCCTCCAGCTCGTCGCGGTCCATGCCCTCCAGGTTCGGCACCTTGTAGGCCCGGAGGATGTACTTGAACCGGTCCCTGGACTCGATCATCTCCGGCCGGACCGAGAACTCGTGGTCATACTTGGACTCGTAGCCGCGGGCCTCCATGAACGCGTTCAGACGCTGCAGGGCCGCCTCGGTGTGGGCGATGCCGGAGAGGATCACCAGGTCGGGCTGGTAATTGAAATCATCAAAGCTGACCCCCCTGAGCAGAAGGCCGAGGCCGGAGCCGTCATATCCCTCCTGCATGGCCTCCATGGCCTTGAGGACCTCGAAGGGGGAAAAGGGAACATCGGCGCTTTTAAGAGCTAAACGACACATTCAGCACACTCCTGCGTGATTTCATTCTTTGTTGTGCCCGGCACGCCGGGAATGACGGTGTATCCAGACATGGCCGCCCGTAGCGCACGGAGCGGCGGTATTTCCATGGTTTGTTGCGGCTGCGACCCGAAAACCTGGTCCAGCCACGCTGGTCCGGACATGGCGCAGAGCGCCTATGAGGTGTTGCACCGCAGAGCGGTGCAACAAGGGCAACCACCCTCCGGGTTCCGCCGCGAACTCCGGCCACCGATTGTTCGCAGCCACGCGTGACCCGTGCAGAGACACCCTCCTGGCGGGGGCGCGGAAAGCCCGGACCGGCACGCATCCGCAGAAAACCCTGCCAGGATACCGCCGGCGGTTCCGACGCCGTTGCCACGCATCGGGCTGGCCACGATGTTGCGTCCTGGAAAAAATGTTCCGGGCAGGGCCGCCGGAACAGGAGAATCTCTCGTCGGCCGGACTGTACCGGTTCCTGAAATCCTGGCCGGCTCCACAGGGCCGAACAGACGGTATAGGGACAAAGCGTCAATACTGCAACCGGCACGATTACAAAAAAAGTTTCCCCATGTCAAGGGGAAAGCACCCGCCGGCCCGGCCCCCCGCCCTGCCCGGTCATCGTTTGACCACACTCCAACCCTGTTTTGTCCTGATTTCTGTACTTTTTCCTTTTCCCTTTCTCCTGCCGGTCGTATCATAGATTGGGGCC
>WFUT01000169.1 GCA_015484845.1 Desulfobulbaceae bacterium
GGCCAGGGGGGTCCGGCCGGCGGACGGGGCAAAGCCCGGGTTGATATCCTGGTTGTGTTCTATGATACGGCGGAGGTCGTCGGGCAGCGTGACCAGGAAGTCGACGGCATCGCACCCCAGAATGGTCTTGATCCGTTGGGCCAGCTCCGGGCCCGGCTCGGTGCTGATGACCGTGGCCCGGCCATCCTCGATGCGAAGCGGGAACCAGCCCTCCTCTTTCAGCTTCTCCAGGTCAAGGCGCAGGAGAAGGAGCATCGGGGCGGTGACCTTCTCGCTGAATTCGATCCATGGGCAGTTGTAGCGCTCGGACAATGATTTCAGCGCTTCATACTTGTTGAGCCCTTGCAGTTCCATGTCAGACGGGTGGTGAATAAAGAGAGTTATACCCAGTTTGTTTTACGCCGGGCGGTCAGCCTGAAAAACAAATGTGGTTTCGGCTGATTCGAGACAAATCAAACCTGAATCCTGCAGTTGGCAATAAGCCACAGCGGCTGGAGCGTATTTTCAGCTCACGCCCTCGACACATCATGAAATCAGGGCAATGGAGAGGCCATACCAGCCTTTAACCACGTCCAGGCGCAAACTCGTCCGGTTTCTGTCCTCTGTTTTCTTGTTCCTGATACTCTTTTCCACAGCTGGCGGAGAGCGGCGGGTAATGCGCCACATGACCAGCCGACAGGGTGCAGAAAAATCCCGCCAAAAGCTACAATGCAGATCAAGAAAAGTCAAGGTCGCTCAGGAAGAGTTTGTAAGCTTTGATTGTCAGGTTTTTTTGTGATTGCCCCGGTATCGGGCACAGGGGCTGAATTATCATTCAGTGACGCCGGCCTGCCCGGCAGGATAAATTTTTTCCATGCATCGCTTTGCCGGACATGCGGCCGGCAACAGGGACGGGGTTGCGGTCCCGCTGTCAAGAAACCACATGACTGTCGCCTTTTTTGCGGCTATAAAGATCCTGGAAGATCGCCATGCCCGCCGGTGCAGGCACGGCCGGCAATGCAACAGGCTGCCGCCTTTTTCGAAAAACAGGAGACTCCCCTGACCAGGCCATGCGAAAAGTCCAGGATTTTTATTTTAAAAAGGCAAAAAAGGAAAACTATCCCGCCCGCTCGGTGTACAAGCTCGAAGAGGCGCAGAAGAAGTACCGGTTCCTGAAGGGTGGCCAGCGCATCCTCGACCTGGGTTGCCATCCCGGGAGCTGGAGTCTCTATGCCGCCGGTATTGCCGGCCCGCGGGGCGTGGTGGTGGGGGTTGACCTGCAGGCCACGGATCCGGCCCCGCAAAAAGGCCATGCCGAAATTCACTGGCTCTGTTATGATGTCTATTCCGACGACCTGGTGGCGCACCTGAGGAAACAGTGGCCCGGCTTCCATGTCCTGCTCAGCGACATGGCGCCGCAGACCACCGGCAGCCGCTATGCCGACCACCAGCTTTCCCTGCGCCTGGTCCGCCGTACCCTGGAGATCGCCCGCCTGGTCCTGCACGAACGGGGAACCTGGTACTGCAAGGCCTTCCAGGGAGAGGACTTTCCCGGCGTCGTGACCGAGTGCCGGGCCCTGTTTGAAACGGTCAAGGTCGTCAAGCCGCAGAGTTCCCGGCAGGAGAGCCGCGAGGTCTTTATCCTGGGCCGTGGTTTCAGACGCGGGAAAAAGAAGATTCAGGACACGGGCAGCAGCCGCCCGTGATGGTAAAGACTCTACGAAGCAAGGGAGAGGTACGTGTCCGGACATTCAAAATGGAGCACCATCAAGAGGAAGAAGGGTGCCAACGACGCCAAGCGCGGCAAGATATTCACCAAGCTGATCAAGGAGATCACCATCGCCGCCAGGATGGGCGGTGGCGATCCCGCCGGTAACCCGCGCCTGCGCAGCGCGATCACGGCCGCCAAGGCCGAGAACATGCCCAAGGACAACATTGCCCGGGCCATCAAGAAGGGGACCGGCGACCTGGACGGGGCCGCCTACGAGGAGATTCTCTACGAGGGATACGGGCCCGGCGGGGTAGCGGTCCTGGTGGAGACCATGACCGACAACAAGAACCGGACCGTGGCCGATGTCCGTCATTTCTTTGCCAAGAGCGGCGGCAACCTGGGCGAGTCGGGCTGCGTGGCCTGGATGTTTGACAAGAAGGGCACGATCCTCATCGACAAGGAGAGCGTGGACGAGGAGGAGCTGATGGATATCGCCATCGAGGCCGGGGCCGAGGACGTGGTGGAGGAGGAGACCACCTTCCAGGTCCTGACCGCGCCCGAGGACTTCAGCGAGGTGGTGGAGATCCTGGAGAAGAACAATATCAGCTTTCTCGAGGCCGCCATTGCCATGGTACCCAAGAACACCGTCGATGTCACCGAGGAGAAGACCGCGCGTTCGCTGCTTAAGCTGCTGGAGAACCTGGAAGACCATGACGACGTGCAGAAGGTGCACGCCAACTTTGATATTCCCGACAGCCTGATGGAGGAGCTGTCCTAGGAGGGCAGGCACGGCCCGATGCGGATCCTTGGCATCGACCCCGGCTCCCGCGTCACCGGCTACGGTATCGTGGTCAAGCAGGGACCGGAGCTGGGCTTTGTCACCTGCGGCACCATCCGCACTGCCGGCGAGCGGGATTTTTCCCGGCGCCTGCTGGTGATCTTCGAGGGGCTGTGCCAGGTGATCGAGCAACATCGGCCCGACGTGGCCGCTGTGGAGGACCTGTTTCTGGCCCGTAATCCGCGCTCGGCGCTCAAGCTCGGCCAGGCCCGGGGCGCCGCCGTGGTGGCGGCCCTGCAGCGCCGTCTCGCGGTCCACGACTACACGCCGCGCATGGTCAAGCAGGCCGTGGCCGGTTACGGCCAGGCCGACAAGGAGCAGGTGCAGCGCATGGTCGAGATGCTCCTGGGCCTGAACGGCTCCCCCTCCAGTGACGCCGCCGATGCCCTGGCCGTGGCCATCTGCCATGCCAACCACGTTGATCACCTGGCCGCGCTGGGGCGCTGAACGATTGGACGACCTCCCCAAATCCGGACTTCCGCAGAAGAGATGATCGCCACCCTCAGGGGCATACTGGCCCACAAACAGCCCGGCCTGGTCGTGGTCGACGTGCATGGCGTGGGCTACGAGGTCCTGGTCCCGGCCCGCACCGGCGACCGGTTGCCGGTCGTTGGCGAGGAGGTCTTCCTGTTCATCCAGACCAATGTGCGCGAGGATGCCATCACCCTCTACGGGTTCGGGGAACAGGAGGAAAAGGAGCTGTTCCTGCTGCTCAACACGGTCTCCGGTGTCGGTCCCAAGCTGGCCCTGGCCATCCTCTCCGGCATGGGGACGCGTGAACTCTGCCAGGCCATCAGCGGCAGGGACATGACCCGGCTGACCGCGCTCTCCGGGGTGGGTAAGAAGACGGCCCAGCGGCTGTGCATGGAACTGGCCGACAAGGTTGCCGCCCTGGCCGTGCCGGTGGCCGGCGGTATGGCGGCCGAACCGGCCGCGGCCGTGGTGGTGGAGGGGGCGAGCATGGAGGACGCGGCCTCGGCCCTGGTCAACCTGGGATATCCGCAGGCCACGGCCTGGCAGGCCCTGCGCAGCGTGCAGCAGCGGGATCCGGAGGCGGCCGCGGCCATGAGGGTGGAGGAGCTGATCCGTGAGGCCCTGCGGGCCCTGGCCTGAGAGGTGCGATGAATTTCGAAGAAGAGCTGAGCGGCAGGCGGCTGGTGGCCTCGGACGAGCAGGAAGAGGACCGGCCCCGCGACCTGGCCCTGCGGCCGCAGCGGCTTGACCACTATATCGGCCAGGAGCAGGTCAAAAAGAGCCTGCGGGTCTTCATCCAGGCGGCGCGCCAGCGCGGCGAGTCCCTGGATCATGTCCTGTTCCACGGTTTTCCCGGCCTGGGCAAGACCACCCTGGCCTATATCATTGCCAACGAGATGGAGGCGGGCATCAAGGTGACCTCGGGCCCGGTGATCGAGCGTCCCGGGGACCTGGCCGCCATTCTCACCAGTCTCCAGGCCGGTGATGTCCTCTTCATCGACGAGATCCACCGTCTCAACCACGTGGTGGAGGAGATCCTCTACCCGGCCATGGAGGACTTTCAGCTCGACCTGGTCATCGGCCAGGGACCGGGCGCCCGCTCGGTGAAGATGGACCTGCCCCGTTTCACCCTGGTCGGCGCCACCACCCGCACCGGCCTGCTGACCCCGCCCCTGCGCGATCGCTTCGGTGTGGTGCTCCGGCTCGAGTACTACAGTCCCGAGGAGCTGGTCCGGATCGTCAAGCGGTCCGCTGACCTGTTCGGCATCGGCATCGACGACGAGGGGGCCCTGGAGCTGGGCCGCCGTTCCCGCGGCACGCCGCGCATCGCCAACCGGCTGCTGCGCCGGGTGCGGGATTACTCCGAGGTGGGTGGCCACGCGGTCATCACCCGCCAGGTGGCTGACCAGGCCCTCAACATGCTGGCCGTGGACCGGTACGGCCTGGACGAGATGGACCGGCGCATCCTGCTCACCCTCATCGACCGGTTCCAGGGCGGCCCCATCGGGCTCGAGACCCTTGCCACCGCGGTCTGCGAGGAGAAAAACACCCTTGAAGACGTCTACGAGCCCTTCCTCATCCAGTCCGGTTTCCTGGTCCGCACGCCCCGGGGCCGGATGGCCACCCGGGCGGCCTATGAACATTTCAAGCGGCCCCTGCACAAGGGGCATGTTCACCAGGCCGGGCTTTTTGAATAGACCTGCAGTGCCGGACCAGATGTCCGGGGCGCGGTCACAACCAACAATGAAAATGGGCAGCAGCCTTACGTGACACCGCAGAGCGGTGTCACGAGGTCGAGGTGGCACCCGGAGTGTGAGGCTGAACCACCGGTGGGTGGTTGCTCTTGTTGCACCGCTCTGCGGTGCAACACCTCACCAGGCGCTCTGCGCCATTTTCGGGAAACCATTATTCCCGGTGCGCCGGGCACAACAAAAGATGAAAACAGAGGCATAAAGAGGTCATCCTCCATTAACCCGCCGCAGGCGCAGGCTCACCCGGTTTCTGCCCTCCGGCTTCTGTTTTCCGGTACATCAAGGGTCGATCTGCTGACGATAATGAAAAAAAAGACAGTCAAGCATATCCGGGAGATGAAGGGGCGGGAGAAGATCGTCATGCTCACGGCCTACGATGCCTCCATGGCCGGCCTGCTGGACGGCTGTGGCATCGACATCCTGCTGGTGGGCGATTCCCTGGGCATGGTGGTGCTGGGTTACGAGTCCACCGTGCCGGTAACCATGGAGGAGATGCTGCATCACGTGGCCGCCGTGCGCCGTGGCAGTCCCAATGCCCTGGTCATCGCCGACATGCCCTTTGGCTCCTTCCAGGTGAGCCCGGAACAGGCAGTGGAAAACGGCATCCGCTTCATGAAGGAGGGGGGCTGCGACGGGGTCAAGGTCGAGGGCGGCGGCGAGGTCTGCGCCACCGTGCGCGCCCTGGTCCGGGCCGGGGTTCCGGTCATGGGCCATCTCGGGGTGACGCCGCAGACCGCCGGCCTGCTCGGAGGCTACGGTGTTCAGGGCCGCACGCCCGAGGTGGCCCGCGGCATGCTTGCCGACGCCGCCAGGCTGGTGGAGGCCGGGGTCTTTTCCCTTGTCCTCGAGTGCATCCCCGAGGAGCTGGCACGGGTGATCACCGGCCGGGTGGCTGTGCCCACCCTGGGCATCGGGGCCGGTATCCACTGCGACGGCCAGGTCCTGGTGACCAATGACCTGCTCGGCCTCTTTGACAGGTTCACCCCCCACTTTGTCAGGAAATACCTGGAACTGGCCCCCATGATCCGGGAGGCGGTGAGCGGGTTCCGCAACGATGTCCGGGCGGGCTCTTTCCCCGGCCCTGAGCACAGTTTTTCTTCGGACACCGATTTCAGCGACCTGGCCGGAGAAGACTGAGCCGCGTTGGCTGACCGGGAGCCATGACCCTGCAACGAATTCCCGAGCCCGAGCTGATGGAGGACGAGGCCCAGGGCACGGCCTATGCCGAGGCCGACTTCTCCGGTCCCAACAGCCAGTTTCTTTGCCTCTTTGCCGAGTTCTTTCCCGGTTTTGCCGGCCGGGGCCGGGTCCTTGACCTGGGGTGCGGCCCGGCCGACATCCTGATCCATTTCGCCACCTGTCATCCGCAGACCCGCTGCCTGGGCATCGACGGCGCCGAGGCCATGCTGGCGCCGGGACGCGAGGTGCTGGCCCTGGAGCGTCTCGCACCCCGGGTGAAGCTCTGCTGCCGCCGCCTGCCCCTGGCCGCCACGGAGTTCGGCCATTTCGATGTTCTTCTCTCCAACAGCCTCCTCCATCACCTGCACGACCCCCATGTCCTCTGGCAGACGGTCAGGGATGTGGCCGCGCCGGGCTGCCGGCTGCTGGTCATGGATCTCCTTCGGCCGCCCTCCAGGGAGGCGGCACGACGGGTGGTGGAGGACTATGCCGGTGACGAACCGGACATCCTGAAGACCGATTTTTACAATTCCCTCCTCGCCGCCTTCCGGGTTGACGAGGTCCGCTCCCAGCTCCGGCGGGCCGGCCTTGCCCTCGACTGCCGGCAGGTCAGTGACCGGCACCTCGCGGTCTGGGGCAGGGTGGGACCGTGAGCCCTCCCGGCCGGGGCCGGCGTCATTTCTTCCACTTCCCGTAGGGATTCTGTACCAGGCTGGCATTGAAGTAACGGCTGTCGCCGGTCACCTCCCTGCCCAGCCACGGCGGCCTCGGAAAGTCCTGCTCCTCGGAGGAGAGCTCGATCTCCGCCACCAGCAGTCCCTGGTTCTCGCCGGCAAACTCGTCGATCTCCCAGGTGAATCCCCCGTACTCCACCAGGTAGCGAGTCTTCTCGATCAGCGGCCCGGAACAGAGGGTCTCCAGCATCTCGCGGGCATCTGCCAGGGGGATGGGGTACTCGTATTCCGCCCTGGCCGCGCCCCTGCTCTTTCCCTTGATGGTCAGAAATCCCGCATCCTCCACCGTGCGGACCCGCACGGTCACGCCGCGGCCTGTCATGATGTAGCCCTGCCGGTAGTGCCGGCCCCGGGCGGATTTCCGCCAGGAGTCGTCACGGAGCAGGAATTTTCTCTCTATCTCGATCGCCATGAAGCCGGTTCTCCTTTCCTGTGGTTGTTTATCCCGGGCCGGGCGGTCCCGCCACCAGCCCGCCGGTTGCAGTGCACCTAAATCCTGCACTTCGAAAATGAAGAAAAAATTTTCTTTTGCCGTATCAGCGGATTATACGAACGTGATCGTTTTTTTCGACTCACTAATCGGGTGAAGGATTTTTTTCTTCATTTTCTCGCCCTTCGGGATTGGCAATTTTACCGA
>WFUT01000170.1 GCA_015484845.1 Desulfobulbaceae bacterium
GAGCAGGGTATGGATGGAACGCCACCGCTCGTCGGCCGGGCCGCTGGCCAGGAACTGGGTACAGAGATCGCCCGCTGCCGACACGGTCGGAAAATAGTCGGCCGTGGTCAGGTCCTCGCTGGTGGCATGGTACCAGTCCTGGCAGAAGACCTCCTGCAGGTCCTGGACCACCGGCCCGCGGACCGCCACGTGCAGGTCCTGCCAGGGCTCGGCCAGGCCGGCATAGACATCGCCCACGTTCATGCTGCCGGTGAATCCCTCCCTGCCGTCCACGACCACGATCTTGCGGTGATTGCGGTTATTGATGGTCAACCGCCTGCGGAAGGGAAGCACGGGCAGAAACCGCGCCACCCGGCCGCCGGCCTCGAACAGGGGGGCGAAAAACCGCCTGCCCGTGGCCAGGGAGCCGACATCGTCGAGCAGAAGCCGCACCTCGACCCCCCGCCTGGCCGCCCGGACCAGGGCGTCCCGCATGCGGGCCCCGGTACGGTCCGGCTCCCAGATATAGTAGCAGAGATGGACATGGTGGCGGGCGCGGTCAATGGCCTCTTCAAGGACATCAAAGGCGTGGCCGCCGTCGCGAAACCAGGAGACCGAGCAGCCCGGCCGCGGCGCCGGCCCGCCCAGGCGCGAGGTCAGGCTGAAGATGGCGCGGACCAGCGGTTCCCTGGCCCGGGGCAGCTGCTGCTGCCGCCGGATCCGTTCCAGGGAATGGGCCAGTTTCTGCTCGACCCGCTGCCGCCGCCGCCATCGCATGCGGATGCGGGTGGTGCCGAAGATCCAGAAGGCGAGCAGGCCAAGGAAGGGAATGAAGACAATGGTCAGGATCCAGGCCAGGGTGGCGCCGGACTCCCGCTTCTGCAGGATGATGCGCGGCACCAGGAGCAGGATGATGACCAGGTCCAGCAGTACCAGGCCCGAGCCCAGCCAGTTGACCCTCAGAAAGTGCAGCACGCGTCCCTCCCCCGATCTCCCCCTGTCCGGGATCAGGTCCCGTTGTTCTGTTCCGGCAGGGGACCGGGCTGCCGGTAGGCGGCAAACCGGGCCGTCACCTCGGCCATCTGTTCGCCGGTGAGCAGCGGCACCTCGCCCACCTGCAGGGCCCGGCCATAGGCCCGGGCCAGGTTTTCCACCTCCAGGGCCAGGGCCAGGACCTCCTCCGGGCCAGCGGCAAAGCAGACCATGCCATGGTGGGCCATGAGACAGGCGGAGCGGTGGGCAAGGGCCTGTCCGACCAGGGCGGAGAGCTCGGCCGAGCCAAAGGTGGCATAGCCGGCCAGGGGGATGGAATCGCCGCCGGCCACGGCGACCATGTAGTGAAAGGCCGGGATCTCGCGCTCCAGGCAGGCAAGCACGGTGCACCAGGGCGGGTGGGCGTGCAGGACGGCGCCCGCCTCCGGGTGCCCGAGATAGATGTCCCTGTGCAGCCGCCACTCCGAGGAGGGGCGGTGGCGCCCCTGCGGCCGGCCGTCCATGGCGACCCGAACCATGTCCACGGGCGCGCACTTCTCGTAGGCCATGGCCGAGGGGGTGATCAGGAAGCCGTCACCGGTGCGGACACTGACATTGCCGGCCATGCCCTGGTTGAGGCCGAGCCGGTTCATGGCCAGGGCCGTGTCGAGCAGGGTGCGGCGCTGCCGGAAAAAACCGCTCATCGCTGTTCGGGGTAGAGGTCAAGGAGTCCCTGCCGCGAGGCCGGGCAGACACCGCGCTCGGTGATGAGCCCGGTGACCAGGCGGGCCGGGGTCACGTCAAAGGCCGGATTGACCGCGGGCGTGGCATCGGGCGCGATCCGGACCCGGTCCAGGCGGCCGTCGTCCCGCCGGCCCGGCACATAGAGAACCTCGTCCTGATCCCGCTCCTCGATGGGGATCTGCCGGCCGTCTTCCACCTGCCAGTCAATGGTGGAGCCGGGCAGGGCAACGTAGAACGGCACCTGGTTGTCGCGGGCGGCCAGGGCCTTGAGATAGGTGCCGATCTTGTTGCAGACATCGCCCGCGGCCGTGGTCCGGTCGGTGCCCACGATGCAGAGATCCACCTGGCCGTTCTGCATCAGGTGGCCGCCGGCATTGTCCACCAGCAGGTGGTGGCCGATACCGGCCGCGGCCAGCTCCCAGGCGGTGAGACCGGCGCCCTGGTTGCGCGGCCTGGTCTCGTCCACCCAGACATGGACAGGGATATCCTCCTGCACGGCCCGGTAGACCGGCGCCAGGGCCGTGCCCCAGTCCACGGTGGCCAGCCAGCCGGCATTGCAGTGGGTCAGGATACGCACCGGCTCCCGCCGCCCCCTGTCCTCCCAGGCGGCCCGGATCAGCTCCACGCCGTGGCGGCCGATGGCCTCGTTGGTGGCCACGTCCTCCTCGCAGATGGCGGCTGCCTCGCGCCAGGCCGCATCCTGCCGCTCGTGCCCGGGCAGGCCGCGGAGGATTCCGTCCATCCGCTGCACGGCCCAGCGCAGGTTCACCGCCGTCGGCCGGCAGCGGACCAGGCGGCTGCCTATCCGGTCCAGGTCGGCGTCCGAGGTGCCGGCGGCCAGCCCCAGGCAGAAGCCATAGGCCGCAGTGGCGCCGATCAGTGGCGCGCCGCGGACCAGCATGTCGCTGATGGCGCGGGCCGCATCCTCCAGGTCGGCCAGGGTGACGACGACAAACTCGTGCGGCAGCCTGGTCTGGTCAATGATCCGGACCCGGCGGCCGTCGCCCTCGGTCCAGATCGATCGGTAGTGCTCACTTCCCACACGCATGGCAGAGAATCTCCACGTCCCGGTCCGGGGAATCAGTCACCCGCGGGCTGGGGTACCAACTCGGGGGTCCAGAAGATAACTCCCCGTCCCTCGGCCTCCTCGAGAAAGGAGGGGCCGTCCCATTCCCGGACCTGGTCATAGTAGCCCCGGCGCATCACCTTGAGGGTGATCTTGCCGATGTGCTCCAGCTGTTCGTCACTATAGCGGCGGACACTGCGCAGTGGCGTGTTGCCGAGGTAGATCCACTGCCCCTGGCAGGGAACGCCATCGCCCAGGACCCGGTAGACCACGTGCGCCCCCTCGGGCTCGGAATTGACCTTGAAGCGGACGGTGCGCACGGACGGCGAACAGGCCGAGGACAGGACAAGCAGCGCCAGCAGCGAAAGCAGGGCAGGAAGCCTCGGCCGCAGCCGGCCCCGGGCTAACACGGTATGCATCGGTTATTTCCTCTTTCTCAGTTCAACGGTCACCGGCTGGGGCTCGGCCTCGGCCTCGGCCCTGCTCCGGTGGCGGGTATTGACCCAGAAGGAGGTGATCTCCTCCCGGTAGCCGGCCTTGTGCATCTCGACGGTGACGTATTCCGGCCTGCCGTCCTCTCCCTCCCAGGTGACCAGGACCGGGGTCATCCCCAGGTGCGTGTCATCCTTGAGATTGACCACCTCCGCGCCCGGCGGCCGGGAGACGAACTTCACGGCGCCGTAGGTCTTCGGCCCGGCGCAGCCGGCGACCAGGGCCAGCCCGCCCAGGGCGCAAAAAGCCGCTGCCCGGGCAACGAACCACTGTCTCAGCATGGTGCTCCTCGTTTTCAGTACTCTTGGACCCCGGCAAACCCGGGGTCGGGGATCCAGGTTCATCTCTTACCTGTTCCGATTCAGGCAAGTCAAGATAAACCGGCAGGGATGGAGAAGATTTCCGGATTGCGGTGATAGCGGTGTACTTGTATTCCGACATCCTGTTGCGGTATACTCCCGGAAGAAGCCAGGCGCTGACCGCGCCCCCTCCGCGACCCGGGCCGGCAGGCAACACGAGAGCAACCCTTTCCAGGTACCACTTCGTATGAGTGATCCCCACGCTGTCCTCAACAATCTCAAGGTCTCGGGCAACCTGCCCAGCATGCCCCAGGTCCTGGTCAGGCTCATTGACGCCTGCCACCAGCCGGAGGTGGACCTGCAGAAGGTGGCAAGGATCGTCAGCAAGGACTCCACCCTGACCGCCAAGATCCTGCAACTGGTCAATTCGGCCTTTATCGGCGCCAGGTCCGCCTTTATCGATGTCCGGCAGGCGGTGATCTACCTGGGCGCCGACACGGTGCGCAACCTGGCGGTCAGTATCTCGGTGCAGCAGGTCTTCCGCCGGGTCGAGACCAATGGCCTGCTCTCCCTTGACCGGTTCTGGTACCACTCCTATGAAAACGGCTTGCTGGCCAGGCGGATTGCCCGGGCCATCTCCTATCCCGATCCCTCGGAGGCCTACCTGGGGGGACTGCTGCACGACATCGGCAAGCTTCTGCTCTGGATGGCCTTTCCCGGAAAATATGCGCCCCTGCTGCTCAAGGGCGTGCGATGCCATAACGGCAGGCTGGCCTTCCTGGAACAGGAAAAACTGCATATCAACCACTGCGAGGCCGGTGCCTGGCTCATGGAACAGTGGCGCCTGCCATCGCTGTTTGCCGATGCGATCCGTTTCCATCACCACCCGGTGGAGGAACTGGAACAGGGGTTGCCCCTCACCCGGATCATCTCCCTGGCCGACCTGCTCAGCCATGCCCGGACCCCGGACCACGAAAGCGAGGAGATCGCCCGCCGCCTGCTGGGCCTCACGCCGGGCAAGGTGGCTGCGCTCAGCGAGGGGATCGAGGAACAGCTGCGCGAGGTCGCCGACAACCTGGGCATCCGTATCCCGGAGAAGAGCCATTCCTCCCTGGAGCAGGAACCGGAAAGCGAGGCCCTGCACCGGGAGACCTCCATCGGCCTCATCTCCCGGGTCCGGGACATCACCCAGCTGACCGGCATGCTGGACAACCTGCTCAGGGCCGGCAACAGGGAGCAGATCGCCGGTGCCGTCGAGCAGAGCATGAAGATCCTGTTCAACGAGGATACCTGCTTCCTGCTGCTCATGGATGACGGGGACAGGGAACTGCGCGGACTTGCCTCTCCGGGCAACAGGCTGGCGCAGCAGGCGGCCAGGGTCAGGTTCCGGCCGGACGAACACGAAAAGAGCCTGCCCGGCCAGGCCGTGCGGCAGGGACACCCCGTGCACTCGTTCATGGAAGAGGGCGAGACCGGCCGGACCCTGCTGGACAGCCAGCTCATCCGGCTGCTGGACAGCAACGGCATGGCCGTGGTTCCCATGATCCACCGGCGGCAGGTCATGGGCCTGATCGTCATCGGCATCAGCGATTCCAGCTCCGCCCTGCTCAGGCAGCCCGCCCCCCTTCGGCTGCTCGCCGGCCAGGCCGCCGCCGGCCTCTTCCTCTGCCGGCTGCACGAGACCCAGGCGGAGCGGATCGCCGAGGAACGGATCGCCGCAGCCACCATGGTGGCCCGCAGGATAGCGCACGAGATCAACAATCCCCTGGCCATCCTCCGCAACTATATCAAGATCCTGGAGATGAAGCTCAGGGAGGACGACACGGTCAGGGAGGACCTGGCGGTCATCGACCAGGAATTTGCCCGTATCGGCCAGATCACCAGCCAGCTCGACGACCTGGCAACAGACCGGCTCCTGATCCGGCCCCGGCGCCTGGACCTGAACCAGCTCCTGGAAGAGACCCTGCGGATGTATCGCAACTCCCTGCCCCCTGACCGGGAGATCGAGATCCTCTTTGAACCCGATCCGGACCTGCCGGAGATCGAAACCGATCCCGACTGCATCCGCCAGATCCTCATCAACCTGCTCGGCAACGCCGTTGACGCCCTCCAGGAGGGGGGCACCGTCACCGTGGCGGTCCGGGCCGAGGAAGAGGAGGACGGGGAGCACTCTGTCCTGTTGACGGTGACCGACACCGGCCCCGGTATCCCCGAATCCCTGCTGCCCACCCTGTTTGATGCCGGAACAACAACCAAGGGAGGCGGACATTCGGGCCTTGGCCTTGCCATTGTCCGCAAGGTTGCAGGACGGCTCGGCGGCACGATCACCTGTAGCAGTTCAGAAAAGGGCACTATATTTAGTGTATCTCTTCCGTTTCGCCATACTTGATTTTCCGCTTTACTGAAAGAAAACACTTTTCTTTTGACATTCCCCAGCAACTGCGGTTCAATGGTTTTGAGTAAATGTAATATTATTGTGAGAGCAATTCCAGCAGCCTGTCGCTTCCCGGAGACCTCCCCGCGGGACCAACGAAGTCCCCCGGCCGTATCAAGGGCGTGAAGTATTCGTCTACGTCTGCGCCCCTGATGCCCCGTATCTCCGGCAAAATTGCCAATTGCAGGATCCAGGTTGCATTTACTCCGGGCAGGTGAACCGGACGTGCCCTGCCGCCACACACAGACCTGCACACGAATTTATCCAGAGCAAATGGCGCACTGTGTTCTCATCATTGACGATGAACCTCATTTCTGCAGCAGTCTCAGCCTGTTGCTGGAAGCTGACGGATACACAGTAGAGACAGCCAATTCCGGCAGGGAAGCCCTCTTCCGCCTGCAGCACTCTCCCTACCAGGCCGTTCTCCTTGACATTGGCCTCCCCGATATCAAGGGCACCGAGATCGCCGCCCACATCAACAGGAACCACCCCGATACCGCCGTCATCATCCTCACCGGTCATGCCTCCGTGGACAGCGCCGTGGAGGCGCTGCGCCTGGGGGTCTACGACTACCTGCGCAAACCCTGCGATGCCGAACAGCTGCTCCGTATCGTGGGGCGCGGCATCGCCCACAAGCAGCTCGAACAGCAGCTGCGGGCCAGTGAAAAACGGTTCCGCCAGCTCTCCCAGGCCACCTGGGAGGGAATCATCATCTACGAGGCGGGCAGCCTGCTCCAGGCCAATGGCCAGCTCTGCGACATGTTCGGCTACCGGGAAGAGGAACTGCTGGGTCAACAGATCTTTGACGTTCTCCTGGACCGCAAGACCATCAAGGCCCTGGACGTACAGACCGACGACGAGACCATCGGTCCCTTCGAGGCCACCGCCATTGCCAAGAACGGCAGGCGGTTCCCGGTGGAGATCCGGGTCAAGCACATGGAGTTCTACGGCCGCACCGTGCAGGTGGCGGCGATCAGGGATGTAACCCGCAACAAGCAGGCCCTGGAGGAGCAGATCATCCTGCGGGAAAAGCTCGCCGACGCCCGGCGCCTGGAGTCCCTGGGCATGATGGCCGGCGCAGTGGCCCACGACCTGAACAATATCCTGGCCGGGATCATCACCTATCCCGAGCTCCTGCTCATGGACATGGAGGAGGACTGCAAGTACAGGGAAGAGATCGAGATGATCCGCGAGGCCGGCAAGCGTGCCGCGGCAGTGGTCAACGACCTGCTCACCGTTACCAGGGGCGCGAACTGCAAGAAGGAGGTCATCAGTCTCAACTCCCTGGTCTCCGGCTACACCAACTCTCTCGAGTACCGGGAGCTGCGCAAGAGGTTCCCCGGCATCACCATCGAGACCAGCCTGGACCCGGAGCTCTTCAACACCGCCGCCTCCACGGTCCATATCACCAAGTCGATCATCAACCTGGTCAACAACGCGGCCGAGGCCATGCAGGAGCGGGGCCACATCCGGCTTTCCACTTACAACTGCTACGTGGAGTCGCCCATCACGGGATATGAACGGATCGAGCGGGGCGAGTACGTGGTCCTCACCGTGGAGGACACCGGTCCCGGCATCTCGGCCCGGGACATGCAGCACATCTTTGATCCCTTCTACAGCAAGAAGAACATGGGCCGCAGCGGCACCGGGCTGGGCCTCACCGTTGTCTGGAACACCGTCCACGACCACGGCGGCTACGTCGATCTCACCAGCAGCAGCAGCGGCACCTGCTTTTCCCTCTACTTCCCGGTCACCCACGAGAACATCCATGTCGGCCAGAACATCCTCTCCCTCACCGATCTCGGCGGCAACGGCCAGGAGGTCCTGGTGGTGGATGACCAGAAGAGCCAGCGCGAGATCGCCCGCCGGCTCCTTGCCCGCCTGGGCTACCGGGCCCATACGGCACGCAGTGGCGAGGAAGCGGTGGAGTTCATCAAGAAGCAGCCGGTGGACCTGGTCCTGCTCGACATGATCATGGCCCCCGGGATCAACGGCTGCGAGACCTACCAGCGTATCATCCAGCATATGCCCGGCCAGAAGGCCATCATCACCAGCGGCTATTCCAGCGACTCCGAGATCCGGAAGGCCAGGGCCCTGGGCATCACCCAGTTTGTCAAGAAACCCTATTCCATCCAGGACCTGGGCCGGGCCCTCAAGCTTGAAATAAGTTGACGGATCCTTTATTCTCCCCCTGATCTCCGGAACCGGAGGCCTGGTCCGCGCCGGACCGGCGGGTCCGGCGCGCGTCGGCCGTCCGGACCCGTTGCCATCCCCTTCTTCCCTGCTCCCAGGAGTCCTGTCTTGAAAAACTTTCTCGCCATCGCCGCCGCAATACTGCGGGGTATCTGGAAGACCCTGCGCATCGGCACGCAACTGCTCTCCACCCTGCTCTTTCTCATCCTCATCATCGTGGTGCTGACCGCGGTCTTCCACCGCCCGCGGGCCGTCATACCCCGCGGCGCCGCCCTGGTGGTGGCGCCGACCGGCACCCTGACCGAGGAGAGCTCGCCCATGGACCCCATGGCCAGGTTCGTGAACAACATCGCCGGCCTGCCGGTCAGGGAGGAGACCCTGCTCCAGGACATCCTCGATGCGATCCACCATGCGGCCACCGACGACCGGATCCGTGTCCTGGTCATCGCCCCGGGCCGCATGGAGCGGGCAGGCCTGAACCAGATCCGGGCCATCGGCCGCGCCATCGAGGAGTTCAAGCGCGCGGGCAAGGTGGTGATCGCCACCGGTGACTCCTTCAGCCAGGGCCAGTATTACCTCGCCTCCTGGGCCGACGAGATCTACCTCCATCCCATGGGCTCGGTCGACCTGCACGGCTTCGGGGTCTACCGCCTCTACATGCGGGGACTGCTCGACAAACTGGCCGTCAACTTCCATGTCTTCCGGGTCGGCACCTTCAAGTCGGCCCTGGAACCCTTCATGCGCGACTCCATGTCTCCCGCGGCCAGGGAGGCCAACAGTTTCTGGCTGACCAATATCTGGAACCGGGTCTGCGCCGACCTTGCCAGCCACCGCGGTGTGACGGTCCGGGCCATCAACGACGCCATCAACAACCTGCCCGCCCACCTGGGGGCTGCCGGGGGCGATGCCGCCCGCATGGCGCTCAACACCGGCCTGGTGGACGGCCTCAAGGACCACCAGCAGTTCGACGATTACCTGAGCAGCCTGGTGGGGCGCTCCGAGGACCGGACCACCTTCCGCCAGGTCTCCATGGAGAACTATCTCTCCACCTTCACTCCCTCGTTCACCGATGCCGGCAACGCGCGTGACAGGATCGCTCTCATCGTCGCCCAGGGAGACATTGTCTACGGCGAGGGCGGCGTCGGCCAGATCGGCTCCACCTCCATCTGCCGGCAGATCCGCCAGGCCCGCAGCGACCGGCGGGTCAAGGCCCTCGTCCTGCGCATCGACTCCGGCGGCGGCTCCGCCATGGCCGCGGAAGTGATCCGGCGGGAGCTGGAGGCGACCAGGAAATCCGGCCGGCCGGTGGTAGTCTCCATGGGCTCCATGGCCGCCTCGGGCGCCTACTGGCTGAGCGCGGATGCGGACCGCATCTTTGCCTCCCCCTTCACCCTGACCGGCTCCATCGGCATCTTCGGCGCCCTGCCCACCTTTGAGAACTCCCTGGCCCGGATCGGTGTCCACAGTGACGGCACCGGGACCACCAGGCTGGCCGATGCCGGCGATCCCACCCGGCCCCTGTCCCCCGAGCTGGGCAAGGCCATCCAGATCAGTGTCGAGGATGGCTACAGGCGGTTTTTGTCCATCGTCTCCCGGGGCCGCAACATCCCGGCCGCCCGGGTGGAGAAGATCGCCGAGGGACGGGTATGGGACGGGGCAACGGCCAGGAAACTCGGCCTGGTCGACAAGCTCGGTACCCTGGAGGACGCCATTGCCGCGGCCCGCAAGCTGGCCGGGGCCAGGGACGCGGTGCCGGTCTATGTCGAACCACCCGGCCCCTCCCTGCTGAAACTGCTGCGCCACCTGGGCGGACAGGTCGCCAGCCTGCTGGAGCCGCTTGCCGGCACCCTGCCGGCCAGGGTCCTGCAGCCGGAGCAGCGACAGGCCCTGGACCTCTTCACCAGGACCCCGGACCCGCGCCACCTCTACACCTACTGCCTGCTGCCGCGCTCCTGGTCCGAGCCGGCCGCCCTCTTTCCCGGCCTCTGATGAGGAACGCGGCAGGGACAATTGCTTTTTCACCCCCACTCTGGTAGATATCAGGGAGAACGCTTCCCGTGCCGGACCAGGGGGTCCGCGTCGTCACCAACACCAAGGTTCCCGGAGCTGTGGCCATGCAATACCTGAAAACGCTCGTCGTCCTGTGCTGTGCCGTTTTCCTCTTCATCATCACGCCGGCCCGCGCCGCCGGGCCCATGCTGGTCACCGGCAATCCCGAGGCGCCGCCCATTGTCTGGAAAAAGGGCGACAGGCTGGTCGGTATCGGTCCCTGGCTGGCCGAGACAACGCTGAAGCCGCTGGGCGTGGCCTATGTCATCAGGCCGGACGGCACCTGGGCCGAGGTGCAGGAAAAGGCGAAAAGCGGCGCCGTGGACCTGATTGTCTCTGCCTACCGCAACCGGGAACGGGAGACCTACCTGGATTTCTCCGAGCCCTACCTGGAGAGCCCGGTGGTGGTCATTACAAAAAAAGGCAACGGTTTTGTCTGCAACTGCTGGACCGACCTGGTCGGCAAGAAAGGCGTGGCCCACACGGGCGAGAGCTTTGGCGACAAGTTTGACGCCTATATCAAGGCCAGGCTCGACGTCACCTATACCACCTACAACCGGGCCTTCGAGATGCTGGGCGAAGGAACGGCGGACTACATGATCATCGACCTCTACCCGGCTGTCATCTATTCCAAGCTGCTCCAGGTCGAGGACCGGATCGAATTCATGGACAAGCCGGCCACGGTCCAGTATTTCTGCATGGCCTTTTCCAGGAAATCGCCGCACAGGAAACTGCTGCCGGAGATCAACCGGCAGATCAGGGAGCTGAAAAAGAAGGGGGCGATCAAGAAGATGCTCATCGCCCAGTACAAGAGCTGGAAAAAGACCTTTGACCAGCGCCGGCTGTTCTATGCCAGGTCACAGATCAAGGCAAAACAGGCCCAGCAGCAGTTCGACGCCGGTGCCCGCGACCGCGGCCTGGATACCATGGCCCGCTTCATCGAGCGCGACATCCCCTACATGGACGGTGCCTCGTTCTAGAGAGAAGGCGACAACCGACCGCGCCGCTCCGGCAGGATGCACGGCTTACCCCTTGATCACCGCCAGGGGCTGCAGCACCTCCACGATCTCCACCAGGTCCTCCTGGTTGCGCATGACCTGCCCGATATCCTTGTAGGCCCCGGGCGCCTCGTCCAGGTCGCGGCGATGACGGATGGCATGGAGGATGTGGCGGGAATCGAGTTTCTTCTTTTCCTCTGCCAGGTCCAGGACCCGCTGCGCCTGCCTGCGCCCCATGATCCGGCCGGCTCCGTGTGAACAGGAGTGGAAGGAGGCCGGGTTGCCCAGGCCGCGGACGATGTAACTGACACTACCCTGGGAGCCGGGAATGATACCGGTCTCCCCGCGCCTAGCCCTGGTGGAGCCCTTGCGGTGCACCATGACCTCCTGGCCGTAATGACGCTCCAGGGCGGCATAGTTGTGGGCGATATTGATCAGGTCCCCGAAATCCACCGGGCCCAGCAGATCGACAAATACCTCCTGGATCCGTTCCATCATCTCCCTGCGGTTGGCCAGGGCAAATTCCACGCAGTAACGCATCTCCTCCAGGTAGAGGTTGCCCTCCCGGCTGTCCAGGGGAAGGTAGGCCAGCTGCCAGTTCCGGGGGACCTGAACCCGCATCGCCGGCGCCATGCGCACGGCCAGCCTGTTGTAGTGGCCGGCCACCTTGTAGCCCAGGTTACGGCTGCCGGAATGGACCATGATCCAGATCCTGCCCTCGCTTCCCCTCTGGATCTCGATGAAATGGTTGCCGCCGCCAAGCGTGCCCACCTGGGCGCGGGCACTTCTGAACTCCCGGGCAACCACCGGCAGGGCCTGTTCCGGGTCGGGCGGCAGCGGCGGCAGCCTGTCTGCAGGCAGCGCTTTCGGATGGTGCTTGAACCCCAGGGGAACGGCCCGGCGGATGCCGGACATCACCTTTCTGAGCATCTCCTGCGGCACCTCGCCCAGGCTGGTGCGGACCGCGCACATGCCGCAGCCGATATCCACGCCCACGGCATTGGGGATGACCACCCCGCGGGTGGCCAGCACGCCGCCGATGGGCATGCCATAGCCCTGGTGGGCGTCCGGCATGATGGCCACGTGGTGGAAGGCAAACGGCAGGTTGGCCAGATGCCTGGCCTGTTCGAGCGCCCCTTCCTCGATGTCGTCCAGCCAGAGACAGATGGGAATCTTCTCGGTCGTGAGTTGTTTTTTCACCCAGTCACCTTACCAGGAAACAGAAACCAGGGGAGTTCCGGATTTCGGACTCCTGGTTTCGGGTTCGAAGTCAGCCGCCTCCGGCGGTTGTTCACGTTTGGGCTGCTGCCCATTTTCATGGTTGGTTGGAGCTGTGAGCTGAAAACCTGTAGCCATGCGGGGATTCTCCTTCTTCCGGCTATAGTGCCGCCCTGATCCGTTGTCAAGGCCCACCAGCCTGATTTCCCTGCTCTTCCGACGGAAAGAAAGAATCTGCGGGCAGGCGCTGTCCTGTCCTTCCCGGCATTCAATGCCTGCTGACTGCTCACCACCATCGCAGATAGTCGTTGACGTCGGTGCCGATGCCCGGTACCTCTTATGTGAAGCTGTCTGTATCACTGCGATTGCCAGTCAGGCCGCCGGCCCCGGGGTCGGGGGCCGCTGGTTGTCTACCCGGTGCGGGGGCCGGAGTTATGGGATCATATCTCGTTGAACGCTCGGTATTTATTGACTGGATTTCCAGACTGGCCCGGCATGAGAAGGTCTACTTTCCCCTTCCGGTCTCCAAGAGCAGTTTCCGCTTTTCCCGGGTCCGCAGCCGCAGCCGGCTTGCCCTGGAGGATTTTGACGACCCCAGGCAGGCAAAACCGTTTCGCGCCAGCGCCTGTATCCCGCCGCCGGTACGATTGCTCGCCCCTGACAACGAGTTACTCTTCACCTTCCGCCGGGATTCCGCAGGCGACTGCCACCCCACCCCTGTCCTGGACCATAACCGCCGCATCCTGGCCGGTGTCCGTCCCTGCGACCTCAAGGCCATTGCCCTCATGGACCGTTTCCAGGGTGACGGCATAGCTGACCCCTACTACCTGGCCCGGCGCGGGAACACCCTGCTCATCGGCCACGACTGTCTCCAGCCCTGCGATGAATACTGCTTCTGCGAGGCCGCGGGCTCGCTCAGCTGGCGCCAGGGAGCGGATATTTTCCTCACGCCGCAGCCGCAGGCCCGCCTGCTGGTGGAACCGCTCACCGACCAGGGGGCGGCCCTCCTGGCCGACGCCGGTTTTCCTGCCTGCAGCGATGTGCAGGCATGCAGGGCCCGGGCCGCGGCCCGGCGGCCCACCCCCTTTGCCAGGCAGTTCAAGGCCCCGCTGGCCCGGGTGATGCACGCCGTGGCCGAAAGCTGGCAATCACCTGTCTGGGAGCGGCACGCCGGCCGCTGTTTTTCCTGCGGCACCTGCAACCTGGTCTGCCCCACCTGCTCCTGTTTCGATGTCCGGGACGACTTCAATGTCGAGGATCCCGACAGCGGTCGGCGTACCCGCCACCGGGACGCCTGCATGCTGGAAGACTTTGCCGAGGTCGCGGGCGGGTACAATTTCAGGAAATCACCGGCCGCCCGGCAGCGGCACCGCGTCATGCGCAAGTTCGTCTACCTGCCGCAGCGGTTCGGCGGCACCGGGTTCTGTGTCGGCTGCGGTCGCTGCGGCCGCCAGTGCACCGTTGCCATCGACATCTTCACCATTGCCACCGACCTGCTGGCCGGTGCAGGGGAGGCGGCATGAAGGCCATTGATCCCCGCATCCTCACCCCGACCATGGTCCGGATCAGCGAGGCCGCGGACATGACGGCCCAGGAACGGTTCTTCCGCCTCCGGCTGTCCCGTCCCCTGGGTCACAGGCCGGGCCAGTTTGTCATGGTGTCGGTTCCCGGCATCGGCGAGGCGCCCATCTCCATCTGCTGCGGGCCCGGCGACCACGACCGGCTGGAACTGCTGGTCCGCAGCGCCGGCAGCCTGACCATGGTCCTGCGGCGGCTGGAGGCCGGCGACCAGGTCGGTATCCGCGGGCCGTTCGGCACGGGTTTTGACCTCGCGGACTTCGAGGGCCGCGACGTGCTCATCGTTGCCGGCGGCCTGGGCCTGGCGCCGCTCAGGTCCCTGATCGAGCCCCTGATCCTGGATCGGCAGCGGTTCGGCCGGATCACCATCATCAGTGGCTGCCGCACCCCGGCCGATGAACTCTTTGGCCGGGAGATGCGTGCCTGGTCCCGCGTTCCCGGCACCCGGGTAATCCGGCTGGTCAATGACACCGCCCACCTGCCCTGGGACGGTGAGGTCGGCCTGGTCACCGCGCCCATTGCCGGGCTGGACATGGATCCCGCCGCCACCCTGGCCGTGCTCTGTGGCCCGCCGGTGATGTACAAGTTCGTTATCATGGAACTGGCCGGCCGGGGCCTGGCCCATGACCGGATCTTCATCGACCTGGAGCGGCGCATGCGGTGCGGCATCGGCAAGTGCGGCCACTGCCAGATCAATCACCTGACCTGCTGCCAGGATGGACCGGTCTTTCGGCTCTCCACCGTACAATCCCTGCCCGAGGCACTGGCATGAAGAACAGGCTGCCGCGTCCCAGGATCGCGTTCTTTGACATGGCCGGCTGCGAAGGCTGCCAGCTGGCCATTCTCGACTGCGAGGATATCTTTCTCGATCTCGTCGACCTGGTGGAGATCGTCCAGTTTCGCGAGGCCATGTCCGAGACAGCGCCGCGCTACGACATCGCCTTTGTCGAGGGCAGCATCCACCGCGAGATTGATGCCGACCGGCTGCGCGATATCCGCGCCCGGAGCCACCGGCTGGTGGCCCTGGGGGGTTGCGCCTGCCATGGCAATGTCCAGGCCCGGGCCAACGATTGGGCCCCGGCCGAGAACCTGCAGCGGGTCCATGGCGCGGACACGGCGCACCGGGTGCAGACCGATGGCCGCTACTGGCCCCTCTGGGCCCATACGCGGGTCCGTGCCCTGCACGAGGTGGTGGAGGTGGATTACCTCCTGCGCGGTTGTCCCGTGGACCGCGATGAGTTCCTCCACCTGGTCAAGCGGCTGCTGGCCGGGTCCCGGCCCACCTTTCCCGCCCAACCGGTGTGTGTCGAATGCAGGCGCCATGGTAATGAATGCGTTTTTCTGCAGGGCGAGACCTGCCTGGGCCAGGTCACCCGGGGCGGCTGCGGCGCGGTCTGCATCGGCGGCGGCTACCGCTGTGACGGCTGTCGCGGCCTGCTGCCCGATGCCAATCTCGCCTCGCACCGGCAGCTCCTGCGCGAACGCGGCCTGGATGCCGAGGCCATTGACCAGCGCTACCGCCTCTTCCTGAGCGGTGAGATCACGGACAGGGAAGGAACTGATGAGCAGTAAGGATTCGACCTATTCGATCAGCCTGGATCACGTGACCCGCATCGAGGGGCACGGCTCGGTCCGGGTCTCGGTGCGCGACGGCCGGGTCGAGGAGCTGACCCTGGCCATCGTCGAGGCGCAGCGTTTTTTCGAGAGCTTCACCCGGGGCATGCTGGCGCACGAGATCCCCTGGATCGTGGGCCGTATCTGCGGTATCTGCTGCGTTGCCCACCAGATGGCGGCCAGCAAGGCCGTGGAGGCCGCCCTTGGCCTGGAGGTCAGCGGCCAGAGCCGGCTGCTGCGCCGGCTGCTCAACGAGTCGCAGATCCTGCAGAGCCACCTGCTCCATGTCTATTTCCTTGCCGTGCCGGACTATGTCGGTGTTCCCAGCGTCCTGCCCCTGGCCAGGAGCCACCCGGAGGTGGTCCGGCGGGCGCTGCGTCTCAAGCACCTGGCCAACGAGTTCACCGCGGTCATCGGTGGCCGCGCCCTCCATCCCATGGCCAATACCCTGCGCGGCTGGCGGCGGCTGCCGGACCTCGACGCCCTGGCCGATATCCGCCGCCGGCTGCACGCGGCCCTGCCCGATCTCGAGGCCACGGTCACCATTGCCAAGACCCTGGAGATCCCGGATTTCGAACGGCAGACCGAGTATGTTTCCCTCAGGCACCCGGACGAGTATGCCCTCTACGACGGCCAGGTCTACAGCTCCGATACCGGCGAGCTGGCACCGGTCAGCGACTACCGGCAGATCACCAACGAGTTCACCGTGCCCTGGTCCACGGCCAAGTGGGCGCGCTGGCACCGCGAGTCCTACATGGTCGGTGCCCTGGCCCGGGTCAACAACAACTTTGACCAGCTCCATCCGGCGGCCCGGGCCGCCGCCGAGACCCTGGGCCTGACAGTGCCGTGCCACAACCCCTACATGAACAACCTGGCCCAGGTGGTGGAGATCGTCCATTGCGTGCACAGTTCCCTGGCCATGCTGGACCAGGTCCTTGACCAGGGCCTGGAACAGGAGGACATCGGCTACACGCCGGGGCCGGGACAGGGGGTCGGCGCGGTGGAGGCGCCGCGCGGCCTGCTCTTCCACGCCTACCGCCTTGACGACGCAGGCCGCTGCGCAGAGGCGGACGCGGTGATCCCGACCAGCCAGAACATCAACAATATCGAGCAGGACATGAAGGCCTTTGCGCCGCGCATGGTGGCCTCCATGCCGCGCGACCAGGTCGGCCTGCACCTGGAGATGCTGCTGCGGGCCTATGATCCCTGCATCTCCTGCTCCGTGCACATGCTCAAGGTGGAGTTCGTGCCATGAGCGGACTGGTGGTGGCCGGTATCGGCAGCAGGCACCTGGCCGATGACTGTGTCGGCCTGCGGCTGGTGGAGTCCCTGGACCGGCCGGAGGCCGGGGTGCGGCGCGAACTGTGGGAAGACGCGGACGCCCTGACCCTGGCCCACCGGCTGCTGGAACTCTCCGGCCCGGTCCTGCTTGTCGACTGCGCTGACATGGATCTTGCCCCTGGAGAGTGGCGCTGTTTCCGGGTCTGGCCGGCGGGTAAACAGGGCACC
>WFUT01000171.1 GCA_015484845.1 Desulfobulbaceae bacterium
TGTCGGGTCTGGTCATGGCGATGGGGAAATGTTGAGGTTGACCGATCTGGCAAGGGGCCGGCGGGCGCCCCGGTTGCGGACCGCGGGTCCGGTGGGTCCGTGCAGTGCGGGGCAGCGGTGCGGGGGAGGAGGCGGGCCGCACGGCCCTGCCTGCGATCCTGCCGCCTGTCTGACCCTTCAATGTAGCAGATAGGCGGGGGAAAGAAAAAAGAAAAAAGATCCGGCCGATAAATTGCTGACCATGGCCCGGAGATTAAATTCGGGTTATGATCTCGATAAAGTGCGCTTATCTTAACAGGATTCTATCCCTTTTCTACTTGACGCTCCCGGGGGAACGGACTAAGATTTCGAGCGTTTGTTGAATTTGTGCTGGAACCAGGAGGAACTGTGTGTATCCCTGGCGGGGTATGCTCTTGCAACCGTTTTTAAGGAGGATTGAAATCATGTCTGTCTATGTCGTAGGTCACAAGAATCCCGATACCGACTCTGTTACCGCTGCCATCGGTTATGCCGAGCTGATGAAGGCCAAGGGCGAAGACTATATTCCCGTGATCCAGGGTGACCTGAACCCGGAGACCACCACCGTTCTGGAGCGTTTTGGCGTTGCCACCCCCGAGGTCATGACCGATGCCACGGGCAAGAAGATCGCCCTGGTCGATCACAGCGACCTGGCCCAGGCCCCGGACAACCTGAGCGACGGCGAGGTTGTCGCCATTGTCGATCATCACAAGATCGGTGACGTGACCACCAACAATCCCATCTTCTGCTGCGTCAAGCCGGTCGGTTGCAGCGGCACCGTGCTCAAGCAGCTCTATGACATCGAGGGCGTGACCCTGGATCCCAAGGTTGCCGGCCTGATGCTCGCCGCCATCCTGAGCGATACGGTCAACTTCAAGTCGCCCACCTGCACCGACGAGGACAAGAAGGCCGTTGCCGAACTCAAGGAGATCGCCGGCGTGGATGACACCGACTCCCTGTTCATGGATATGCTCAAGGCCAAGAGTTCTGTTGACGGTGTCCCGGCCAAGGATCTGCTCAACCGTGACTACAAGGACTTTGACATGAACGGCAACAAGGTGGGCTGCGGGCAGCTCGAGCTGGCCACCCTGGACCAGGTTGCCGATATCCGCGAGGACCTGCTCAATGCCATGAAGGAGCAGAAGGCTGCCGGCGGTCATCACACCATCCTGCTGATGCTCACCGACGTGGTCAAGGAAGGAACCGACCTGCTGGTTGTCTCCGATGATCCTGCCCTGATCGAGAAGGCCTTTGGCACCAAGCTCGACGGTGATTCCATGTGGATCGAGGGCATGATGAGCCGCAAGAAGCAGACCATCCCCAACCTGCAGAAGGCCTTCGGCTGCTAAGCCGCCAGTTCTCTCCGTCAGTCATGGGCGACCGGGTGACCGGTCGCCCTTTTTTTATCCCGGATGCCGGCAGGCGGCCGGCCGGATCGTCCGTGGCCCGGAACATTCCCGGGCCGCGCTAGCTCCTGACGAGAAACGGCAGGGCCACCAGGAGGGCGCTTACGGGTAAGAGGATATAGAGGTTGGAGATCAGGTATGGAAAGACCATCAGCCCCATGCCGCTGAGAAGCGGGATGAGCGCTCCCTGCTTTTTGCCGTAAACAAAAAATCCCATGCCGAATGATCCCAGGATCACACCCCACATTAGAGTCGATGCATTCATTTTCTTCTCCCTGCAAACCGTCATGCCCGCAGAGCGGGCACCTGGCCTGGCATCTGGTGTCTGTCTTCCGGCATGGTCCGGTTATCTCCCCGCGGTCTCGCCGGGGCACCGGACAAGGGGCAGCCTGTCGGCAAAGGAAAAGCCGGGGTCATGGTCGGCCCGGTGGCAGGAGGCACAGGTGGCGGCATCCGGTTTCCGGAGCCGGTTCCCGGCCGGGTTGTCCGCGTGGCGCCTGCCGGGACCATGGCAGGCCTCACAGGCCACCCCGCGCAGGTCAAAGGGGATGACCGGCGGCAGGCCCTGCATTCCCGCCCTTGCCAGGGCACTGGCAGGCAGGGTGACATGGCAGGGCTGGCAGGTTCGGTCGAACTGGCGTCCGGCCGCCACCAGGGTCTGCCAGGCGGCGGCATGGCGGGTCCGGCGCCAGAACGCGGCCTGTCGCCGGTGGCAACCGCTACAGGCCCTGGCCCCGGCCAGCATGCTGAGCCGTTGCCTGATCCTGGCCTCTTCTTTTCGCTGTTCTCTCCGTTTCTCGAGCTGTCTTCGGCCCAGCTCGTTCACCTGGCGAAGGGTCTGGCGGACAATGGCCTCCACCTCCCGGTCCCGGGGCAGCGATGTCCTGAGGGCGATGAACCGGTTGCTGTAGACGGAGCCCTTCTGCTGACGGTTTTTTTTCTTTGCCAGGGCCCGCAGCTCCTCCTCGATGCCGGTCCGCGTGGCAACGAGTTGCCGGAAACCGGCATCATGCTGCAGGTCCTTTGCAGGTGCCCGTTTTCTCAACCGCTGGAGCTGCAGGTTGACGCGGTCCAGCCGTTGCTGGAGAAGCGCCCTGCGGGCCCTGTTCGCCAGGATCCAGCCTTTGCTCCCGGCCCGGTCGATGTCCAGGACCCCGAGGTACTTGCCCCGGCCCGCGGTCTGGCAGATCAGGGTGTCGGCGACCAGGCGGGGGGCCATGTTGGCCGTCGAGACGCCGGCCTGCAGGACCAGGGCG
Organism: Desulfobulbaceae bacterium; assembly: GCA_015484845.1. Taxonomy (GTDB): domain Bacteria; phylum Desulfobacterota; class Desulfobulbia; order Desulfobulbales; family Desulfobulbaceae; genus DRKI01. The sequence goes on from WFUT01000171.1 coordinate 2,681, forward strand.
ATGCCTTTCTGGCTGCGCGCGATCTCTTCGTTGACCCGGAAGGGATAGCTGGAGAGCAGGATGACCATGTCCGCCTCTTCCCTTGCCTTCGTGAGGGCCGGGGGCAGGGTCTGCCGCCAGTCCAGGACCCGGTAGCCGTTCTGGCGGACATTGGTCCTCCGGACAGGACCGGTCAGGCCCAGGATGGCGATACGCAGACTGCCGGCACTGGTCAGGATCCTGGGGGGAAAGACCGGCCGGCCCTGGTCGGTGACCAGGTTGAGGGAGATCCAGGGCAGGCGTAGCTCTTTCTGCTGTTGCAGGAAGTCAAGGCCGCCGGCCAGGTCTTGAGGCGCAATGCCCACGGCTGTATAGCCCATGCGGTCACAGGCGCGGATGATGCCCTCTGCCTTGAGGCGGGAGGCGGCAAGGACCGGGCCCGGCAGGACCGGCTGCCTGAAGAGCAGGGCGCCGCTGTCCAGGACCAGGACCGGGCCGGCGGCGTCACGGGCCAGCTTCCTGATCTGGTAGGCCTTCCTGGACAGACCGCCCAGCTGGTTGGCGTGTCAGCCGCAGGGTTCCAGCTCGCCGCGGACATCGTTGCCGTAGATGATCCGCAGGCCGGCGCCCCGGGCCGCGGGGACCGGGCCGGCCAGCAGGGCCAGCAGGAGAAGGAGGAGGAACGGCAGGCTGTCAGGTCGGGTCATGCTTTGCATGGCGCTGTGCTCTCTGTTGCAGTATTTTCCGCCACTTGATCAGCCGGTCACGGATGACCGCCTCGAAGCCGCGGTTGGTGGGCTCGTAGTAGACGCTGCCCTTGAGACGGTCAGGCATGTGCTCCTGGTCGACCAGGCCGTCGGCAGAGTCGTGGGCATACTGGTAGCCACGGCCGTAGCCGACTTCTTTCATCAGCCTTGTCGGCGCGTTGCGCAGGTGCAGGGGGACGGGCAGGGAGCCGGTCCGCCTGATGTCGTGGCGGATCTTCTTTTCCGCCATGTAGACGGCATTGCTTTTCGGTGCCGTGGCCAGGTAGGTGGCAGCCTGGAACAGGGCCAGTTCACCCTCGGGCGATCCCAGCATGTGGAAGGCGTCGCGGCAGTTGAGAGCGACCTGCAGGGCCTGGGGATCGGCATTGCCGATGTCCTCGGAGGCGAAACGGACAAGCCGGCGGGCGATGTAGAGTGGATCCTCGCCACTGGCCAGCATGCGGCCGAGCCAGTAGGAGGCGCCGTCCGGGTCACTGTCGCGCAGGCTCTTGTGCAGGGCGGAGATCAGGTTGTAGTGTTCCTCGCCGGCCCGGTCATACCGCAGGCTGGGCTGCTGGGCCGCCTCCCGCACCACCTCCACGGAGATGCGGCCGGCGGTCTCTCCTGTTCCCCGGGTCAGGGAGGCCGCGGTCTCGAGGCAGTTGAGGGCGCGGCGACAGTCGCCGTCGGCGCTCCGGGCCAACAGGTCCAGGGCGTCGTCGTCCAGGGCAAACCCCTCGGCTCCCAGGCCGCGTTCGCCATCCTCCAGGGCGCGGCGGACGATGATCCTGATGTCCTCCTCCTGCAGGGGCTTGAGGACCAGGACCTGGCAGCGGGACAAAAGCGGCGCGATCACCTGGAAAGAGGGGTTCTCGGTGGTGGCGCCGATCAGGGTGAACAGGCCGCTCTCCACGTGCGGCAGCAGGGCGTCCTGCTGGCCCTTGTGGAAGCGGTGGATCTCGTCGACAAAGAGCAGGGTGGGCCGGCCCGAGAGTTCACGTTCGCTGGTCGCGGCCTCCACCACGGTCCGGAGCTCCTTGACCCCGGAGAGGACGGCGGAGAAGAAGATGAAGCGGGCGTCGATGGTATGGGCCAGGATGGTGGCCAGGGTCGTCTTGCCGGATCCGGGCGGGCCCCAGAGCAGGAGGGAGGGGACCCTGCCCTGGCCGATGAGGCGCTGCAGGATCCTGTCCTCGCCGACCAGGTGGTGCTGGCCGACGAATTCATCCAGCGTCTTTGGCCGCATCCGTTCGGCAAGGGGAATGTTTTTTCTGGTGTCTGGTTGCATGATTCCTGTATATGATAGGTCAGGGACACTCCCGCAGTCAAGGAACGCTGTGGCGGCAGGACGCAGTCTACTCCTTGCCTTGCCCGGTACGCAATGGTAAGGTAGGTAAATACTATTACTTTTCATGTCGAAGAGCATTTCATGACCCCAATCCTGCAATCGGCGATCCTGCCGGAGATGCAAGGCATCAAGGGCACGGACGTATAATGATACCGCAACTCCTTGACAAGAAAGCAGGTTCGCTGAACTTCCCGGTCTCCGGGCGGCGGGAAAATAAAGAAAAAATCCTCTTGCACGGCCAGGGAGCCGAAAAAAACGAACACGTTCGTATGATCCGATGATACGGCAAAAGAAAATTTTTTCTTCATTCTCCAGGTGCAGGGTTCAGGCATGAAGATTCCCGTGCTCCTGTTGACATCGGACACCGGCCATGGCGACCGGATAGCCTCCATCCTGGACAGCTACGATCTTGTCACCTGCAACCGGGCCGCCGAGGCCGCGTCCCTGTGCCGGGAGTATTCCGTTTCGCTGCTGATCGTCACCCATTCGCAGGCCGAGGGCAACGGGGTCGAGGTGTTCACCGGCCTGCGGGCCGAGATGCCGGAGCTGGTCGGCCTGCTGCTGGCGGAGCGGATCGATTGCGCGCTGCTGACCCGGGCCCTGGATGCCGGCTTTTCCGGGGTCATGGAGCTGCCGCCCGAACCGGCGCGGCTGAACGAACGCGTGGAACGGCTGATGCGGGCGGCCACCCTGCAGGAGGAGAACACCCGCCTGCGCACCCTGTTGCCCCTCTACAGCCTGGGCGAGCAGTTTCTCGCCTCCTCCACCGAGGAGGAGGTCCTCGATGGACTCCTGGACGCGGTGGTGGAGCAGACCGGGGCGGCGCACGTGTCGGTGATGCTCTATGATCCGGACGAGGCCTGCCTGAGGATTGCCGCTGCCCGCGGCATGGACCAAGAGCTTGTCCATTCCATCCGCCTGCAGCCGGGCGACCAGATCGCCGGCTGGGTCTTTGCGAAAGGAAAGCCGGTGATCCTGAACCGCGACACCCAGGATCGTTCGATCTTCGCCCCCCTGCTCAAGCGGCCGGAAATCACCTCGGCCATCTCCTTTCCCCTGATCATGCGCGGTAAGATCCTGGGTGTTCTCAATATCAGCCAGACCGACGGCGACACCCGTTTTTCCGAGGCCGACATCGAGATGCTGGGGGTCGTCTGCAGCCAGGCGGCCCTGGCCCTGGAAAACGTGCGCGCCATCATGGCCGTGGAGCAGACAACCAGGATGCGGACCCTGTTTGAGCAGTACGTCTCCCCGGAGGTGGCCGAGCTGCTTATTGCCAGCGACGCCAACCTGATGGGGCTGGGCGAGATCAAGGAGGTGACGGTCCTCTTCGCCGATATCCGCAACTTCACCAGGCTGGTCCAGCACCTGCAGCTGGCGGAGCTGCGGTCTTTTCTCAACGAGTTTTTCCAACTGTTCACCGAGACCATCTTCCGCAGTCGCGGCACGGTGGACAAGTTCATGGGGGATGCCGTGCTGGCGGTCTTTGGCGCCCCCATTGAGCTGGACAACGCCAACCTGACCGCGGTCCGGGCCGCGCTGACCATCAGGAAGCGGTTCGAGGAGCTGCGCCTGCGCTGGGCCCATCACGGCGAGGACTTCCGTACCATTGACCTGGGAATCGCCATTACCAGCGGCAGGGTCTTTCTCGGCAACGTGGGCTCGTCGCAGCGCCTTGACTACACCGTGATCGGCAACCAGGTCAATATCGCCCAGCGGCTGGCGGCCGAGTCCTCGGCATGCGAGATCTACATCACCGAGCCGGTCCGTGCCGCCATACGGCAGCAGGTGGATGTCGAGGAACTGGGGGAGATGGAGCTGCGCGGCGTGGAGAAGATGGTTCCCGTCTTCAGCGTCCGGGGAGAGCGCGACTGATCACGGTTCCGGCCGTGGGCGCGGAGCGTGGCGTGCAGGGAGCGGGCCGGGAGCCGGAAAAGAGCGGTTTATGCCATGGCGTGGGATGACCACCAGTCACCACGTTTTTTTTGTTGCTTCCTGATGGCCCTCTGCAGGAGCTTCATCTGTTCGCCCTCCGGGCTGGTGATGAATTCCACCCCCATCTTGAAGGCACGGATCTCGTCCTTGCGGAACAGGTCCATCCAGACGGGACGGGCCTGGATGGAAAAGTTGATGATGTCGGGTGGGATGTTGATGGTCAGCTGCAGCAGGTAGGAGTCGTCTTCGCGGGTGGAGTGGAAGATGTGGAAGTTCCGGCTCATGACCTGGGTCATGAGGAGGCAGGCGCCGTAGATGGAGATGTCGATGATTCGTCCGGAGAGGGGGCCGGCCAGTTCGTTGCCGTTGACACCGTCACGGGCGGAGACGACGATGGGCAGGTAATCGGTTATCCGTTTCGACCTTCGCAGTTCTGTGATCATGGGGCACCTGCACGGGACATTTGATTGGCGTGGAGCTGTTCTTGCCAGGGGGCAGCGGAACGTTTTTCCTTGAACGTCCCGGGCTTCCCCTGGCCACCGCCTGTTGCCTCCAGCCTGGATTTGCGGCTTTACCTGGGATTGAGAACCTGATACCTGAATCCTGCAATTGGCAATTTTGCCGGAGATGCGAGGCATCAAGGGCGCAGACGTATACGAATACTTCAAGCCCTTGATAACGAAGCAGGTTCGGTAAAATTGCCAATCCCGAAGGGCGAGAAAATGAAGAAAAAATTCTTCACACGGTGAAGTGAGTCGAAAAAAACGATCATGTTCGCATAATCCGCTGATACGGCAAAGGAAAATTTTTTCTTCATTTTCGAAGTGCAGGATTCAGGTGATACACTGGCATGCCCTGCAGGCATAACAAGCAGTGAAAACAGCAGGATAAGGGATCAGGCCTTCGGGCAATCCGTCGCTTGCGGCGGCTGAGCCACGGCTGATTTTGTTCCCGTTTTTTGCGTTCCAGCGCATCCTGAATCACCCCCTCTGTTTTCTGTTTATCACATTTACATGATTTCACAAGTGAAAAAGAACGAATACCGGCGGTGATGCGTGCCGAGGCACCCTCTTGCCGCCGGTGGAGACGATACCCGGGGAACAACCATGAAACTGAAAAAGCCACAGCTGTTACGTCAGGAGTGTTACATTGATGGAGAATGGGTAAGGGGTGAGGGCGACGACCGCCTGGCGGTCCACAATCCGGCCACCGGTGAGCTCCTGGGCCATGTACCCGCCCTGGGAAGGAGCCAGACGGCCGCGGCCATTGCGGCGGCCGACCGGGCCTGGCCGCAGTGGCGCAAGCTGACGGCGCGTGAGCGTTCCCGCATCCTCAGGCGCTGGTACGACCTGATCCTGGAAAACCAGGACGACCTGGCCGCCATCATGACCGCGGAACAGGGCAAGCCGCTTGCCGAGGCGCGCGGTGAGATCGTCTATGGCGCCAATTTCGTGGAGTGGTTTGCCGAGGAGGCCAAGCGGGTCTACGGCGACACCATCCCCATGGGCCAGCCCGGAAAACGGATCATCGTCATCAAGCAGCCGGTGGGGGTCTGCGCCGCCATCACGCCCTGGAACTTTCCCTCTGCCATGATCACCCGCAAGGCGGCGCCGGCCCTGGCCGCCGGCTGCCCGGTGGTGGTCAAGCCCGCTGCCCAGACCCCCTTTTCCGCCCTGGCCCTGGCCTGGCTTGCGCACGAGGCCGGCATGCCGGCCGGGGTCTTCAACGTGATCACCGGCCCGGCCCGGGAGATCGGCGCCGAGCTGACCGAGAACCCGGTGGTGCGCAAGCTCAGCTTCACCGGTTCCACCGAGGTGGGCAAGCTGCTGATGCGGGCCTGTGCATCGACGGTGAAGAAGATCTCCCTGGAACTGGGTGGCCATGCGCCGTTTTTGGTCTTTGACGACGCCGACCTGGACGAGGCCGTGCAGGGCGCCATTGCCTCCAAGTACCGTAACTCCGGCCAGACCTGTGTCTGCGCCAACCGCTTCATCGTCCAGGAGGGGATCTACGATGCCTTTGCCGAAAAACTGATCCGGGCGGTCAGGGACAACCTGAAGGTGGGCAACGGCTTCGAGGAGGGGGTCAACCAGGGACCGCTCATCGATTTGAACGCGGTGCGCAAGGTGGAGGAGCAGATCAAGGATGCCCTGGCCAGGGGCGCCAGGATAGGCTGCGGCGGCAGGCGCCTGGGCGAGAGCGGTTTTTTCTTCGAGCCCACCATTCTCCTCGACGTGACCCCGGAGATGCGCATCGCCCGCGAGGAGACCTTCGGGCCCGTGGCGCCGCTCTTTTCGTTTTCCACCGAGGAGCAGGCCGTGGCCATGGCCAACGACACGCCCTATGGCCTGGCCTCCTACTTCTACAGCCGGGACGTGGGCCGGGTCTGGCGGCTGGCCGAGTCCCTGGAGTATGGCATGGTCGGCATCAATACCGGCATCATGTCCACCGAGGCCGCGCCCTTTGGTGGTATCAAGGAGTCAGGTATCGGCCGGGAGGGTTCCAAATATGGCATGGATGAGTACCTGGAACTCAAGTACCTCTGCCTGGGCGGAATCGACGACTGAGCCGGGAGGAACAGGGCGCTATCTCCCGGTTTCTTCCAGGTCGCTGCTGTCCACGAAGGCGTAGGCGCTGTGCTTGTGGATGGACTCGTAGCTCTCCACCTCCACCGAGAACCAGTCGATTCCCCGGTGCGCTCTTGCCTCCTGGGCCACCTTGCGGACCACGTCCTCGACGAACATGGGATGGGCATAGGCCTGTTCGGTGACGAATTTTTCGTCCGGCCGTTTGAGCAGGGCATAGAGCTCGCAGGAACCGCACCCCTCCACCAGCGAGATCAGCTCTTCCAGCCAGATGAACCGGTTGGGCTGCACGGTGAGGGTCACCTCGGCCCGCTGGTTGTGGGCGCCGGCGGCGCTGATCTCCTTGGAGCAGGGGCAGAGGGTGGTGACCGGCACCTCCACCGTGAGCAGCAGCCTGCCCTCGCCCTCGGTGGTGCCGGCAAAGGTGCAGCGATACTCCATCAGGCTGCCGGTGCCGGTCACCGGCGCCTTCTTGGTGATGAAGTAGGGAAAGCACATCTCCATGTCCGCCTTCCTGGCCTGCAGCCGCTCCCTGACCTCGGCTAGGAGCTGCGGGAAGATGGTCGCGTGCATGTCGTCGCGGTAGCGGGCCAGGACACTGGTGAACACCGAGACGCAAGATTTTCTCGACTGGCGCGGCATCTCGGCCTGCAGCCTGATGGTGGCCACGGTCTGCTGGAGGGAACCGTTCTTTTCCCGGATACGTACCGGGCAGGTAAAGTCGCTGATGCCGACGGAATTGAGTTTCATGGTAAGGGAGTCGGCCCCTGGTTGGAAGTGATTGACTGGATCCTTGTGCCAGTGGCTGTCCTTACCGTATTTTTTCCTTCCCGGCAAGCGGCGGGCTCCACTTGGACGATTTTCCCTGTCACTGTTGCCTGCCGGCCACTGTTGGCAGCGATGGGCAGGGAGCAGTCTGTCTTTGTTTGATGGAAACAGGAAAGTATGGTAGGGTTTTTCCCGGTGCCCAGGAAGCGGTGACCGGGAGGGGGGAACGGAGATGGCCGAGGAAAAGGTACGAATCGACAAGTGGTTGTGGGCGGCGCGCTTCTTCAAGACCAGGTCGCTTGCTGCCAGGGCGGTCAGTGGCGGTCACGTGCATCTTAACGCGGCCCGGGTCAAGCCGGCCCGCCACCTGCAGGTCGGCGATACCCTGGTCATCCGGCGGGGCGAGGAGGAGTTCACCGTTGTTGTTCTCGAGCTGAGCAGCCGGCGTGGCCCCGCTGTCCGCGCCCGGACCCTGTACCAGGAGACCGCGGAGTCCATGGCCGCCCGGGAACGGGCGCGGGAAGAGCGCCGCGTGCTCAGGGCCCCGGCCATCCGACCTCCGAAGCGGCCGGACAAGAGAGACCGGCGCAAGATTCGGGAGTTTATTCGGAAACAGTAAGTCTTGTCCATGGGGCCAGGTCGGGTTCCGGACACCGGGCGGCCCCTGCCCTGCCCGCAGGCCAACCCGCGCTGGCGGGGCAGGATTCAGAAGAGCCAGAAAAGGAAGAAGAGATCATGAAGAAAGTGGAACGTGCGTTGATCAGCCTTACGGATAAGTCGGGTATCGAGGATTTCGCCAGGGCCCTCACCGAGCTGGGCGTGGAGATCCTCTCCACGGGCGGCACGGCGAAAAAGATGCGGGACAGCGGCATTGCGGTGACGGATGTCTCCGAGTTTACCGGTTTTCCCGAGATGCTCGACGGCAGGGTCAAGACCCTGCATCCCCTGGTGCACGGTGGCATTCTCAACCAGCGGGACAATCCCGATCACCGCAAGCAGTGCCAGGAGCACGGCATCAGGGATATCGACATCGTGGCGGTCAACCTGTACGCCTTTGAAAAGACCGTGGCCGATCCCGACTGCACCCTGGCCGACGCCATCGAGAATATCGATATCGGCGGCCCGACCCTTCTGCGTGCCGCGGCCAAGAATTTCCGGGACGTGACCGTGATCGTCGATCCCATTGATTATGACCAGGTGCTGGACGAGATCCGGGAGACGGGCAATACCACCCTCAAGACCCGCTTCCGTCTCGCGGCAAAGGTCTTTGCCCTGACCTCGGCCTATGACACCGCCATTGCCCGGTGGCTGGCCCGGGTGGACGTGGACACCAATCCCTACTTTGCTGGAGAATAGGCCATGCGCAGGATGGCGGTGCTGCTTTCGGGCAGCGGCAGGACCCTGGACAACTTTCACCAGCGCATCCAGGAGGGCAGCCTCAGGGCGGAGATCCAGGTGGTTATTGCCAACGTGGCCGACGCCCTGGGCCTGGAAAAGGCCAGGCGCTACGGCTACCCGGCCTTCCATGCCCCGGGGAACGAGGAGACCAACAGGATCCTGGCCGACTACAACATCGATCTCATCGCCCTGGCCGGCTACCTCAAGCTCTACACGCCGCCGCCGGCACTGGCCCGTTCGGTGCTCAATATCCATCCCTCGTTGATTCCCTCGTTCTGCGGGCCCGGCTTTTACGGCCACCACGTGCACGAGGCGGTCAAGGCGCGGGGCTGCATGGTCAGCGGCTGCACGGTGCATTTTGCCAACGAGGTCTACGACGAGGGCCCCATCGTGGTCCAGAAGTGCGTGTCCCTGGAGTATACGGACACGCCGGACGACATTGCCGACAAGGTCTTTGCCGTTGAATGCGAGGCCTTTCCCGAGGCCATCAACCGGGTCGACGAGCTGGGCGTCGATTTCTTCTGGAACAGGGTGTGAGCCGCCATGACACAGCAGATCATAATGACAGGCGCGGATATCGACCGCAGTCTTGACCGCATCAGCCTCGAGATCCTGGAACGGAACCACGGGGTTGACGAACTGGCCATCATCGGCATCCATACCGGTGGTGTCTTCCTGGCCGAGCGGATCCACCGCAAGATCGAGCTCCGGGAACAGTGCGAGCTGCCGGCAGGCCATCTTGATATCACCCTCTACCGCGACGACTGGAGCCTGATCTCCCAGAACCCCATCGTCCGGAAGACGGATATCGATTTCCTGGTCGAGGATCGGCGCATCGTGCTGGTGGATGACGTGATCTTCACCGGCCGCACCGTGCGGGCCGCCATGGACGCGATCATGGACTATGGCCGCCCCCGGTGCATCCAGCTGGCCGTGCTTGTTGACCGTGGCGGCCGCGAGCTGCCGATCCAGCCCGATTATGTCGGCATGACGGTGCGGACCGCGCCCGGGGAACGGGTGGATGTCCTGCTGCGGGAAAAGGGAGATCGTGAGGAGGTTGTGCTCTATGACAGTGAATCGGCCGTGTGATGGTGCCAGGCCCGCGCACAGGGGGCGGGCCCGTTTGCCGGCAACCAAGCCGGCGTTAACAGCGACCTGCGGGAGCTGAAGGACCCCATGGCGAAACGCTCCCCGGCACAGGGTAAGCCGCCGGACCTGGAGGCGATCTGCCGCCGCGTCCGCGAGAAGTCCAAGAGCTACGACCGCTACAATTTCAGCAGCAAGTACAATGACTTCCTGAAGGCCTTCTTTGATCTTGCCCAGGAATACGACTCCCTGGAGGACTTCTACCGCATCTGTGTCGCGGTGCCCCTGGAGATCACCGGCGTTGCCAGCAGGCTCTACCTCTGCCAGGGCAGCAGGCAGTGCCTACAGCTTGTCTGTGACTCGGAGCGCGGTGTGCTGCCGGTGCCGGAACCGGCGCCGGGCCATATCTTCATGGATTATTCGCCCTACGAGATCGAAAATTCCTACGTCATCCCCATCTACAGTAAACAGCCGGCAGCGGAATGCCACGGCGATGAGACGCCTGACAGCGGCGATGATGAGACCAGGGGATTCTGGTGCGGTCTCAAGGGAGGCTGTGAACGCCACCGGATCCTGGGCATGTTCGAGATCATGCCCCTGGATTCCCTCTCCGAGGCAGACCGTTTCTTTTACGGCAAGTATACCAACAGGATCGGCTACAACCTCGATAACCGCCGCATAGCCCTGCAGAACATCGACCATCTCAAGTTCATCAACACCCTGGTCATGGATATTGAGCACAATGTCATTGTGCCCAACATGTACTTCCGGCATCTTTTCAACAAGCTCAAGAAGAAGATTCTCAAGCTGGAGGAACTGAACCGGGAGATCAGGGACATGGCCGCCAGGGACTGCAATGAGCGGGACTGCAGTCACTGCCTGCACCGCTGCGAGGACCTGGAACAGGATCTGCTGCGCTACCACGGGGAACTGGTCAAGCACCACGCCAACATGAGCCTGTTCCTGGAGAGCCTGTTCCGGCGGGAGCATTTCCAGCGCGGTCACCTGGTGCTGCATCCCAGGCGCTGCCACGTGGAAAAGGAGGTGGTCCTTCCCCAGCTCGAACATTATGCCAGCCGCCTGCGCGCTGCCAACATCACCATCGAGCACCCGGAGAACATGCTGGGTGACGAGTTCCAGATCCTTGTCGATGTCGGCCTGCTGGCCCAGGTCTATGCCAACTTGTTCTCCAATGCCGCCAAGTATACAAGGGAGGTCATCGACCACCACGGCCGGCCGCGCAAGGCCATGGCCTATGGTTGCCGGTTCGTGGAGAATTACCCCAAGCCCGGCAGGATCGGTATCAAGTTCAACGTCTTCACCACGGGACCCAATTATACACCGGAAGAGGGCAACAGGCTGTTTGTCGAGGGCAGGCGGGGCGATGACTCCGACGGTGTGCCCGGCACGGGGCACGGCCTGTCCTTTATCCGGCATGTCATCGAGATGCACGGCGGCACGGTGGGGTATGAACCGACGCCGGAGGGGAACAATTTTTATTTCATCCTGCCCGCGCCGCCACCCGAACTCCTGCCGGAGCTGGCCGACGACGCGTCGTAGCCGGAAAGCGTAGCGGCATATTCTTCCTTTCCATTATTTCAGACCTCGTTAAATAGTTCGGCAACCTGTCTGTAACATGCAGATATATCAAGATATTATATGGTAATTGGACACAAGGCGGTCTGAGCTTTCAGTCGGCAGTTGGCAGTTTTCAGTTACTGACTACTGAAAACTGAGAACAGGAGCATTACGCAAATGGCGCAGAGCGCTTGGTGAGGTGTTGCACCGCAGAGCGGTGCAACAAGAGCAA
>WFUT01000172.1 GCA_015484845.1 Desulfobulbaceae bacterium
GGCCTGCGGCACCCCTACCTCCTCTCCCCCCTATCATCGCCCCAGGCCATAGCCCCTGCCAGACTTAGCCGTTGCTCTCTGCCACCTCTACCCTGAAACATGCAACTTTGGGGTGGGTCCACTCGAGACCGGTGACAACACTCGATGACACCTGACAGACAGCCAGCCCTTCGGGAATAGCATGTTCAGCCCATGTAACCAAGGCAGGGGCAGCCTCATTGTAGGGGAGTATATGCATTTCTGGAGAAAAGCTTACTTTCCTCGATTCATGGGCTCCTCCTGTTGATTACAAGGAGGATGAATTATGGAACCAGATCTCATTATACGTGGTAGGCATATCACGGACAAAGAACTTCATCAAGTCAGGTCCGTTATTGCCGAGCAGCAGGCAGGAGCAAGGCCGTGTAGCCATTTCCAGGAGACTGTGTCGACCGTGTGGGATTGGCGACAGGAAAACGGCCATTACAAGGGGCCAGACCGGGACCGTTGCATTGGCTGCCAAGTGGCAGCCAGATCAGCAAATATCCGATACGTGGTGAACAACAGCCGGTTTTTGATTTTCCCCTGGTACAGGTCAAAAACCTGACATCACACCTCCCTGGACAGTCAGCCCGAACTGTTGGCCGGGACGGGGAAGCATTCTATGGCTATCCGATTTTCCTCCTTGAGACCTTAGCCGACCAGGCCCGGCTCAGGGGAACCTGTTACAAGGTACCAACTGGATCAGGGTAGACAAACCAATGGAGATGCAAAAATGCACAGTTTTACAAACATGGCAGAAAGAAGGATATCCCGGTCTATCCGCTTACAGGTGATTTTCGCTGCCGTCTGCGGTTATTACCAGTGGAGGCACCTGGCTAGCGCTGCCGAGTATATCCGACTCCTGGACTGCTGTATCCGGGAAGAACTTTTCAAGAAATTCCGTGCCATGGTTCACAACGCTGCTGATAAACTTGTCGATGCCCTTGCTCCCCCCAATAGTATGTCAAGAAGCATCTCCAATCCTTCCCCAGCCAGCCTTGGGAGGCAACCTTTTCCATTCCAAACTCCTTGAATATCTCGAGCCCCTGCCGGACGAGACGTTCCTTTGCCCGCCAGGGGCGTCTGGTCCGCTCCTTGCGCTTCTGCTGCCATCGCTCCTGCAAGCCATGGAAGGGGCGTTTCATGGGGACATGTCCAGGATATCCCGACTATAGGCCACCATGCGGGGGTCTTCGGGTGGTTCGATCTTCTCCAGGCCCTCTGCCCTGCTCATGACGCCTTCCCGCACCATGTTGGCGATCTCCCAGACATAGGGATGGAAATGGTAGCGCTGCCTGTGCACCTGGTTGGCATAGGCATTGAGCAGACAGTTGGAAGAGTTGGGGTCAGTGTCATCCGGCTTTTCCCAGCCGTATCGCCTGATCCGCTCAACGATCTTCTCCTCGTCATAGGGCAGAAAGGCCAAAGGATGCACGTTCCAGGGGAACTTCTCCGGATGGCGGAACTGCTCTTCGGTGACAAAGTAGGGATTGATGGCGTCTCCCGCGATCTCGTGCAGGGGCCGGTAGATAGCCTGCTGGGTCGACTGCATCAGCCTGGCATTGGTCTTCATTACAGAGGACTGGACCGGCGCCTGGCCCGGTGACCAGCCGAAGCCGACAAAGGGGATCTCTTTCTCGATGGCGGTGCGCAGCACCAGGTTCTTTATCAGCCCGATACAGGAGGTGCAGATGGTGGAGGCCCGCTCCAGGGTCTTGGCCGAATAGAGCTCCCGCTCGGCGGCCGTGCGGAAGATCTTTCGCAGCATCCCGGGGTTCGGCCGGACCACGAGCAGGTCTGCGCCCAGGGCACCGCACACCTTGCGGATGTTCTCCTCGGCCCGCGGCGAGATAAAGGTGTTGTCAAAGGTCAGGGCAAGAACCCGCAAGCCATACCTGTTGACCAGCACATCCAGGGTGTAGGTGGAATCCTTGCCGCCGCTGTAGGCGACGATGATGTCGTAGGTGGCGCGGTTTCGTCTCTCCTCGAGAAGCGAGACAAACTTCTGCTCGAACTTCTTCATCTGCGCCTCGGTGACGGCACGACCGCGATAGCGCTGGCAGTGGTTGCAGACCCCCTCCTCGTTGAACGAGATACCGGGGAACGTGGCAGGCAGGATGCACCGGGTGCAGCGTTGCTGGTTCATGTCGGGACTCCTGGGGTTTTCAGTTCCGATTTCCTGATCTTTCCGGTCGCCGTCCGGGGCAGGTGCTCCAGGAAGACGATCTCCTGCGGCACCTTGTAGGCCGGCAGCTCGATACGGCAGTGCTTGAGCAGTTCCTTATCACTGCAGGCCGCATCCTGTCGCAGGACCACGCAGGCCCTGATCCTCTCGTCCAGGATGTCGTCCGGGATGCCCACCACCGCTACCTCCTCTACCGCGGGATGCTCGGCAATGGTGTCCTCGATCTCCCTGGGACCGATCCTGTGGGAACCGCTCTTGATGATATCGCTCTTCCGGCTGACGATATAAAAAAAACCCTCGTCGTCCTGCCGGGCTAGGTCACCGGTCCACAGTCCCTCCCTCCTGAGCACGGCACGTGTCTCTTCCGGCCGCCGCCAGTATCCTGCCATGACGTTCGGTCCCCGGGCGACGATCTCCCCGGTCGTGCCGGGGGGTACCGGCCGACCGTCCTGGCCCAGGAGCTGCAGCTCAACCCCGGGAATGGCCCTGCCGATGGAGTCCGGCCGCTTTTCCACCGCGCCGGGATCGAGATAGGACAGCCGGGCCGAGGCCTCGGTCTGACCGTACATGATATAGATATCGACACCGGGGAAGACTTTCTTCAGCCTGTGCACCAGGGCGGGTGACATGGCGGCTCCCGCCTGGGTGATGTAGCGAAGATCGGGAAAGGTGAAGGTCTCGATGGCGGACCGGCTGAGCAGAATGGCATAGGAGGAAGGCACCCCGGAAAAACCTGTGACCCGGTGCTCCACCATCTGCTGCAGGATGACATTGGGATACATGAAACTCTGGTTGACCACCAGCGCACCTCCCGCTGCGATATGGGTCAACATGACCGAGTTGCCGTACGAGTAGAAAAACGGCAGCACGGCCATGACCCGGTCGTCTTCGCTCAGGTGCAGGTAGTCGATGATGGAGCGGGTGTTGGACACCAGGTTGACGTGCCGCAGCATCACCCCCTTGGGCTGGCCCGTGGTGCCAGAGGTATAGATTATCTGGGCCAGGTCGCAGGGGGACTGGTAGGGAAAGATCCTGTCGGCCACGGTGGTGGAGGCGAGCAGGTCGGTCAGGTTTTCGTACTGCAGGTTGGCGGCTCCGGGAACCGGGTCGCGGCTGCCGGTGACGGCGAGCGCGGCCAGGGACGTGGCAAAGGGCAGCACCCGGTGCAGATGACGGGAGAACTTCTTGTTCGCGATCAGGAGAGCGGCCTCGCTGTCCTGCAGTGTGTAGAGGAGGCTTCGGTCAGAGGTCTGGGTGTTGAGGCCGACCACGGTTCCGCCGGCCATGAGGATGCCGAAATAGGAGGCCAGGTACTCGAAGGGCTCGTCGGTGAGCAGGGCGCCGCGAAGCCCCGCTTCCAGGCCGAGATCATCGATCCAGGCCGCCACGGAGCGGGCCGCCGCAAGGAGCCTGCCATAGGTGATGCGGTTCCTGCCATACAGGAGCACCTCCCTGTCGGGACTCCGCGCTGCCGAACCGGTCAGAAAATCCTGAAGCAACATGGGGCGCTCATGCGGTCTTACGGGCCACGTAGGCGGCCAGCCGGTTGACACTGTCCAGGTTTTCCGGGATCAGTTCCTCGTCGTCAAC
>WFUT01000173.1 GCA_015484845.1 Desulfobulbaceae bacterium
ATGCTGTCCAGGGCGAGGCGGAGAATGGCGGCGGGCGGGACAGGGCAGGCTCCGGGGGGCTCGGTCTTCATGGCCTGGCGCTGTCGTCGTCTTTGCGTCCAAACCCTGCTGCCGGCAAGTTCGCTGAGATGCGGGGTGCCAGGGACGCCGACATGAAAAAATCTTCAACCCGTTGGTAAGAATGAAGATTCATGAAATGCCACTCCGAAGAACAGGAAGATGAAGGAAAAATGCTCTTGCGCTGCCACCATGCCCGGAGGATTGAAATTCCGGCCCCGGGACCGGGGAGGGTCCGGGGGTCCGGTTTTTCTTTCCTGCCCGTTATGTACCATGTTTGCCCCTGATGGGAAACTGAAGTTTGCAACTAGCAGTAAATTTGTATATTCTATATGATAATATTGATGAGATGGCTTGCTTTTCGATTCGTTTTACGGTAATGTCGCCTCCAAACATAGTGGTCAGAATCTGCCCATTCTCTTGAATGAGTCATCATTCATGACGGTGGGCAGCGTCTATCCCGGGTGGTGGCAGACAGGTTAAGGGACTTGATTACTTATATTTTTCAGGGAGTGGCGTAATGAACATCAAAGAACTTGAAAAGCTTCGGAACGAGGGGACAGACAGCGTATCCTCCAGGGAACGGCGAACCTTCCTCCGGGCCGGCCTGGCGATCACGGGCCTGTTCCTGGGCGGGACGGTCATGTCGCTGACGCCGGTGAAAAAGGCCCGTGCGGCCCTGGGCGGCATGGACCTGGAAAAGAAGTATCCCTACAAGCCGCATTACTCCATGGTTATCCGGCAGAACCACTGCGTCGACTGCGAGCGGTGCAAG
This sequence comes from Desulfobulbaceae bacterium, assembly GCA_015484845.1. GTDB lineage: Bacteria > Desulfobacterota > Desulfobulbia > Desulfobulbales > Desulfobulbaceae > DRKI01. Next base: position 833 of record WFUT01000173.1, read on the forward strand.
GAGGCATGCGTCAAGACCAACCATGTGCCGTCCTACGGTTACCGGACCACGATTTTCGAGCGCTACAAGATCATCGGGCCGGCAGAGACAGAGCGGATATTCATGCCGGTACTCTGCAACCACTGCAACCGTCCGCCGTGCGTGCGGGTCTGTCCTACCCACGCGACCTACAAGGACAAGAAGACCGGCATCGTCATGATGGACATCAAGAAGTGCATCGGCTGCAAGACCTGCATGGCAGCATGCCCCTATGACGCCCGCTACTTCAACGAGGAGATCCGGGCCATCGACAAGTGCAACTTCTGTTACGACACCAGGTTGTCCAAGGGCATGAAGGACACCGCCTGTGTGGCCGCCTGCCCGGCCCACGTGCGGGTCTTTGGTGACATCAGCGATCCGGACAGCGAGGTCTACAAGCTGGTTCATCAGCCGGACAAGGTGGTCTGGGTGCTGCGCCCTGAAACCGGCACCCTGCCGAATGTTTTCTACATGAATGACTAACGCCTGGGAGAGGGTAAACCGATGAAGTTGAAAAATAAAACGATCTGTATGCTCGGGGCGGCCGCTCTCGCCGGCCTGCTCTTCTCTGTCGGCGGCCAGGCCGGTTCCCTGCAGCCCGGCCCGGAGACCGATAACGGCTACCAGGAACCGCTGGTGTTCAGCCATGGCCCGGCCGGGGTGATGTTCAGCCACAAGGCCCACGTGGAGGGCGCCGGCCTGGAGTGTGACGACTGCCATCCCAAGATCTTCAAGATGGAAAATGGCTCCACCGAGGCCAAGGGTGATGTCAACATGGCCTCCCTGGACAAGGGCAAGTACTGCGGCGCCTGTCACAACGGCGACGTCGCCTTTTCCACCAAGAACCCCGAGTACTGCGTGACCTGTCACGGCAGCCCCATGCAGAAGCCCAAGACCATCGTCTTTACCGAACCGGTCAAGGCGGTCCTCTTTGACCACAAGATGCATACCGAGGAGATGGGCTTCGAATGTTCGGCCTGCCACCCGAAACTGTTCCGGATGAAGGTGGGCGATGCCGAGTCGCAGCCGGACAAGTTTGTCATGAAGGCCCTGTACGCCGGCAAGTACTGTGGCGCCTGTCATAATGGCGACAATGCCTTTGCCTCGGACACCAAGTGCACCACCTGCCATATCGGCGTCCTGGGATACGACCGGCTCTTCAGCGGGAAGAAGGGCGCCAAGAAGAAGGAGGAACACAGCGAGCACTGATTTCTTCCTGTCCGTTCGATCTACCTGGCCCGGGACGCATTGACCCTGTCCCGGGCCAGGCCCCCGCCCGGCCCGTCCTGGTCCGGCCACCTGCCTCGTCCTGCTGTCAGCATTCCTGTCTTGCCTTCCTGGCAGTTGATCTCCCTCCTGTCCGGCATGTTATAGGTACACGGCCATTGACAGGTTTCCTGTCGCCGTCCCCTGCCGACCTTTCGTCCGGCCGCCACTGACTGCCGCGATCTCCCCATGCACGGCAGGGTGTGCCGCCTTTTCCCTCTCTTTTTCAGCCCCTCCTTCGATCCGCACATATTTCCCGTTTTTTCGGCCAGGTGCGCCACCTGGCCGCCCTGTTTCCAGGCCCGGCAATGTCCGAGCCGGCCGCCTGCCATGGCCCGGCCCCTGCCGCGCCGGAGGATCGTTTTTATTCATTTTCTGCCAAGGGGCGAAAAATGCTGCGTGGCAGTCCTTCTTTTGTGGCGCAAAATAAGCCAAAGCGCTGTTTTCTGTCTCATAATATATTGTATTTATTGATTTATCTCTCGTTGTCACCACGGAGGGTTCTCCAAGGCAACGGGGAGATCCTTGGCCATGGAGGCCCTGTCCCCCGGGTGGGGAGACGTGTTGCCTGGTGTTATAACGCATTGTTTTTAAAACATTTTTGTGCAGAGGCGCTGGCGGAGGGCGGCCGCAATCGCATTCCCCGTTTTTTTGGGCGCAAAATAAGTCAGCTCAAGGTTGATCTGCGGGCGCGTTATGCTTCCTGCTGAGAGGTTATCTGGCAATAAATGGTGCCGCGCTGCCGGGGAACCGATTTTTTTCAGGTTAATTTTTTATCGGAATGTCAAGGAGTAGTGGTGCTATGTCATGGCAGGGCCTGTCAGCTTCCAGGGGCTGGCACATTGCTTGCGAAAGAAAAGGTAAAACGAATCAGACGCACCCGGCCACAAGACGAGAATGGAGGACACCATGATCAATACACACCACCACATGCTGACAACCACGGTCAAGGGCGAAGGCGGCCATTCCCTGCTGACAAGGGTCATGGCCAGCTGGTCCGCGTTGAGCGAGTATTTCTGGTTCTGTCTCCTGTTCCTGCTCTTCATCGTAATGGGTCCGTTTTCCGCGATTGCCGTGGTCATCGGTCTCTGCTCCCTGGCAAATGAAGAGAACAGGAACAGGATGATCGAGCCTGAAAGTATATGAGGGTCGAGGGTCACAGAGGGATTCTTCAGAACAACAAAGTAAGGAGGAAGGAAAAATGATAAACGGATTTTCACTGGCAACAACGGCTGAACCGGAAGCTGCGAATTCCGGAACAAATGTCCTGGCAGCTCTCTTTGGACTGCTGCTCCTCGTGGGCATCAGCGCCGGCGTCTATGCCTTCTTTGTCGGCCACGAGCATGCCTACAACAACACCCGCGAGGTCCCCTGGGGCCTCCTCATCTCAACCTACGCGTTCTTTGCCATCACCTCCACCGGGCTCTGCCTGCTGGCGGCCATCAGCCACGTCTTTGGCGGCAACAAGATCGCGCCCCTGGCCAACCGGATGGTCTGGCTCTCCCTGGTGACCATCATCAGCGCCTTCACGGTTATCGGCATGGAGATCGAGAATCCCTGGCGGATGGCGATCTACAATGTCATCTCGCCCAACCCGACGTCCAACATATGGTGGATGGGTACCCTGTACGGCCTGGCGGTGGGATTCGTCATCCTTGAGTTCTGGTTGATCCTGAACAGGCAGTACAAGCTGGCCATCGGCATCGGCATCCTGGGCGCTCTTGCCGAAGTGGGCGCCAACAGCTGCCTGGGCGGTGTCTTCGCCACCCTGCCCAGCCATCCCTTCTGGTATGGCGGCCAGCTGCCGGTCTACTTCCTGGCCTGCGCCTTCCTGTCAGGTTCTGCCGCCGCGGTGATGTTCACCCACTACGCCCACCTCATTCGCCGCAAGAGGATGAGCGAGACCGTGTACCACGGTGTCCAGTCCGCAGGCAAGGTCTTGCTGCTCATGCTGATCCTGGTCTCTGTGGCCACCTTCTGGAAGATGGTCTCCTTCTACGTCGGCGGCACGCACCTGGGCCGGCTTGCGGCAGACTCGCTGATCTCCGGTCCCCTGTCCACCAACTTCTGGCTCTTCGAGGTCGGCATCGGCCTGGCCGGCCCCATCCTGCTGCTCGCCCTGACCCGGGTGCGGAGTGTACCCGCCATGTCGACCGCAGCCCTCATGGCCCTGGTCGGGATGTTCGTCTCCAGGATGGACATGGTGATCGCCGGCCAGATCGTGCCCCCTTACCCGGAGGTGTTCAACGCCCCCACTTACCTGAGCTACACCCCCTCGGCAGCCGAGTGGATGGTGGCCATGGCGGGTATCGGCCTGACCGGCGTGGCCTTCCTTCTCGGCGAGCGTCTCTTCGGCATGATCTTCAAGGAGCATGCTCACTGAAAAGGGATCACGGGTGAACGTCCAGGACGGCCGGGGGTAAAGCCCCGGCCGTCTCCCGCGACACCGGGCCCGGCGTGGAAGAGAAGGATGGAGCGGGGCACGGGCTCAGGATTTCGGGTCACGGCCAGAACCAACAACAACGTACCTGGCGCTACGAGGCAACCCCGGGTATCTACGGAAAAGTGAGGATCGAGATGGTTGACGAAAAAAAAGCAATCTTCACCATAGGCGTTGCGGCCCAGATGCTTGGTGTCCATCCGAGAACGCTTCGCATCTACGAGCAGGAAGGACTGGTCAAGCCCATGCGGAAAGGAAAGTGGCGGTACTACACCATGAACGACATCAAGTGGATCGAGTGTCTCCGCGAGATGATCCACGAGCACGGTATCTCGATTGCGGCCGTGAAGAAGCTGCTCCAGTACACCCCGTGCTGGAACATCACGGACTGTCCCTTTGAAAAGCGCAAGGAATGCACGGCCTTCATGGCCAACGGGCTTGTGCCGCGCCGGATCGACAAGGAGCGGCGCCGCAAGGTGGAGCATGTCGACTGGAACGTCGCCTGATCCCTGCTGGTTCAACCATCCTCAGAAGGGCCGCCGGACACGGGAATGATCCCGTGTCCGTTTTTTTTTTGCCTGTATCCTGCGAGTTGCCTCCTCCATCGTCCCGCGGCCGGCATGGCCGGCGGCGGGGTCGCTTGGAGCTTGAATCGTTTGGTATTCTGGAGTATAAGATCTTTTCAGCCAACGATCCCGCTGTAATTCTGCACCTTGTCGAACCCGGATGATCCTTTTCCTTCATTTTCCCGCCATCGGGGATCGGCAAGGGCAGGATGCAGGCGCTACGCTTTCCGCACCAGGGCCGTCTCCCGGCCCCATGGCCCGTGCCGGAGGAATCATGACCCCAAGGAAATCAATGAACCGAGACCTCATTGCTGCTCTCTGCTGTGCTGCCATCTCTCTCCTGTGGCCGCCTGCGCACGGCAGGGCGGCTGTATCGCCACGGCCCGTGGTGGAAAGGAATTTCCAGCAGCTCATCAAGACCAACAGCTGTCCCTCCTGTGACCTGGCCGGCGCGGTGCTCAACCGGGTCGATCTCTCCGGCGCCAACCTGGAGGGTGCCAACCTGGCCGGCGCCAGGCTCTACCTTGCCAATCTCGCCGGCGCCAACCTGAAAAACGCCAACCTGCAGGGTGCCGGCCTGGGCGGGGCCGACCTGGCCAGGGCGGACCTGCGTGGCGCCAACCTGACCGGCGCTGTCCTCGAAGGCGCCTATCTCAAGGGCGCGCTGATGGATGGCGTGGTGACCACGCGCCACACCCCGGACGAGGACGGCGTGGTCGGTGCCGGCAAGACAGTGTTTGTCGGCAACGCGAGCAGGTCCAAGCACAAACCCTATACCCAGGAGGTGGTGGTGACGCCCCGGCAGGACCTGGCCGCCATGCCGGCTGTGGGGGCACCGGGACGGGACAGGGTCCCGGAGAAGGAAGGGGCCGCGGCAGCAGCCGGGCGGGAAACGGTTGTAGTGGGACAGGGGCCCAAGAAGCTCTCTCCCATGGCCGATGCAGTGATCCCGGCAACCGTGCTGCCGATGAAACCGGGCAGTGATGCCGGGGAGGTGGTGCAGCTTGCCGGTGTTGCCAAGAAAAAACCGGTTGCGGCAGGTTCCCCGGCCATCTCTCCGGCACCCGGGGAGGAAAATCCGCCCGCCGTTGCCCCGGCCATGGACAGCGGCGCGGATGATCTCGGGCCGCCGGCCGCCGATGCGGTCAACGGGCAGACCGCCGGCAACGGGTCATCCCCTGCCGGGCCGCCCGCGCCTGGCCGCGGGAGTGTCGCTGTTGACGGGAAAGACGGCCACCGGAACGAGGCCATGGCACCGGCCGACGACACCGGGCAGGCGGTGGTGGCGCAGCCTGCCCGGCCGGAACCGCCGCCGCAGGTGGCAAAGAAGGCGGCGGGCCGGGCAGCGACCGGCGGGAAGACCGTGGCCGGGGTCAAACAGGCTTCGGCATCGGCCAGCACCGCCGGACCTGCCGCCGCAGACGGGCAACCCCCGGCCGCAACGCCGGCCAAGAGCGCCGGGCCGGCCGCTGCCGCCGAGGGAGCGGCGGCTGCGGAGAAGGCCGTGACCCGGCCGGCTGACGCCATGGTGCCGGCGGCAGGGAAGGCCGTCGCCGGGACGGCGCCGGCAGCGGTTACCGAACAGCGCAAGGCCCGGTTGAAACAGCTGCTCGACAGTAACCAGTGCCCGGAATGTGACCTGCAGGGAATGGATCTCTCGGGCCGCTGGCTGAGCGACGCCGACCTGGAGCGGGCCGACCTGCGGGGCGCCAACCTGGAGGGCACGGATCTCAGGGATGCCAACCTCAAGGCGGCAGACCTGCGCAAGGCCGACCTGCGCAAGGCCGACCTGCGCGGGGCCGACCTCTACATGGCCAACCTGGAGGGCGCCGACCTGACCGGGGCCCGCATGGAGGGCACCCTGGTCGATTCCGCCGACTTCACCGGTGCGGTCGGCGTCCCTGCCAACCAGGACGGAAAGGGGAAATAGGCCGGCCGGCCGACGCGGATCAAGGAGAAATATGCTTGACAAAATCGCCTGATTTCGATATACGACAGGTTTCAGGTCCGAATATCCCCACCACTGATGATGGTTGCAATAAGGAGTTACTGTATGGCTAATCACAAGTCGGCAATCAAGAGAGACCGCCAGTCCAAGGTCCGTCGCATGCGGAACCGGATGAACAAGTCCCGCATGAAGAGCGCTGTCCGCCTCGTCGAGGAGGCCATTGTGCGCGGCACCATGGAAGAGGCCCGGGAGGCGTTGCAGAAGGCGATCCCGGTCATCCAGAAGACCGCGGCCAAGGGAACCATTCACCGCAAGACAGCCTCCAGGAAGGTCTCCAGGTTGACCAGGAAAGTGAACCGCATGGCATCCGCCGCCTGAGGTGAGCCCGACCATCCTGCCGCCACGGCACTGTCTGCCTGCGCGGGCGACCGCGGGCATGTGCAGCCGGCGTGCTGCAGAGTTCTTGTGTTCATGTAGCCTTGGGCAGGGAACAGGAGGCCATGGGAGGGCGTTGCGCTTTCCCATGGCCTTTTTTTATGTCCCGCCGGGTCCGGCTCCGCGATCCCCGGCGGAAAGCGGGCAGGCACCGGCCTTCGCTTTGCATTGGGGTGCGAACCACACATGTACCTACCAGACCAGGTAACCTTCGAGCAGATGATCGGCCAGTCCGGCCTGATCCCCATCCACCGTACCATCATCGCCGACCTGGACACGCCGCTGACCATCTTTGCCAAGGTGGCCGGGGAGGATTCCCACGCCTTTCTCTTCGAGTCCATGGAGGGCGGCGAGAAGTGGGGCCGCTACTCCTTTATCGGCCTTGATCCGCTGGTGATCTTCGAGAGCGTGCGCGACGAGGTCTGTCTCCGCCGCCCGGGTCCGGAGGCCGCCGAGGAGCGGCGGACCGGCGTCAATCCCCTGCGGGAACTGAAAGATCTGCTCGCCTCCTTCCGGCCCAGCAACGCGCCCGGCCTGCCCCGCTTCTACGGCGGCGCAGTGGGGTTCTTGGGCTATGACATGGTCCGCTTCATCGAGGAGATCCCGGACGCGCACCCGCCGCTGGACCTGCCCGATTCCGCCTTCATGGTGCCCCGGCTGGTGCTGATCCATGACTCGGTCCAGCAGACCCTGACCATTGTCTGCAACGTGGAGGCCGGGGAAGGCAGGGCCGCGGCAGAACTGTACCAGGAGGGCTGCCGCCGCATCGAGGCGGTCATCGAGCGGCTGCAGGGTCCGCTGCCCGAGAGCCTGGCCGTTCTGCCCCATGCCACGGCCAGCCACACCTTCACCTCCAACATGGACCGCGCCGCCTTCACCGCCATGGTGGAGCGGGCCAAGGAGTACATCCTGGCCGGCGATATCATCCAGGTGGTGCTCTCGCAGCGTTTCCACACCCGCACCAGCCTCAATCCCTTTACCCTCTACCGTTCCCTGCGCCACATCAATCCCAGCCCCTATCTCTTCTTTCTCCGCCAGGGCGATGTCGTGCTCATCGGCTCGTCGCCCGAGATCCTGGTCCGGCTCGAGGAGGGCGAGATCGAACTGCGGCCCATTGCCGGCACCCGGAAGCGGGGGAGGACGCCGGAGGAGGACCGTGCCCTGGAGAAGGAGCTGCTGGCCGATCCCAAGGAGCGGGCCGAGCACCTGATGCTGGTGGACCTGGGTCGCAACGACGTGGGCCGGGTGGCGGAAAGCGGCTCGGTGAGCGTGCGCGACCTGCTGGTCATTGAACGCTACAGCCATGTCATGCACATCGTCTCCGGCGTGCACGGTGTCCTGGCCGAGGGCAGGGACCAGTTCGATGTCCTGGAGGCCTGTTTTCCCGCTGGTACGGTGACCGGCGCTGCCAAGATCCGGGCCATGGAGATCATCGACGAGCTGGAAAAGGAGCGCCGCGGGCCCTATGCCGGTGCGGTGGGCTATTTCGGGTTCTCCGGCAACATGGATTTCTGCATCACCATCCGGACCTTTGTCATGAAGGGCGGGGATCTCTGGGTCCAGGCCGGGGCCGGCATCGTTGCCGACTCGGACCCGGAAAAGGAGTACGAGGAGACCATCAACAAGGCCATGGGGCTGCGCAAGGCCGTCAGCCTGGCTGAACAGGGGTTCTAGCCGTGATAGCGCTCATCGACAACTACGATTCGTTCACCTACAACATCGTCCAGACCTATGCTGTCCGACCGCCGGACGCGGGCCCGGACTGGCAGCCGCCCGAGATCCGGGTCTTCCGCAACGACAAGATCACGGTGGAGGAACTCGCGGCCATGCAGCCGGAACGGCTCCTGATCTCGCCCGGCCCCTGCACCCCGGCCGAGGCCGGTATCTCCATCGAGGCGATCAGGTACTTCAGCGGCCGTATCCCCATCCTCGGCGTCTGCCTGGGGCACCAGTCCATCGGCGAGGCCTTTGGCGGCCGCGTGGTCCGCGCCGGCCGGGTCATGCACGGCAAGACCAGCCCCATCCACCATGACGGCCGCGGCGTCTTCACCGGCCTGGACAACCCCTTTGACGGCATGCGCTACCACTCGCTGCTGGTGGCGGACCTGCCCGACTGCCTCGAGGCCACGGCCCATTCCGACCAGGGCGAGCTGATGGGACTGCGGCACCGGGAACTGCCCGTGGAGGGGGTCCAGTTCCATCCCGAGTCGATCATGACCAATGCGGGTCTTGTCCTGCTGCACAACTTCCTCCGTCCCGACTACCCGGACCTGCTGCGGGCAAGATAAATAAACCAGACCTCGTTAAATAGTTCGGCAACCTGTCTGTAACATGTAGATATATCAAGATATTACATGGTAATTGGACACAAGGCGGTCTGAGCTTTCAGTCGGCAGTTGGCAGTTTTCAGTTACTGACTACTGAAAACTGAGAACAGGAGCATTACGCAAATGGCGCAGAGCGCTTGGTGAGGTGTTGCACCGCAGAGCGGTGCAACAAGAGCAA
>WFUT01000174.1 GCA_015484845.1 Desulfobulbaceae bacterium
GTACAAGGACGCGATTTATCGCCACGAGGCAGAGCAGTCGGCGCCGCCGGCGCAGGAGGACACGGCTCCGCCGCCGGTGGTCAAGGACGAGCTGGAAATCGACCTGACCAGCTTAAAGAAGTGGCAACGGGAGATCATGGAGGCCAGGCTGGTGCTGTATCGAGAGTTCGAGCGGTTGCGCGACCTGCACGGCACCAACAAGGCAGTAGCCAAGCTACTGGCCATGGCCAAGGCCGGCAGGCTGCCTGAGCATATCCAGAGGATGGTGCCGAGGGCCAACGCCAGGCGGGGCACACACAGGACCCTGTCGCGGTCCATGGTGCTCGGGTGGCATCGGGCTGTAAAGCGTCACGGTATCGGCGGCCTGGCGCCAAAGAGCATGGAGAAGAAGAACATCCCCGCCTGGGCTCCATACTGGCACGATGTGTACAATGTGCCACAAAAACCATCCATCCCCGAGGCCATGCGCGAGCTCAAGCGCATCCTCCCGGAAAACATCGAGATGCCGAGCTACCACCAGCTCAGGCGATACCATGACAAACGATCACGGCTGGAGCGGCAGAAGGGACGGCACAGCCCGGCGGCCCTGAAGCGTTTCCGGGGGTACATCAGGCGCTCCACCGACAACCTGCAGCCCCTGGACGTGGTGCAGTGCGATGGCCACTCCTTCAAGGCCAAGATCGCCCACCCCGTGCACGGCCGACCGTTCAAGCCAGAGGTCTGCGCAGTCATCGACGTGAAAACAAAGATGTGCCTCGGCTGGTCCTCCGGCCTGGCCGAGTCGGCGCACACGGTTGCCGACGCCCTGCGCCACGCCATGACAGTTGACGACACCAAGCCCTGGGGTGGAGTGCCAGCCATCCTGTACACGGACAAGGGCGCCGGCAACATGGCCCAGATGCTCTCGGACGAGGTGACCGGCATCCTGGCCCGGGCAGGCATCACCCACCATACCGGCATCCCGGGAAATGCCCAGGGCCGAGGACTGATCGAGAAGACCAACCAGCGGCTCTGGATATCAGCGGCCCGCAGGCTGGAGACCTTTGTCGGCACCGGAATGGACGAGCAGAAAAAACGCGAGATCTACCTGCTCATGGACAGGGAGGTCAGGCAGACCGGTACCTGCGTCACCAGGGAGTTGCCAACCTGGTCACGATTCCTGGAGAGCTGCGAGCAGTCCATGCGGGACTACAACAATACCCCCCACCACGGACTCCCCAAGATGCGCGATGCCCAGGGCAGGATCCGGCACATGACGCCGGCGGAGGCCTGGTTCACCGCCATCCGCAATGGCTGGGAGCCGACACTGCTGGACAAGGACATCCTGGCCGACCTGTTCCGTCCCCAGGCGACCCGCAAGGCTCTCCGCGGCCAGGTCAGCCTGCATGGCAACATCTACTATGACAAGATCCTGGAGCACTATCACGGCGAGAAAGTCATCGTGGAGTACGACATCCACGATCCCGGGTCGGTCCGAGTGCGCGACATGCATCAACGGCTGATCTGCGTCGCCGCCCTGGACCGCAACAAGCGGGACTTCTTCCCCCTCTCCGAGACAGAACGGGCCAGGGAAAAGAGATACCAGGGCCGCAAGACCCTGCTCGAGCGCAAACTGGAAGAAGTCGAGGCCGAGCGCAGCGGCACGAGGGTCATTGACATGGAGACCGACGATCAGCTCGTTGTCCAGGCGGATCCAGGGGCCATGGAGCGACTGGCGGCAGGCAAGGAGATGGATGTCGATCTGATCGAGGTACAGGTACCGGCGGACGAGAAACCGGCCATGCCGGATGAGCCGGCCAGGCAGCCCGTGCGCCTCTTCCGCACCAAGAGCGAACGGTTCGACGCCATCCTCGCAGAGTTGAAGAGAGCGCCCAGGCCACTGACCAGGGAAGAATACGAATTCCTCAACGAGTATTACGAGGAGGACGGCGGCCGGCTGTACATGCAGCTGGTCGGCGACCTGCGGGCCGAATACGGAGTGGATGACGGCCGGGAATCGGCCGCACAGTAAAAAAAGAGGCCCGGCGCTGCAACACCGGGCCAAGAACAAAAAAGCACAGGAGGAAAAATAACCGATGAAAGAGGTGTTCGCAACAACGAAAAACGTGCAGCGGTTCGTTGCCGGCATAGAGACCGTGCGCACGCCAATCCGGGGCAGGATCGGCATGATGCTCGCCTATGGCCCGCCCGGGACCGGAAAGACCGAGACCGGCATGTGGTACGCGGCCCGGAACGACGTGCCCTACATCCGGGCCAAGGATATTACCTCGCGCCGCAGCCTGCTCTCCAACATCGTGGCCGAGCTGGGGGAGGCGCCATCGTTCAGGTCGGATGCGCTGTTTGACCAGGCAGTGGAGCAACTCCTGGAACGGCCCCGCCCCATGCTGATCGATGAAGTGGACTACCTCCTGCGGGGCGGCATGGTGGAGATCATGCGCGACCTCAACGACATCACCAACATTCCCGTGGTGCTCATGGGCATGGAGCACGCCGACAAGAAGCTCAAGCGGTACCGCCACCTGTATGACCGGATATCGGCCGTGGTACGGTTCGAGCTCTTCGACCAGGGCGAGATCGCGAACCTGGCCGCGCAGATCTGCGAGACCACCCTCAGCAAGGATGCCATCGCCTTTATCCATAAACAGTCCAAGGGCAAGCTCAGGCTCACCACCACGTGGCTGGCCAGGGCAGAGAAGATGGCCAGGCTCAACAGCCTGGAGACGGTAGAGGCCACCCACCTCCGCCAGTATGGGGGTGGCAAATGACCGTGCTCGATCCTGTCATCGCCTACCTGATGCAGGTTTATGGCAAGCGCAGCCACCGGGTCGTCTCGCTCGGCCAGGTCATGGCTGGCTCTGAGCGCCCCCGCCGGCCGGTCCTCCGGGTACTGGACAAGCTGACCCGCGAAGGCTACCTGGTCCAGGTCAGCGACAGCAAGATCAACCCGGGCCACGGGGAGTGTGGTCCTCCCAGGCGCAACCCGGTATGGCGGATCGTGCGCGATCCGAGCGATCGTCCTGCGCCGAAGCCCCGCAGAAACAACAACCGCGACATATTGTGGAAAGTGATCCGGGCCAAACGCAGATTCACCAGGCGGGACCTGGTCGTCGCATCCGGCGTCAATCCGGCCACTGTGGATGAGTATGTACGCCTACTGGAGCGGCATGGCCATATCCGCCGCACCGGCAAGGACGGTCGGCGGGCCACGTATCTACTGGTCAACCGCCAGGTGCAACGCCCCCTGGGCATGGAGGGCAGCAAATGACAAACTGGATGAACATACTGCAACAGCAGGCCGCCAGCCGCAGCCGTGCCGACGTGGCGAGGGAACTCGGGGTGTCACCATCCACGATCTCCCTGGTCCTGGCCGGAAAATACCCGGCATCAACCGCCGGCATCGAGGCCAGGGTCATGGCCCTGTACGGCTGCGACGGCAAGGTCAGGTGTCCTGTCATGGGACTCATCAGCCCATCCCTGTGCGTCACATGCTGGGAGCGGGCCAAAAAAATTGGTGTCCGGTGCGGCAATCCGGCCACGATCCGGCTGTACAGGGCGTGCCTTAAATGCGAGTTAAGGAGCTGAAAAAATGAGTGAGCAGATTGTTGAAATCATCAAGGATATATCGGAGCTGCAGTCCGACCTGGTCGGCATCGGCAGCGAGGAGATAATGGACAAGCTCGGCAGGATCAAGCAGTCCTCCATGCAACTGCTGCAAAAAGACCGGCAGGAGCGGGTCCTTGACAACCTGAAGGTAGATGCGCTTGACCAGCTCAACCGCCTGGTGGAGCTGGCCACTGACAGCGACATGTTCCTTATGTCGGACCACCAGCTTTTTATCCTCGGCGCGACGGCGCAGTTGTTTGACATGAAGGTCAAAAAATACTTCGAGGCCAGGAACAGGCGGGCCGTAAGTCGGGCACTGCGGCCGCTGCGCCTGGAAGACATCCCCCTGCAATAGG
>WFUT01000175.1 GCA_015484845.1 Desulfobulbaceae bacterium
GGGCAGGACCGTGGCCGGCTCCTTGCCGATGGCCTCGTCGGCCGACACCCCGAGTATCCTGGCAGCGGCCTGGTTCCAGGTGGTCAGCCTGCCCTTTCTGTCAGTGGCGATGATCCCCACCGGCAGCCGGGCGATGAGCAGACCGGTGAAGGCCTGGATCTCGGCCAGGGTCTGCTGCGAGATCCGGTATCCCTGGACCGCGGCCAGGGAGAGCCAGCCTCCCACACCAACCAGCAGCATGGCCAGGGAGAGCATGAGGATCTGGAACCGCAGCCGGCTGAGGGTCCGGTCATAGGCCCGCATATCCAGGCCCACGGCCACGTAGTACCGCTGCCTGGAACCGTCAATGGCCAGGTCGTGGAAACGGCTGTGTGGCCCTGTTCCGGGCAGGCCGAACCCCTCCCCGGTCCGGGACCGCTTGCCAAAAAACCTGAGCGGCATGGGCGGCATGATGGGACGGTAGGGCACAAACAACCGGAATGCCTCGAATATGCGCCCTTCCTTGCGGGTGGCCAGTACCTGGTAGACCAGGGTGCCCTCGTCAATACGCTCGGGACGCAGGGCCTCGGGAAGCCGGAAAGTGGACTGCTCGCCCCTGAGCTCCCGGTTACTGTGGGCGATGATCCTGCCCTTCGAGTCCACCAGGGCCAGGAAGCGGATGTCCGGATCATCGGTCAGGTGGTCGATCACCCGCTGCACATGTTCGTACCATGGTTCGATATTCCAGTTGCCGCGCCGCAGATCGGCGATGTAGGAGGCCCGGGCGCCGGAGTGGATGACCCGCATCAGAGTATCGGCCTTCTGGAGAAGGGCATTGGTCATGAGCCGCTTCTCCCTCTGGATATTGCTCAGGGCAAAGGTCACCACGATGAGGACCAGCAGGCCGGTGGCCGCGGCAAGCAGCCAGGGGGAGACATAGATGAACTTGGGTCGTGGAAACATGCGCATCCTGTTATGCATGCCACCCCCGCCGCGTGTGGGGGAGACGGCTCCTGCCCCTGTCAACGGTCGCTCGGACCAATTCTTGCGCCGGACCGGCCGGGCAGGCTGCCTGTTGCCGCTGTTCCTGCAAACGCGGCACCAGCAGGGCCCGCTGCCATCCGCGGCCGGGACAGCGGCAGGCATGATCTGCCTCCCCCGGCCGCCTGTACCGCGGGATCACTGGTGAAAACACCGGAACACGGGCCAGGCACAGGTCCGGTCCGGCGGGACGGCGCAGGCCCGGCAGTTCCACTTTTCTTTCTCCTGCCCCGACAGGGTGGATAAAAATTACCCACCCCCTGCCCCTGGACCGGGAAAAAATTACCCGGCCCCGGGCGCCACCTGCGGGCCGTGGTTGCTTCCCGAAACGGTCAACAGCGATAAAACAACGTAATTTCATGGCGAAAAAAACAAATATCCTTTCTGGCACGGGGTTGGCAATAGGAACGGCAAAGACGACGAACAACCAGATCAGTCAACAAGGAGCATAATCCGATGCATGATGCAAGCAGAACAATGACCAGGACGACCCTGATGGCGCTGACAGTGGCCATCATCACCTTCACCGGTGTCCAGGCCGGCCTGGCCAGCCCTGGCGAAGGGAACGGCCCGGGGTACCACGCAAAGATGATGGGCGCCTCCCGGATGGACACCAAGGCCAGTGCTGCCAGGGACAAGTTCCTTGACCAGACAGTGGACCTGCGCAGGAAGATGGTCGAGAACCGCGCCCGGATGCGGGCCCTGATGAGGAGCAGCAACCCTGATCCGGACCAGGTCGCCAAACTGGCGGGCGAGATCTTTGACCTCCGCGAGCAGCTCCGGGCAAAGGCCCGTGAAAACGGCCTCCCGGGCATGGGCCCCATGGGCATGATGGGTGCGGGTTGCGTTGGACCGATGGGCATGGGGATGGGAGCCGGGATGCCCGGGCACCACATGATGATGAAGGGCAGGATGTAACATCCCGGCACCGCCACGAATGAATCCGCTTACAGCTTTTGAACAGAGTCTCTCCTCCTGAGTCGATATCCCGGTGGGTTTCCCCTCCTTTTTCCTGCCGGGATATTGCTCTTTCACTCAACAAGCGATGATCGCTTTTTACATATAAGCTCTCCTCCTGAGTCGATATCCCGGTGGGTTTCCCCTCCTTTTTTCCTGCCGGGATATTGCTCTTTTTGCTCAGCAGGCAAAGAAGGCCCTTACATGTAAGCTCTCCTCACAGGTCGATATCCCGGCGGGTTTCCCTCCTTTTTTTCCTGCCGGGATATTGCCTTCCCCCTGTCACTGCCCTGCTCACACCGCCGCCATCTCCCGGTCACACAGCGGAAGAAAGATATGGACCGCCGTTCCCTCGCCGGGCAGGCTTTCAACCCCACCGTCCCGTCATGCATCCTGGCCACGCCGAGCACGGTACTGAGGCCGAGACCCCCTTCCCACCGCCCTGGAGGAAGAGAAGGGATCGAATATCCGGCCCATTATACCTCTTTTCTTTACAGGATTCTGAAAAACCATTGCAGGCCAAGGGTGTTTTCCGATCCCGGGCCGATTGTTGACAGGAAGGTCCGGGTTGGATACAGTTAGCTCACGTTTTCGTGACCGCAACCCTACAGGATAATCAACACCTTATCCACCAGAATCAGGAGATGTCCCGCCACGGCCACCCGTTGTCCTGGTCCACCTGTGCCGCCCGCGGCCACCGGCAAACAGCGACCGCTGCCCTGCTGCCGGCGGTCGGTCCCGGCTGGCAGATGCCCGGCCCGGTCACGGGTTGCAGACGCAGTGCCGGTCATACTGCATGGCCCTGCCGGCCACGACCGGCACCCCGCAGGCCTCCGGCCGGCCATCCTCTTGCCCGGCGCGGGGGCGGGGCCCGCGGCATCGGCCCTTCTGCGGGCCCAAAGGAACAGACACCATGACCAACCACCGTATTACCACGGGTATCCCCGGCCTTGACGAAATCCTGCAGGGCGGGTTCATTCCCGCCTCCAGCTACCTCCTTCTCGGCGGACCCGGCGCCGGCAAGACCGTTCTTTCCCTGCAGTTCCTGCTCCAGTGCCGGGACGATGATGACCGCTGCCTCTTCCTCTCCCTCACCGAATCAGCGGAGACCATCCGCCGTGACGCGACCAGCTTTGGCTGGAACCTGGACGCCATCCGCCTGGTCGACCTGACCCTGGCCGACAGCCCACCGCGGACCAACGGCGAATACACGGTTTTCTCGCCCAGCGAGGTGGAAGAGGAGAACATCTGGGCCAGGATCTACCAGGCCATCAGGGAGCACCGGCCCAGGCGCCTGGTCATCGACTCGGTCACCAACCTGCGCTATCTCTCCACCGACGAATACCAGTACCGCAAGCACATCCAGCAGTTGATCCGCTACCTCTCCCAGCAAGAGTGCCTGTCCATTCTCCTCTTTGAACCGGGCGAACTGGAACGTGAGCAGTCCATCGCCATGGCGGTGGACGGCATACTGGAGCTGCACAGCGAGATCTCCAAGGAACGGGTCACCGAGATCCGCACCCTGGAGGTCAGCAAGTTCCGGGGCAGTGACTACCTGTCCGGGAGACACACCCTGCGCATCACCGGCAACGGGATCATTGTCTATCCGCATCGCATCGAGATCCTGCAGCGGCCGGGCCGGGAAGCCACGAAGCTCTCCACCGGTATCACGGCCCTGGACGAACTGCTCATGGGCGGATTTCACCTGGGCACCTGTACCCTGCTCACCGGCCCGTCGGGCACGGGAAAATCATCGCTTGCCACCCACTTCCTGGTCGAGGCCGCCCGCCACGGCGTGCGCGGCGCCATGTACTGTTTCGAGGAAGGGGCGGAATCCATCCTGGACCGGTGCCGCGGTATCAACATCCCGCTGCAGACCTGCCTGGACCAGGGAACCGTGGCCCTGCGCGAGGTCAATCCCCTGGAGATGTACCCGGACGAATTCCTGGAGATCATCCGGCGGGACGTGGAGAGGGACAGCCGGCAGATCGTTGTCATCGACTCCCTGCGTGGCTACAACCTGGCCATGGACGAGTTCGGCAACCTGACCGCCAACGTGCAGAACATCCTCAACTATGTCCGCCGCAAGAGGGCCACCCTGTTTCTGCTCAACGAGATGGAAAACATTGTCGGCGATCTCCGCATCTCCGAGGACGGGGTCAGCTACCTGGCCGACAACGTCCTCATGATCCGCTATGCCGAGTACAGCGGCGAGATCATCAAGGTCGTCGCCTGCCTGAAGAAGCGGCACGGCAACTTCCAGACCGACCTGCGGGAATTCAAGATCACCGAACAGGGGATCCTGGTCGGCGAGAAACTGTCGCGATTGCGCGGCCTGCTGACCGGCGTTCCCCAGGTCGAGGACCTGGGCAAGAAACCGGAGCTGTAACCGTGGACGGGCCCCGGGCGACCATCGCAGTCTCGTTTGCGCGCCCGGCCGACGCGCGACTGGTGCGGGAGCATCTCCGGGCGCATGGACACCGGGTGGTGGAGATGGCCGCGGCCGCGGCGGGCGGCATTGACCTGGTCCTGCTCGATATCCCCTCCCTGCATCGGCACACCACAGCCTTCCTGCGCCGTCTCAAGGACAACGATCCCGTCTTCCTGCCGGTGATCCTGGCCATGGACCAGCGGGGCGATGCCGCCGGCTGGCTCAATACCGGCATGATCGACGACTGCCTGCGGCTGCCCCTCAGCAAGGCCGAGCTGGTGAGCAGGATCAATGTCTTTCTCCGCCTGCGGCAACGCACCGGCGCCCTGGCCGAAAAGAGCGAGGAGATCCGGGCCCTGGTCGAATCCTCGGAAGACCATATCTTCATGCTCGACGGGGAGGGGCGGTTCATCGCCAGCAACAACCGGACCCGCCACCTGGGACGGCTGGAGCGTGACAAGCTGATCGGTCGCCGCCTGGACCAGGTGCTGCCGCCTGCTGCTGCCGCCAGCATGCAGAAAGAGGTGGACGAGGTCCTTGGCTCGCGGACGGTCCGGATCATGGAGTACAGCCTTGCCTCCGGCGACGCCACCCTGCACCGCCACCTCACCCTCTTCCCCGTCACCCTGGCCGATGGCAGACAGCGGGTCGGTGGTATCTGCCGAGATATCACCTCCCTGGTGGAGACGGAGAAGAGCCGCTTCCTGCTGGCCAAGGCCGTGGACTACACGGCCGAGAGCGTCATCATCACCGACAGGGAGAGGAAGATCATCTTTGTCAATGCCGGCTTTGAAAAGATCAGCGGCTACAGCCGCCGGGAGGCCCTGGGCAGGAGCCCGGCCTTTCTCCGCAGCGGCAGGCACGACGACGCCTTCTATCGGCAGCTGCTGACAACCATCCATGGCGGCCGGACCTGGAAGGGCGACCTTGTCAACCGCCGCCGGGACGGCAGGATCTACGTGGTGGAGGCAACCATCTCGCCGGTCTTTGACGAGCAGGGCGAGATCAGCCACTTTGTCTCTGTCCGTCGCGATGTCACCGAGGAGCGTCGCCTTGAAAAGGTGCGGCAGCGGATGCAGCGGTTCGAGGCCATCGGCACCCTTGCCGGCGGCATTGCCCATGATTTCAACAACATCCTTACGCCGATCATGGGATATTCCGAGCTGTGCAAGAGCATGCTCCCGGCCGACTCCCGGATCCGGGACAACCTGGAGCAGATCGTCCTCGCCGCCAACCGGGCCAGGGAACTGGTCCGCCAGATCCTCACCTTCAGCCGGCAGAAGGAGGCCCGGCGCCTCCCCCTGGACATCCGCATGGTGGTGAAGGAGGCCCTGAAGCTGATCCGGGCCGCCCTGCCGGCCGATATCAGCATCGAGCAGCAGATCGAGGCGGGGCGGGAGCATGTGCTCGCCGATCCCACCGAGATCCACCAGGTGGTCATGAACCTCTGCACCAATGCCCAGTATGCCATGTTCGAGACCGGTGGCACCCTGAAGGTGCACCTGGGCAGGGTGGAGATCGACAAGAAAGAGGCGGCAGCAACTCCCGGCCTGCGGGCCGGGGCCTACCTGCAACTGACAGTGGAGGATACGGGCTGCGGTATCCCGCCCCAGATACTCGACCGGATCTTCGAGCCCTATTTCACCACCCGCGGCGATGACCGCGGCACCGGCCTGGGCCTGGCGACGGTCCACGGCATCGTCACCTCCATCGGTGGGGTTGTCACCGTGCACAGTGAGCCACGGCACGGCACGGTCTTCGACGTCTTCCTGCCGGTGGTGGAACCGCCGCCCGGCACGGAGAAGGACAAGGAGGAGCAGCCGGTGCCAGGCGGCGACGAACGGATCCTGTTTGTGGATGACGAGCCCATGATCGCCGACCTGGGCCGGAAGATGCTCGGCCAGCTCGGCTACGCGGTCACCGCCACCACGGACCCGGTGGCCGCCCTTGCCCTGCTGCGCAGGAATCCCGGCTGTTTCGACCTCCTGATCACCGACATGACCATGCCGGGCATGAGCGGCATGGAGCTTGTCCAGGAGACCAATGCCCTGCGCCCGGAGCTGCCGGTTATTGTCTGCACCGGTTTCAACAGGAAGATGCCGCACCAGGAATGGAACGACCAGAACAATGTCCGCCAGCTGCTCATGAAGCCCCTGGGATTCAGGGAGCTGGCGCGGGCGGTCAGGAGCGCCCTGGACACGCCGGTTGCCGGCGCGTGATCCTCCCCTGTCATCCCGGGCCGTCCCCGCTCCTGTTCCAGCTCACGCCCCCTGCGCCTCCTCTTCCTCCTCCTGGCCGATCCGTACCCGGATCGGCTCGACTATGCCCACCTGGCGGTTAAAATTGTAGAGGCCCTGCAGCACGGACCAGGTGATCTCCTGCCCCCTGGGCAGGATCAGGGCGCCGTTGCGGGCCGTGATATCCTCGTCCGCGATCATGCCCACCGCGATATCATCAACCGTGAGGCAGGCCGTCCGCCTCTGCTCCTCGAAACGGATGGAGGCGAGTGCATCCAGGACAAGGGGATTGTACATCCCCTTGCGCCTGCGGAGCCGGTCGATACTCGTTCGCGGGCTGTTGCCCTTGTAGGTCTCGAGATCAAAGTCTATTGCCACCTTCAGGATCTGCACGCCGGTGAGGATCTCGTCAAACTCCGAACCGGCCGTCTCTTCCAGTTCGTCGAAGCGGACCTGTTGCCAGCGGATCATCTTGGTCACGTTCTCCAGGCGCGGGATACTCTCCAGCAGCCGGGCGCCGGTCTCGGGGTAGCCGGCCCACATCTTCTCCTCCTCGCTGTCCAGCTCCAGGCCGGCATACTTCTTGTTAATGATATCCGTGGGCAGCGAGATACAGCCGATCTGGACCAGGAGGGCGGCCACCTCGATCTGCCAGATGTTGGGCATGTCCATGGCGGTGGCCAGGCGCGAGGCAAGTTCACGGATCCGCAGGCCGGCGCTGAAAACCGTGGGCTTGGCCTGGCCAAGGAGCTCCGAAAGCACGGTCACACAGCCCTTGAGGGTCTCCTGGAGGAGTTCTCTCTCCGCTGTCACGAGCCGGTACTGGCGCTGGGCCAGGGCCAGGGCCGGCACCAGTATGGCAGTGGAACAGGGCTTGGTGAGAAACCGGAATATCTGGCCGCTGTTGACCGCCTCGATGGCGGTCTCCTGGTCGGCATTGCCGGTGAGCATGATGCGGACCGTGTCGGGATAGAGGTTCTTGACCCGCGCCAGGAGCTCCACGCCGTTCATCCCGGGCATCCGCATGTCGGAGACGATAACGGCAAAGGGGCCTTCCCGCTTCAGGATCGCCAGGGCCTCGTCCCCGCTCAGGGCGGTCTGCAACGGAAAGCGCTTGCGGAGCTGACGCCGCATGGACTGCAGGACGTTCTGCTCGTCATCAACAAAGAGTATCTTATCCGTCACTGTTCTTCTCCTGGAGTTCCCGGCAGAGATCGCTCCACTCGTCGATCCTGTCCAGCATACCCGCCTGGTCGAGGATCTCTTCGTCGAGGCACGGCTTCTCGCCGATACACTGGTCCGGATCGAGGCGGTAGGAGATGTAATCGGCCACGTGCACGATCAGGGCCGGGCCAAAGCCAGGATGCGGATACCTGTGCAGCCGGTGGTGAAAGGTGATCGATTCCACCACCGGACCGGGCAGGCCCCAGAGCCCGATCAGGTAGCCGCCCACATCGCCGTGGGAAAGACCGAATATCCCTTGCTCCGCCTCGAGGAGGGAGCAGGATGTCTCGGTGGCCGTGCGCACGGCCTGTTCATATTCATCCGGCATGCGGGAGAACAGGAGCAGCTTGCCCACATCGTGCAGGAGGCCGGCGACAAAGGCATGATCGATCATCTCCCTGTCCCCGCTCTCCCGGAGGGCGATCTGCTTGGCAAAGGCGGCGGTTGCCATGGAGTGCGACCAGAGTGCCTTGACATTGAAGGTATTGCTCGAGACCACCTTCATGTCCTCGAACACGCCCACGCCGAGCACCAGGGCCTTGATCGTGTCCAGCCCCAGGAGGTTGACGGCCCGGCTCGGGCTCTCGATATGCCTGAACAGGCCGAAAAACGCCGAGTTGACGAGCTGCAGGACCTTGGCGCTCATGGCGAGATCCTGTTCGATGACAGCGGCCGCGTCGGCCAGGGAGCCGTCCGGGTCGCGCAGCACCTGCTGCAGCCGGGCATAGGTCTCCGGCAGGCTGGGCAGGCTGCCGATGCTGGAGATCACCTCCTTGAGCCGTTCGTCGGCCATCAGGTCCTGCAGGGCCGTGGCCCGGTTGATCACCTGCTTGAGCAGCTCCGGGTCGGCCGGCTTGGCAAGGAACTGGTGCACCACGCTCACCGTCCGCAGGATGGCTTCATTGTCCGCCTGGCCGGTGAGCATGATACGGATCGCGTGCGGATACTTCTCCTGGATGGTGGCCAGCAGCGTGGCCCCGTCCATGCCCGGCATGCGCATGTCCGAGACCACCACGTCGACATTGCCGGCAGCCATGATCTCCAGGGCGGCCGGGCCGTCCTCGGCGAACTTGAAGTTCATGGTCCTGCGCATGGGGCGCAGCATCCGTTGCAGCCCGGAAAGGATGTTGGGTTCGTCATCCACGAACAGGACAGTTTTCTTTTCCATGCTTCTTCCCCTCCAGCGGCAGCCTCATGACCGGCGCGCCCCCTTGCCGGCTCCCGGCTCCATGGCGTGGAAACCGCCACGCCTGTTGACAACAACCTCCAGGGGATGGCCGAAGCGGCCGGGCCGTCCGGGGCGGTGCGGCGCCATCGCCGGGGCCGGATGCCCGGACAGGGCGTGCAGCGACAACGGTATGCGCTACCCCAGGGGCAGTTGTATGATGAACGTGGTGCCCTCGCCCTCCCTGGACTCAAAGCTCAGGGTACCGCCATGCTTGTCGCTGATGACATCGTGGGCAATGGTCAACCCCTGGCCGGTTCCCCGGCCCACCTCCTTGGTGGTGAAAAAGGGATCAAAGATCTTGCCGTGGATCTCCGGCGGCATGCCCGTGCCGGTGTCGGACACCCGGATCTCGACCTGGTCGTCGCAGGTCCTGGTCCGGATGGTGATGGTGCCCCTGGCGCCCTCGGGATTATCGCCGAGCTTCGCGGCAATGGCGTGGGCGGCATTGACCAGCAGGTTAAGGATCACCTGGCCCAGCTCGTCGATGAGACAGGGGATCCGCGGCAGGTCGTCGGCAAGCTGCAGGTCCACCTCGGCAACGTATTTCCACTCGTTTCGCGCCACCGTGACCGTGGTCTCGATGATCCTGTTGATGTCGGCCTCTGTCTTCTTCCTCGAGGCGGGATGGGAGAACTCCTTCATGGCCCGGACAATGGAGCTGACCCGCGCCACGCCGTCCCTGGACTGGTTGATGGCCTGGGGAATCTCTTCCTGCAGGTACTGCCAGTCCACTTCTTCCAGGCATTCCTCTGCCCTGCGCACCATTTCGGGCGTCAGCCGTTCCTCCCGGGCAGCTCCAAGCAGGTCCTGCAACTGCCCAACCAGGCGGGAAATATCGGTGAAGCACTCCTGCAGGAAATCGATATTGGTGCCCACAAACTGGACCGGCGTATTGATCTCGTGGGCAATGCCCGCGGCGAGCCGCCCCACGGACTCGAGCTTCTGGGCGTGGAGCAGTTGCGACTGGAAGGCCTTTTTTTCCTCTTCCAGCTGCTTTTCCCTGTTGATATTGCGGCCGACCAGGACCGAGCCGATCAGGGTGTTGTCGTCGGGATCATAGTAGGGTGACACCGTGTAATGGATGTGTCCGCCCAGCCGTTCCTCGTTGATCTCCTTGGCGTGCGCCCTGCCATCGGCCAGGACCCTGGCATGGGGACAGTCGGGCAGGGGTTCGCTGCGGCCGTGCAGGGCACGGCAGCACCGCATGCCGACCATCTCCCCCGGTGCAACCCCCAGGGCATTGCTCAGTGTCCTGTTGACCCGGACGATGCGGAAATCGCGATCAACGAGGGCAATGAAATAGTCCATGGAGTCCACCGTGTGCTCCCACTCCTTCTTGGCGTGGAGTATGGCCGCCTCGGCGGCCCGGCGTTCCTGTATTTCCTCTTCCACCTGCAGGGTGCGGCGCCTGAGTTCGGCCGTGCGCCTGGCAACGGTCTGCTCGAGATCCTCCTGGTAACGACTGATCTTTTCCAGGAGATAGCTGCGTTCCAGGGCCCGCTCCACGGCATGGAGCAGCAAGGTCGGATCATGGATCGGCTTGGTCACGTAATCCCATGCCCCGAGCCGGATCGCCTTGATCACGTCCTCCATGGTACCGACCCCGGAGACGAGGATGATCGGCATATCGGCAGCCAGCTCCCGCACCGCCTTCAGGAGTTGCAGACCGTCCAGGCCCGGCATGTCGAGATCCGTGAGCAGGATGTCCGGCCCATGCTCCATGAACAACTCCAGGGCCTGGCGGCCATTGTCCGCGCTCATGGTCCGGTATCCCTGTTTTTCGAGATAATCCGCCATGTAGCCAAGGACAAAGGGATCATCCTCGGCCAGGAGAATGGTGACGCTGCTGTTTGCCTTCCTCATGGCCTGCCTCCCTGGCAGGGATTCTCTGCCCGGAAACCATGAATCTCTTCCACCGCCTGCCGGGGCACTGGTCTCCAGGCTGACAGGAACGGTGATGGCAACATGGTCTCCCTGCCCTGTTTTTTCCGAAAATGGCGCAGGGCGCCTGCTGAGATGTTGCACCGCGGGGCGGTGCAACAAGGGCCCCCCGGTTCTACCTCGCACTCCGGGCGCCACCCCAGTCTCGTGAAACCGCTCTGCGGTGTCACGCAGGGGAGAATTCAGACGAAATGCGATTTCTCCTGTCTTCAGTATCGCACAGTATCCGGATCTGTCAAAATGTTAATTTCAGTCTGATCACACGACGATACCCCTGTATTCCGGATGAAAGCGAAAAGCCGGAGCCGGGGAAGGGCCGCCATCTGTCTGTCCGGGGGGACAGCACTGGCCTGGCCAGGGAAGGGAGAGGAAGACGGGTCTACATCATGTTTTCCGGGTCCACGTCAATGGCCATGCGCACACCGGTCGGGCAGAGTTTTTTCCGCTTTGCCAGCAGGAGCCGGCACAACCGGCGCAGGCAGGCCGCGTCCCTGCTCTTGAGCAGGAGCTGCCAGCGCGAGCGGTCCCGCAGCCTGGCCAGGGGCGCCGGCGCGGGACCAAGCAGGATCACCGGCATACCGGTGGCACCACGGCGCAGGAAGGCGGCCACCTGCTCGGCACAACGGCCAAGCTGTTCCTCGTCCCGGGCGCTGAGGCGGATATTGACCAGGCGGACAAAGGGCGGATAGCCCAGTTCGCGCCGCAGCTCGATCTCGCGTTCATAGAGCTGCAGGTAGTCATGGTCCCGGGCATGGCGGATGGCATAGTGTTCCGGCTGGTGGGTCTGGATGATGACCCGGCCCGGCTGCTCGCCGCGCCCGGCCCGGCCGGTGACCTGGGAGAGCAGGGAAAAGGTCCGCTCCGAGGCCTTGTAGTCGGGCATGCCCAGGCCGGAATCGGCCCAGACGACCCCGACCAGGGTGATATGCGGAAAGTGGAGCCCCTTGGCGATCATCTGGGTGCCGACCAGGATATCGACATCCCGCTCGCGCACCGCCTTGAGGATGGCGAGGTACTTTTTCCTGCTGGTGGCGGTATCGCTGTCCAGCCGGGCCACCCGGGCATGGGGCAGGAGCTGGCGCACCTCCTCCTCGATCCGCTCCGAGCCCAGGCCCAACCCCACGACGCGATCCGAGCCGCAGCCGGGACAGAGAAGGTTGGGCGGCAGGCTATAGCCGCAGTAGTGACAGACGAGCCGGTTCAGCTGCCGGTGCATGGTGAGCGAGACCTGGCAGTGGCTGCAGCCCACGATGTGACCGCAGTCCCGGCAGAGCATGAAGGAGGAGAAACCGCGCCGGTTGACAAAGAGCAGGCTCTGCTCGCGCCGCTCCATGGTCTCGCGCAGGGCACTGATCAGCCGGTCGGAGAAGAAGAGATCGGGCCGGGACCGCTTCTGCCGGGCCAGGTCCACCACCTCCACCTCGGGCAGGGCCCGGCCCCGGACCCGGCTGGCCATGGTCAGCAGCCGGTACTTGCCGCTGCTGGCATGGTGGAAGCTGGTCACCGACGGCGTGGCCGAGCCCAGGAGTACGGGACAGCCGGCCATGCTGCCACGCAGGACCGCCAGGTCGCGGCCGGAATAGCGCAGGCCGTCGTCCTGCTTGTAGGCGGGTTCATGCTCCTCGTCAACAATGATCAGGCCGGGATCGGCAAGGGGCGCAAAGACCGCGGACCGGGCCCCGATCACGATCCTGGCCCGGCCGGCCATGATCTGCTGCCACTGGTCCAGCCGCTCCCCGGGCGACAGGCCGCTGTGAAGAACGGCGAGCCGGTCGCCGAAGCGGGAATAGAAGTGCGCCTCGAGCTGCGAGGCCAGGGCAATCTCCGGCACCAGGACCAGGACACTCCGGCCCCGTGCCAGGGCCGCCTCGCTGGCCCGCAGGTAGACCTCGGTCTTGCCGCTGCCCGTGGTCCCGAAGAGAAGGAAGGTGGCAAAGCGGGGTTCCTCGATGGCTGGCAGGAGTTCGGCCAGCACCTGCTCCTGTTCGCCGGTCAGGTGTTCCGGTG
>WFUT01000176.1 GCA_015484845.1 Desulfobulbaceae bacterium
GCCCCATGGAGAGCCCGGGACATCTCTCCCCCTGAAGCATCTTTCGTACCAGGAAGGATCCGGGGAGAGCGGAATGCGCTCACCAGGAAAACAACGTGGCCAATCGGCCAGATACAACACAAAACCAATATCCGCATGCCTGTGGCGCGGGCACAGTCCGCTCCCTGCTCCACTGCCGACAAGCCGGAACAGCGGACAATATCATTCATTTGTCGCCAACTAGCGACGCATAAACTTCTGTGAAATCAGCGAGATATTTACCAAAGACCGTATGCCGTCTCCATTCAGAGACGGCATACACTGTGGGAGCCTATACCATATCCTGCTCAGGATTTAAAGAGCGAAGGAACGATATGGTGGCGATTGAGGAGTTTGTAAAAATCCGTGCGGTTACGGTGGGCGATGCGCGCGGCCTGGGAGACGTTGCCGCGGGTGGTCTGCAGGAGCTGGATGAGGTACTGCTGCTCGAACTGGCGCCGCGCCTCGGCCAGGGGCAGGATCTTCTTCTGGTGCTGCTTGATGGCGTCATGGAGCAGGTCGGCCGAGATGAGGGGAGAGGTGGCCAGGGCCACGGCGTGCTCGACCACGTTATAGAGCTGCCGGACATTGCCCGGCCAGGCGGCGTCGACCAGGGTCTGCATGGCCTCGGGGGTGAACTTCTTCACCGGCTTGTCGCTGCCTGCGGACAAGGTCTCGACAAAGTATTCTGCCAACAGCGGGATATCCTCCTTGCGCTCATGCAGGGGCGGCAGCTCCAGGCTGACCACGTTGAGCCGGTAGAAGAGATCCTCGCGGAACTTCTTTTCAGCAATGGCCTCCTCGAGGTTGCGGTGGGTCGCGGAGATGATCCGCACATCCACGTCCACGGGCCGGGTGGAGCCTACGGGCCGGATCTTTCGCTCCTGCAGGACCCTAAGCAGCTTCACCTGCAGGTGCAGGGGCATGTCGCCGATCTCGTCCAGGAACAGGGTTCCCTTGTGGGCCGACTGGAACAGGCCGGCATAGCTGCGGGAGGCGCCTGTGAACGACCCCTTGACATGGCCGAACAGCTCGGACTCGAGCAGGGTCTCGGGAATGGCCGTGCAGTTGACCGGGATGAAGGGGCCGTCCCTGCGGGGGCTGGCCCGGTGGATGGCAATGGCCAGCAGTTCCTTGCCGGTCCCGCTTTCGCCCCGGATCAGCACCGTGGCATCGGTCTCGGCCACCAGCTTGGCCCGCGACAGCAGCTCTTCCATGACCGCGCTGTTCGACACCAGGTCGCGGCGCCACTCGTCCTGGTCCTCCGGGGAACCATTGCCGCTGCCGGCGGAAAACTGGATCGCCTTTTCGGTCTCCTCCAGCAACTCCTTGCCGTCGATGGGCTTGGTGAGAAAGGAAAAAACCCCCTGCCGGGTCGCCTCCACGGCCTCGGGAATGGACCCGTGCGCCGTGATAATGATCACCGGGACCGCCTTGTTCCGTTCGCGGATGGCCTCGAAGAGGGCCAGGCCGTCGATCCCTGGCATGCGCAGGTCGGTGAGCACGACATGGGGATTGATCAGGGCCAGCTTGGCCAGCGCCTCCTCCCCGCTCAGCGCCGTGGTTACCTCGTAGCCGTTGCTCTCGAGCCGCAGCTTCCAGAGGCTGAGCAGGTCCTCCTCGTCATCGACGAGCAGGACGCGATATCCTTGGTCACTCATGTCAACGTTCCCTGTTCTTGATAATATTTTCTATGTTTTTCAACTGTTCGATCTGGTTCTGCAGCTCCCTGATCTTGACCTGGGCCTGGGCGAGCTCGCTCTTGAGATGCTCGTTTTCGGTCTCCAGCTCATCCTGCCGGTCAAGCAGCTTCTTGCGCGCGATCCAGCGGTTGATCTTGGCCTGGTCCAGCCGGTCAACGAGGGACTTCAGGCCCTGCAGGTCCTGGCCGGACTCGGGATGGTCCTCGATGTACTGGCCAAGGACCTCCATGCCCTTCTTGAACTGCTTGTAGTCGGCGCGCCTGTTCAGGGCAAGGCAGATCAGCCGCAGCTTGTCCTTGTCATCACCGCTGGCGAGCCGTTTTTCGGCTGCGTTGAAATGGAGATCAAACTCCTTGCCGCGCACGGATTTCAGGTCGCTCAGGCACGAAAGCACGTAGGAACAGTCGGTCGGCCGAAAGACCACTGTCGGGTCCATGGTGCCGCCGGCCTCGATGCGGTTGCGGCCGAACTCGGCACAACCGGAGAGAATCAGCATGCTGCAGCCTACGAGAATAAAAGAAAAAAACAATCTCTTCATAGTTTTCAACTCACATGGATAACGGCAGGGTGACGACAAAGCATGCTCCCTTCCTGCTGGCAAGCAGGCGGATGTCGCCGCCATGGTTCTGCACGTATTCTTTCGTTATAGCAAGCCCCAGGCCTGATCCCTTGACCACTGCATTTTTTGCGCCCTTTCCCTGGAAAAAAGGCGAAAAGATCCGGGAACGGTCCTCGTCGTCGATACCTGGCCCGCTGTCCTCGACCCGGACATGGACCACCCCGGCATCGCTCTTCATCCGCACCCGGATGGTCCCCTCTTCCGGCGTGAACTTGACGGCATTGGAAAGCAGGTTGTCAAAAACCGTGCGCAACTGCTGCGGGTTGGCATTGATGCGCGTATTGGCCAGGCGCACGTCCAGCCTGATGTGCCGGGCCAGGATCGAGTTGCGGTGATCGGAGATCACCGAGTCGATGAGCTCGTCCAGGCTGACCTCCACCTTCTCCACCGTCCCCCGCCTGGCCTGGGCCATGTTGAAATCGAGAATATTCTCGATCAGCTTCTGCAGCTTGCCGCAGTTCTTGTCCAGGATGGCGACCACGTCCTCCTGCCTGCGGTTCATGGGCCCGACCAGTTCGTCGCGCAGCAGCCCCACGCCCTCCTTGATCGAGGCAAGCGGGGTTTTCAGCTCGTGCGAGATGTGGGCCACCATCTTCACCTTTTCCCGGTCCAGCTTGGCCAGGCGCTGGCGCAGCCAGTCCAGCTTCCGGCCCAGGGCCTCGAGATCCCTGGGGCCGAAGACCTCCACCGGGGTATTGAAGTCGCCGTCGCCAAGCCGCTCGATCCCCTTGTCGATCTGGCGGACCGGCTTGGAGATCAGCACCATGAACACGGCAATGAGCAGGGCACTGAAGCCGATCAGGCCCGAGGTCTGCCAGATCAGGGTCTCCTTGTCCCGGCTCACCTTTTCCTTGAGGGCATCCACCTGGTCGATCATCAACTTGTTACTCGCCCGTTCCACGGCCGCGGCCAGCCGGTCGATGTCCCGGTAACGCGACAGGATCTGCTCCTGCTCCTTTTTGAGCAGCTCCGGACCGCTGGAGGTACGGTTCAGGGCCGCGACCAGGTAGCTCTCGCCGGAACGAAGCTCCTCGATGAGCTGCAGGAGGTCCCTGTCGGTCACCGAGGCGGCCAGGTGGTCCAGGACCCGGGTGATCTCGCCGTGCATCCGGTTGACCTCGGCAAGCTGGGAGGCCTCGCCGAGCACGTTGTAGAGGCGGGCCTTCCGCTCCTGGTCCTGCAGGAGGCCGGCGATCTTGCGGCTGCTGCTGACCCGGTCCACCGAGCTGTACACGGCGACCGCGCTCTGCTTGACCAGGCCGTCCAGGATCCGCACCGAGCTGACCAGGGCCGCCACCAGGGGCAGGGAAACGAAGAAAAACCCGGTCAGCAACAGGCCATAGAAGGAATGGGGTCGATAGAATCTCACCGATGGTCACCTGTCCAGGTAAACGTTGTCGATGTAGAGCACAAGCGGCCGCGGCTGCCTGACCACAAAGATACCAAAACCTACGATCCTCTGCATGTCCATTGTTCTGCCCGCCGGTGCCTGCCGCACGTCCGCGAGGGGGACGGCCAGGTCGTTCCAGCCGGCCTGCAGCAGGAAACGGTGATGGTAGCGGTCCTCGAACCGCTGGCCGTGTTCCCTGTGCCAGGCATCGTTGATGCGGCAGTGGAGGGCGATCTCCCGGCTGCCCGGATTGAAGACGCTGAAACGAAGCCACCGGTAGCCCCGCCAGTCATGGGGAAAATAGAAAAGACTGGTCCCGGAATAGGTGGCCGTGGAGAGCTGCACCCGCAGGGCATGCTCGCCATGCCGGACCGGCGTGGTCACGACCCGGAGCTGCCTGGTATCCTTCCAGCGGAACCGCTCAAAGGGGGTCTCGAAATCCGACAGCACCGGGAACTGGCTTTGCGCCAGCCGTTCGTCGATCACTGCCCGGGCCAGGGGCCATGCCGTCAGCAGAAGCAGGACCAGGACCCCGCCCTGGAACAGCCGGAACCTGGCACCTGCCACCGGCACACGGACAGGAGAGAAGAAAGCAAAGGCCACCAGGCAGCCGAGCTGGTTGCGCATGACGTCACGCAGGTCCGGGTACCGGCCGTCCACACCCATCTGCAGCAGCTCGATACAGCTTCCTGCCACCAGGATAACAAAAAAAACCTGAAGAAACAGTGGGAAAAATTTTTTACCAGGATTTCGGTCCAGGAAAAAACGGCCCAGCAGCCACGCGGCAAGGCTGAAAAACAGAATATGGCCAAGGTTCCAGGCCGCGGCAAAGGAGCGGCTGGAATAATATCCGGGACCACCGAGAAAGAAGAAGGGAAAGCCGAGCAGGAGAATGAAAAGGATAATCCGGCGCATGGAGATCGCTCTGCAGAAAATGAAAGCGGGAGTATTCAACCTAGCATGCCCTCACCTGCATTGCAAGTCCCTGGCATCCGCCGTCCAGGGGCAAGGATCCGCAGCAATGTTCCTGCCCATCTCCCGGCCCGCTCAGGTGATATATCCCTGCTCCTCGAGATAGAGCAGGATCTCCTGCACGGCCTCGGCCGGGGTCATCTGGCTGGTATCGATGATGAGTTCCGGGCGGGCGGGCGGAATGTAGGGGTCCGAGACACCGGTGACCCCCTTGACCAGGCCGGCCCGTGCCCTGGCATAGAGCCCCTTGCGGTCGCGCTGTTCGCAGACCTCGATGGGAGTGGCCACGTAGACCTCGATGTAGCCGCCGTAGCGGCTGATCAGGGCCCGGTTGGCCTGGCGCGACTCCTCGTAGGGTGCTATGGGCGCACAGAGGGCGATGCCGCCGTTCTTGGTGATCTCGCTGGCCACGAACCCGATGCGGGTGACATTGAGGTTGCGGTGCTCCCTGGAGAAATTCAGCTCCGAGGAGAGATTCTTGCGCACAATATCGCCGTCGAGCAGGGTCACGGGCCGGTCGCGCATCTCCATGAACCGGACCATCAGGACCTTGGCGATGGTGGACTTGCCGGAGCCGGAAAGACCGGTGAGAAAGATGGTGAATCCCTGCCTGCTCCGCGGCGGGAAGGCCCTCTGCAGCTCGGCGACCACGCCGGGATAGGAGAACCAGGACGGGATCTCCAGGCCCCATTCCAGGCGGCGGCGCAACTCGTCCGAGGTAATATCCTTGACCTTTTCCTCGTGGACCTCCCCCAGGAAGACATACTGGGCCTTGTCCTCCACGTAGCCCATGGGCCGTTCCGGCACCATCTCGATGCCGGTTTCCCCGGCCAGGGAGGCAACCAGCTCCTGTGCCGCGCCCCGCGGATAAAACAGATCCTGCCCTGTACCGGCAAATGGATCGCCGTGATCGTCCGAGACCATGAAATGGCTGCAGCCGTAGTTCTTGCGAATCATGGCATGCCAGAGCGCCTCGCGTGGGCCGGCATGCCGTTCTGCCAGGGGCGTGATCCCGAGCAGAATCATGTTCTTGGGGAAGTGCTTGACAAACTCCTGGTAGCAATGGACATGGGTATAATGGTCCATGTTGCCTGGATACTCCAGGCCGACCACGGGATGGAGGAAGATGCTGGCGCTCACCTCCCGGGCCGCAGCCAGGACCATCTCGCGATGGGCGCAGTGCAGGTATTCCCTGGTGTGGAAGCCGAGCACCCGGCGCCAGC
>WFUT01000177.1 GCA_015484845.1 Desulfobulbaceae bacterium
CTGTAAGGCCGCCACGCGTATACCAGGCGTGGCGGCCTTTTTTCTTCATTTTTCGTCCCTCGGGATTGTCGGTTGCAGGATTTATATGATATGGTATCATATAATATGATATGGAGTTATACGAGATGATACCATATGGAGTGATATCATGGCCATCGTCCTGTTTGGCGGGGAAAAGGGAGGAACCGGCAAGACCACCCTGGCGACCAACATGGCCGCCATGCTGGCGCTGAAGGGAAGCGATGTGATCCTCCTGGATACGGACCGGCAGGGGACGGCCTCCTTCTGGGCCACTGTGCGGGAGGAGACCGAGGTGGAGCCACGGGTTGCCTGTGTCCAGAAGTTTGGCAAGGGGCTGGCCACCCAGATCCTTGACCTGGCCGATCGCTACGAGGAGGTGATCATCGATGCGGGAGGGCGGGACTCCATGGAGCTGCGCTATGCGCTTGGTGTCTGTGACAGGGCATACCTGCCGGTGCAGCCGTTCCAGTTCGACATCTGGACCATTCGCCAGATGGATGAACTGGTGGAGATGGCCGGTGCCATCAATGAGGATCTGCAGGCCGCCATCGTCCTCAACCGGGTGTCCACCAACCCGTCGGTCAGGGAGGACCAGGAGACCCGCGACTTCTTCAGGGAAGAGGGATTTGCCCATCTCCGCCTTCTTGATGGCGTCCTCCGGGACCGGATCGCCTTTCGCAAGTCAGCCCGGGACGGGCTGTCGGTGGTGGAATGGAAACGGGACAGGAAGGCGGCAAGGGAAATGAACCAGCTCTTTTGCGAGGTCTATGGTGGCTGAGAAGAAAAAGACGCGGCTCCGTTCAACACCGGTCCGGAAGCGGCAGGCCGATCTCGATGCCTTTGCCGCCGGTGCCGGTACGGCCGGCAAAAAGGGGACGGTCTACCCCTGGCAGGAAGCGCATGTCCGGGATGATGTCAAGAAGAGTATTCCGCTGCGGTTGCCGGAAAGCCTGTACCTGAAACTCAAGTACATTGCCGATCACACGCCCTACAGCATGAACTCCTTTATCCTTGAGCGCCTGGAGAGGATCATCGACGAGGAGATCGGCAGGATTACCTGAACCCCCGGTCGCGAGCTCCCCGAAAAGATAGCTGCGGAGCAGCTCCGGGAGACCGGCCTTGACCGGTCCCTCCGAGGAAAAGGTTTCAAACCGGCCTGTTCATGGTAGAATGAGCGCCAGGGATATCTTTTTACCTGAATCCGGCACATCGGAAGGGAAGAAAAATTTTTCTCCTGTCTCACCAGGGGGTCGGGGGTGGTTGCCTGCTTCTCTCGGCCCTCCTGATGCCCCGCATCTCCGGTGAAGCTGCCGATTGCAGGATTGAGGTTTCAGGCAGCGACAGGGATACGGGTATGCAACCAGGACAAGAGGTCACCATCACATTTCTGCCCGGCGGCCAGCGGGTGCAGGTGCCGGCCGGGAGTTCGATCCTTGAGGGCGCACAGCAGGCAGGTGTGCACATCAATGCCTCCTGCGGCGGCACCGGGG
The DNA here is from genome assembly GCA_015484845.1 of Desulfobulbaceae bacterium. Taxonomy (GTDB): domain Bacteria; phylum Desulfobacterota; class Desulfobulbia; order Desulfobulbales; family Desulfobulbaceae; genus DRKI01. Next base: position 1,512 of record WFUT01000177.1, read on the forward strand.
TCTGCGGCAAGTGCAGGGTCATTGTCGAGCAGGGAACGGTCAGGGGCGGGACATCGGAGAAGATCGCCTCCCGGGAGTATGCCACCGGCGTCCGTCAGGCCTGTACCGCGCTCGTTGACGGGGACGTGGTTGTCAGGATACCCGAGTCGTCGGCCATGGGCAAGGGCGGCCTGACCACGACAGTCCCCAGGCGGCACCGGGCCACGGCGCTCTACTTCGACGTCAGCGAGCTGCGCGAGGCAGGGATCTTCAAGCCGCCGGTGGAAAAGTATTTCCTGGAGCTGTCCCGTCCCGGCCCGTCCGATAACCTGGCCGATGCGTCGCGCCTGATCAACGGCCTGCGCGACCAGTACGGCCAGCGGCACCTGACCATGAGCCTGCCCGTGCTGCGCAAGCTGCGACGTGTCCTGCGCGAGGAGGACTTCCGGGTCACGGTGACCCTGTCCAGGCCGGTCGTCGAGCCCGGCAAGACCCTGGTCGCCGACGTTCAGCCGGGCAACTGGGTGCAGCGCAGTTTCAGCCTTGCCCTGGACATCGGCACCACCACGGTCTACTGCCAGCTCTTCGACATGCACAGCGGCACCGTCCTTGCCGAGGACGGCGCCTACAACCGGCAGGTCAGCTATGGCGAGGATGTGATCTCGCGGGTGATCTTCGCGGAAAAGGAAGAGGGACTCCGGGTCATGCAGGAGGCCGTGGTAGGGACCATCAACTCGGTCATCGGCAAGATCCTGAAGGCGGCGGGGGTGAAGCAGGAAGAGATCATCTCCATCACGGTGGCCGGTAACACGGTGATGACACACCTCTTTGCCGGCATCGAGCCGCACAACATACGGCGGGCCCCCTATGTGCCGGTGACCAGGCTCTACCCGCCCATCCGGGCCACCGACCTGGGTCTTGATCTCTCTTCCCATGCCGTGGCCCTGCTGTACCCGTCGATCTCTTCCTGGGTCGGGGGCGATATCGTTGCCGGGGTCATGGGCTCGGGCATGTACCAGACCGACAAGCTGACCCTCTATATCGATATCGGCACCAATGCCGAGATCGTGATCGGCAGCCGCGAGTGGCTGGTCTGCGCCGCCTGTTCCGCCGGCCCGGCCTTTGAGGGTGGCGGCATCACCTGCGGCATGCGGGCCGCGGCCGGTGCCATCTCGGACTGCAACCTGCATCCCGGCACCTGGGAGCCCATGAATACCACCCTGCAGAAACGGCCGCCGGTGGGGATCTGCGGCTCCGGCCTCCTGAACCTGGTGGCCGGTTTCCTGGAGCATGGTATCATTGACCGCCAGGGCAAGTTTGTCCGCGATTCCCCGTGCGACCGGATCCGCCAGGGCAGGAGCGGCTACGAGTTTGTCGTGGCCTGGCAGGAGGAGTCCGGCACCGACCATGACATCGTACTGACCGAGGTGGATATCGAGAACTTTATCCGTGCCAAGGGCGCCATCTTTGCCGGTGTCCGTACCCTGCTGAGCGAGGTCGGCCTTGCCGTGGCCGACCTGGAGCAGGTTATCCTGGCCGGTGCCTTTGGTTCCTTCATCGATATCGATTCCGCCATGAGCGTGGGCCTGCTGCCGGAGATGGACACGGACAAGGTGGTCTACGTGGGCAACGGCTCCCTCATGGGGTGCCGGATGAGCGGGCTGTCCAACCATATCCGCCATGACGTGATCCAGGTGGTCAACCGCATGACCAGCTTTGAGCTTTCCGAGGTGCCGGGATTCAAGGATGAGTATATCGGCGCCCTCTTCCTGCCCCACACCGACATGGCCCTCTTTCCCCGGGCGGAGAAAGTACTCCGGGGCACGGTGGAGCACGAAGCTTGAGCCGTGATCTTCCGGGATCGGGGGCAATGATCTATCGACGATTTGGCAGAACAGGCCTGCGCATGCCGGTGCTCTCGGCCGGGTTCATGCGCTGCATGCAGTCGTGGCAGGACATGCCGGACGAGGCGATCGACCGCGGCAGCCAGGAAAATCTGGCCGCAGTGGTCCGCCGGGCCCTGGATCTCGGTATCACCCACCTGGAGACAGCCCGCGGTTACGGCACATCGGAACGCCAGCTGGGCCGTGTCCTGGCCGGTGTGCGGCGGCAGGAGTATATCCTCCAGACCAAGGTCAGGCCCGAGGACGATCCCCGGCGGTTCACCGCCAATGTCCTGGACTCCCTTGCCCGGCTGCGCCTTGAGCGGCTGGATCTCCTTGCCATCCACGGAATCAACGACTACCGTTCCCTCTGGCAGGTTTGCCGTCCCGGCGGCTGTCTTGCCGCGGCCAGGGACCTGCAGCGCC
>WFUT01000178.1 GCA_015484845.1 Desulfobulbaceae bacterium
AAGCAGATTCGGTAAAATTGCCAATCCCGAAGGGCGAGAAAATGAAGAAAAAATCCTTCACACGGTCAGTGAATCGAACAAAACGATCACGTTCATATAATCTATTGATATTGCAAAAGAAAATTTTTTCTTCACTTTCGAAGTGCAGGATTTAGGCACCAAGAGACGCACCTTCACAGAGATACCATGGCAAGCAAGAAGATCACCATCACGGTCAGGATCTGGCGCCAGGCCGGACCGGGCGCCGAGGGACGGTTCGAGGAACACCGGCTGGAAGAGATCAACACCGACATGTCGTTTCTCGAGATGCTGGATGTGCTCAACGAAAAGCTGACCCTGGCGGGCAGGGAGCCGGTGGCATTTGACCATGACTGCCGGGAAGGAATCTGCGGCATGTGCGGCGCCGTGGTCGACGGCATCGCCCATGGCCCGGAAAGGGAGACCACCCTCTGCCAGCTGCACATGCGCCACTTCAAGGATGGCGACACCATCTGCATCGAGCCCTTCCGGGGCCGGGCATTTCCCCTGGTCAGGGACCTGGTGGTGGACCGGTCCGCCTTTGACCGCATCATCCAGGCCGGTGGCTATGTCTCGGTCAATGCCGGCTCGGCCCGGGACGGCAATACCATCCCCGTGGCCCAGCATCTCGCCGAACAGGCCATGGACGCGGCCGCCTGCATCGGCTGCGGCGCCTGCGTGGCCGCCTGCCCCAATGGCGCGGCCATGCTCTTTGTCAGCGGCAAGATCTCCCAGTTCGCCCTCCTGCCCCAGGGCCGGCCCGAGCGCAAGCGGCGGGCCCTGGCCATGGTCAGGGCCATGGACAACGAGGGATTCGGCAACTGCGGCAACGAGCGCGAGTGCGAAAACGTCTGCCCCAAGGGGCTTTCCATCCGCAACATCGCCCGCCTCAACCGCGAGTACCTGCGGGCCGCCCTGGTGGGGACGGACTGAAACACCCCGCTCTCAGACCGCCTCGGGGTAGGGAAAGTCGTCGTTGTTGATGAGCTTGAACATGCGCAGTTTCTTGCCAGGCTGGTTGTAGTGGTAGGTGACCAGCTCCTCGATGACCGCAATGACCCGGTCCTCGTCGGCCCGGCGCACGATGCGGCGGCCCAGCTTGGGCAGGGCGCCCAGCTTGCCGCCGACATAGATGTCCAGGCCCACCGGCGTGCCGACAATGCCGATATCCGTGGTCATGGGGCCTGAGCAGGCGGCAGTGCAACCGCTGATGGCGATCTTGATCTTGGGCTTGATCTTTTCCCAGCCCTGGAAGTGCTCGTCGATCCGCTGCGCCAGGGCAAAGGTGTCGAACTTGCCCAGCTTGCAGTGGGGCCGGCTGACACAGGTCTTGGCCAGGGGAAACTTGACCTGCCCCTTGAAGCGGGCACCCTTGGCCGCCAGCTCCCGCATGATCTCGTCGCGGTCGCTCTCCCTGACCTCGAGCAGGCGGATATTCTGGGTCGTGCTCAGGTAGACGGTCAGGTTGTAGCGCCGGACCACGTCGGCCACGGCCTGGAAAAATTCCGGCTCCACCAGGCCGGCGGTCCTGAGAATGGTCAGTGACGCGGTCTTCTCTTCTGCGGTCTTTTCCTCTGCTGTCTTGTCCTCCATTGCTGTAACTCCTTCTGTCTTTCCGGTTTGCAATCCTGAAACCCGCACCGCGAAAATGGCGCAGGGTACCTGTTGACGTGGCCCACCGCAGGGCGGTGCGGCAAGGGCAACCGACCTGCGGGGAAATCGAAGCCTCCTGCTGCGCGCGGCCGGTTCCCGCGCCCTGCCATCCGGCTTCCGGCCCAACCTGTACGCAAGGACGGTTTTCTTGTCAAGGCCAAAGAAGGACCCCGGCAGATCCCTGCATACGGTCCCGACCGGCACCCCATGCTCAATGGTGTCCGTCCCTGCCGCTCCCTGCGCCGCCGGCCCGATTACCCTTTGACCTTTGTGCAGAGCTGGGCTATCCTGTGGGGCGAATCATTATCATTTACCCCTGCCATCCACAGAGGAGACAGAGCCATGCCGTCCATGATCCGCACCGCCCTCATCCTGGTTGCCATGCTGGCAACGACCCTGCTGCCCTGCAAGAGTTCGCGGGCCGGTGACTTCGGCAAGCCGGAAGAGCTGGTGGCCAAGGCCACGGCCGTCTACAAGAGCTTCATGCAGGACCCCAGCATGTCTTGGTTCCGCGAGCACGTGGTCAAGGCCAAGGGTATCTTCATCGTGCCGCAGATGCTGCGCGGCGGTTTCATCATCGGCGGTTCCGGCGGTTCCGGCGTTCTCTGCGCCCAGGACTTCAGCACCGGCCGCTGGAGCTACCCGGCCTTCTATACCATGGGCTCGGTCTCCCTGGGACTCCAGGCCGGGGCCGAGGCCTCGGAGGTGATCCTCCTGGTGATGACCGACAAGGGCCTCAATGCCATGCTGAGCACCGGCTTCAAGCTGGGCGCCGATGCCTCTGTTGCCGCCGGACCGGTGGGCGGCACGGCCAAGGTCCAGACCGCCGACATCATCGCCTTTGGCCGCTCCCAGGGCATCTTCGGCGGCATCTCCATCGAGGGGGCGGTGATCGCGCCCAGGTCGGCATGGAACATGGAGTACTATGGTGCCCCGGTATCGCCGGCCGACATCCTCATCCGCCAGAACGTGGCCAACCCCCAGGCTGACAGCCTTCGCAAGGCCCTGCCCAGGCCCGGGCCCCGGGTCCGGCCGCTGGGGACCTGAAGCATGTTCCGAACAATCATGCCAGGCCGCCCGGCGGCCTTCCTGTTCCTCCTCCTCCTCTGGCTGGCACTGCCCCCGGCCCTGCGGGCCGCAGACTGCGGGGTCGTGCCATGGCTCAGCCAGACCATCTACGTGCCCCTCTACTCGCACATCTATGCCGACAAACGGTTCAAGGACAAACCCTTTGCCCTCACCGCCACCCTGTCCATCCGCAACACGGACCCGGACAGGCCCCTGACCCTGCTCGCCGCTGACTTCTACGACTCTGCCGGCAGGCGGCTGCGGTCCTATGTCAGCACCCCCCGGACCATCGCCCCCCTGGCCTCGGTCCGCTTCGTGATACGGGAAAACGAGCACAAGGGCGGCTCCGGAGCCAAGTTCCTGGTCCGCTGGCAGGCCGACCGGCCCGTGGCGGCACCCATTGTCGAGTCCATCATGATCGGCACCAAGATGCAGCAGGGTATCTCCTTTATCTCCCGCGGCCAGGTGATCCGGGGCAAACAGGGGGACTGCAGATGAACCGTCTCTCTCCACTCATTGCCATCCTGCTCGTTCTCGTCACCGCCGGCTGCGTCCACCGCGCCACCGGCCGGGCCACGGCGCCGGCGCCTTCCATCCTGCGGGTGGGCATCACCCCCGATGCCCGGCCCATGGCCTTCCGCGAAAACGGCGAGATCAGGGGGCTCGAGGCCGACCTGGCCCGTGGCCTGGCCCGGGCCATGGGCAAACAGGTCCGCTTTGTCGAGCTGGCCTGGCCGGACGAGATCCCCGCCCTGACCTCGGGCCGCATCGACATCATCATGTCGGCCATGAGCGTGACCCGTGACCGGAGCATGCTCGTTGACTTCACCGACCCCTACATGGTCACCGGCCAGATCGCCCTGGTGCGCCTGGGCGAGTACAACCGCTACAGCAACGGCTTCACCGACCTGCTCAGGCCAAACATCCGCATCGGCACGGTCAGGGGCACCACCGGCGACGCCTTCATTGTCAGGCACATCGCCCGCGCCCGGCCGGTCCGGTTCCGCGACGTGGAACAGGGTGTCCGCGCCCTGGCGGAAAAGAAGATCGACGTCTTTGTCTATGACCTGCCCATGAACCTTTACTACGGCGCCCTCTACGCCGGCCGGGGCCTGACGCCCGTCCTGGTACCCATGACCAGGGAAAAACTGGCCTGGGGCGTCCGGCACGGGGACAATGAACTGCGGGAGAAGGCCAACAGCTACCTGGCCGGGATCAGGAAGAGCGGCGAACTGGAGAAGATGATCGAGCACTGGGTACCGTTCTACAAGAACCTCCACGATGCCAGGTGACAGCACCCGGCGGCCGGGATGAGGAATAGGGACCACCAGGACCCGGGATCAACATAACCCTTCAGAGTTACAGCTATTGTCCATGTCCGGAACACCCGTCAATCACGACAGAACAACCGCATCCTCCTTTCGCATATCGTCGGTTCTCGTACCCCTGGCCGGTTTTCTCCTCATCCTGCTGGCCATGAACACCTACCAGTACCTCAGGGTCAAGGACGACCTGGCCCTGACCGTGATCAACGAGATCGGGGACAACGAGCTGGGCGAGCTGAAGTCTTTTTTCGACAACCTGACCTCCAAGCTGAACATGGTCCATGACTGGGGCGTAAACGGCGTCCTGGACACCGATGACCTGGTGGGCCTCAATAGGAAATTCATGCCGCTCATCAGCCGCCAGGCGCCGGTGAGCGGCCTGTTGCTGGCCAATGACCAGGGCGGGGAATACTTTCTCTACCGGGACGGCAAGGGCTGGGTGACGCGGGTCAGTACCCAGGAAAACGGCACCGCCAGGATGGTCTTCCGGCGCTGGCTGAAACCGGACCAGGCCGGGAAAGAGTGGCGGAAGACCAGGGCCTATGATCCGCGCCGGCGGCCCTGGTTCCACTCGCCATCGGGCAAGGGCGAGGTGCACTGGACGCCGATCTACACCTTTTTCGAGACCGGCCACAAGGGGGTCACCGCCTCGGTGGCCTGGCAGCGGCCCGGCGGCAGGGGGTTTGCGGTGTTTGCCATGGACATTCCCCTGGCCAACATGCGGACCATCCTCACCCGGCTGGCGGAAAAACGGCCCGGCATCCTCTTCCTGGTCAACAGCGCCGGCACCATCCTGATCAGCTCCGGGGACAGGGACACCTCCGAAACCACGGCCGAGGCCCGGCCCTCGCCCGCGCCGGCAGCCACCATCGTCCGGCAGTGGCTGGCCAGCAAGCGGCCGGTCAAAAAGCCCCTCACGGTGCAGGCGGACGGCCAACGCTGGATCGCCTCGTTCAGGCCCCTGGACCAGGCCAGGAGCATGTTCTGGCTTGGCGCCGCGGCACCGGAAAAGGAGCTCCTCGGCCGGCTCAACAAGACCCTGTTCCGGGTGGACTCGGTGGACGTCCTGGTGGCCCTGGCCGGCGGCCTGCTGCTCTTTGTCCTGGTCTGGCGCACCGGTGGTCTGCACCACGGCGCGGCGGCCCCGCCACCCTCGCCCCTGCAGCGGTTGCGCCGCTGCATCGAGCAGGGCGAGGGCGCCGAGGTCGAGTTCAAGTCCACGGTGCGGACCAACCTGAAGAGCGGCAAACCGGGCAAGGAGATCGAGCTGGCCTGGCTCAAGGCCGTGGTCGCCTTTCTCAACTCCAACGGTGGCACCCTGCTGCTCGGGGTCGATGACGACGGCGTCCTGGTCGGCCTGGCCGCGGACAATTTCGACAACCCGGACCGGTGCCTGCTCCACATCAAGAACCTGCTCAACCAGCACATCGGCGCCGAGTTCGCCCGCTGCCTGGAGGTGACCCTGGTCGAGGACGGCGACAACCAGGCCGTGCTCATCGAATGCAGGCCGGCCACGGAACCGGTCTTCCTGAAGATCGGCAAGAACGAGGAATTTTACATTCGCTCCGGCCCCTCCTCCATCAGGCTCTCACCCAGCCGCATGGTCAGCTACATCCTCCAGAACCGCAACCCCGCCGCGGCACGCCGCGCCGCCTGACCGCTCACTCCCCTGCCCTGCCGCTTTTCCCGTTCCTGTTTGCGCCTGGCTTCAAGGATGCGGGCCTTACTGTTTTGGAAATGGTATTGTGTCCCCAGAATCTGTGTGTCCAGAATCTGTGTCCCCAGAATCCACAGAATCCCTCAGAATCCCGCTAGAATCCACCACCCAGAATCCACGCAAAATCCAGTCCAGAATCTTCAGAACCTCCATTTTAGTAATCCATTTGACAAAATGTATATCATTTCGTAAAATGATTCGCCAAATCAACAGAAACCAACAGAGGGTGTGCCATGGAAATCAATTACCTGCTTGAGCTGGACCAGTTAGCCAGGCAAGAGGGGAAAAAATACAATCGTCAGCGTCTGCTTTACCGACCCCTGCAAAATTCGAGTGGAAAGCATTTTACCGGGATAATCGGTCCTCGCGGAGCGGGCAAGACCGTTCTCCTCAAACAGCTGCTGATAAAGCGAACAGATGCTTTCTATATTTCCGTGGACACAGTCACCTCTGAAGATCTTTTTCAAATTGCAAAACACTTACAGCAAACCCTAAAGATTAAGTTGCTGCTCCTTGATGAAATTCATTTTCAGAAAGACTACGACGCCCAGCTCAAAAAAATATACGACTCCCTGGGATTAAAGATCATATTCACGAGTTCAGTAGCTCTGGCAATTGCCCAATCTGCCTATGATCTGTCCCGTCGTGTTCATCTCCTGAAACTACCACTCTTTTCTTTCAGGGAATACATCTACTTCAAAAATAACGTCCTCTTGCCGACTCTTGGCCTGCAGGATATCATCGAAGGAAACTGGACTGGAGACCATCTTCGCCACGGCTACCTGTTTGACGAATACCTCTGTGGCGGCCTTCTCCCTTTCGCACTGGACGAACCTGACCCGATCCCGCTCCTTGCCAATATTCTGAAAAAAATCATCAGCCGTGATATCCCTCAGGTCATACCACTCCTGGTCAAAGAACTCCCAGTCATTGAAAAAATGCTGAAGTTCATCGGCAAATCAACTGTTGATGACATAAACTATTCTTCAATTTCAAGAAATGTCGGAATCACAAAATACAAAGCCGAATCCTACCTGAATATCCTTAGCCAGGCACTGGTCACCCATGTAATTTTCCCAAAGGGCACTGGTGTTATGCGGGAGCCTAAAGTACTTCTTACCCCACCATACCGTCTGCTCTACAATGATTATGAGGATGTTGTTGGAGGGTTACGTGAGGATTTTTTTGCCGAAATGCTAACAGGCGCATCCATTGAATTTCATTATCTCAAGAGTACCAGGGGGAGCAAGACTCCCGATTTCCTGGTGAGAGATAATCACGGGAACATTGTTCTTGAAGTTGGCGGGAAAGGAAAAGGACGTTCTCAGTTCAAAGGCATAAATGTGAAGCGGAAAATCATCCTGTCACATGGTGGTACGACCGACGATATTCGACGTCCTCTTTTTCTTCTCGGCTATCTGTATTAGAAAAGGAGCATTGATTATAG
>WFUT01000179.1 GCA_015484845.1 Desulfobulbaceae bacterium
CCCGGCCGTAATATCCTGTTTGCCATATGGAATCGTCACGGTTACGTATGGTTGTTGCAGGCTCGAATTTCGCCGATGCTGAGAAAGTGATTGTTGGTTCCGGAGTTGTATTCGAACCCTTGCTTCACCGGTTTCCCTTTTTCCCCCAGCTTGTTGCAGATGAAATCATTACTCCTTCCGGAGAAGGTTATGGTGGGACGTATGACAAAATGATCGGCAAATTCCAGGGTAAGATGTGAATCGTCGGAAGGGCACATTATTTCATGCAGCTTTTCACCAGGCCGTATGCCGATGATCTTTGTCGGTAACTCCGGTGCCATGGCCTGGGCAAGATCCGTGATCCGGATAGAAGGGATCTTGGGGACAAAAATCTCTCCCCCCTGCATTCGGGCAAAACTTTTTAAAACAAAGTCTACCCCCTGACGAAGGGTTATCCAAAAGCGCGTCATTCGCTTATCCGTTATCGGTAGATAGTCACAGCCTTCAGCGAGGAGCTTCCGGAAAAAGGGTACCACCGATCCACGAGACCCTACAACGTTACCGTAACGAACCACAGAAAAAATGGTTTTCAGTCCACCTGAAAAATTATTGGCAGCGACAAACAACTTGTCTGATGCTAACTTGGTGGCACCATAAAGATTGATGGGATTGACAGCCTTGTCCGTCGACAGGGCAATCACCCGAGACACTTCATTATACAGGGCCGCATGGATGATGTTCTCTGCCCCATAGATATTGGTTTTTATGCATTCTGTTGGGTTGTACTCCGCAGCAGGAACTTGCTTGAGGGCAGCAGCATGTACCACGTAATCCACGCCGCGCATTGCCTGGATCAGTCGTTCCCGGTCCCGCACGTCGCCGATGAAATAGCGCATGCAGGGGGCGTTGAGTTCCTGTTGGAGGTCGAACTGCTTGAGCTCGTCCCGAGAAAATATGATGATCTTTTTGGGACAGTGCTCTTCCAGCAGAACCCTGGCGAATTTTTTCCCGAACGATCCGGTTCCCCCGGTGATCAATATTGATTTATCAGCAAACATATCCCTCTGTACAATTGAAGTTATTCGCCGCGTCGGGTGAGTTTTGTAGGTGGTGAAGAAGTACACATGGAACGGATGACGATAGATTCTAGGTGGCTACATGTACAATTTAGCTGAAATGTATTCTGGTGATAGGTTTGGTACCAATGGATATATCAATGATTGACCTGATAAGGGCTAGCTCTCGAGAGGATCGCCCTGCGATTTTGCAGGAAATGTATAAAAAAAATATCGCTTTTTTTGAGCGATGCAATCCATCGTTGTTGGAGGTTGTAAAAAAACGACATTGTCCCTATCAGTTGAATATTACATCGGAATTCCTAACCATAACCCATGAGAAGACAGGAGGTCTGGCTCATCCGCAAGCAGGGTTGGATAAGTTTGCCGCCATGATGGGAAACTGGGTTCATAATGCATGGATTGATCTCTGTAATTTCAAGGTCCCGGCGATGGACCTGTATCCTAAGCATGGTAGACCTCTTCGGAAGATTTATCAACAGCTCCTGACCCAGTTTCCGGAATCGCTTTTTCGTTTTTCACTTAAGCAGATCAACTTAAAAGAATTGCCCGATGGCAGAAGGTTTTCTCCTCCTGTTGTCTTTCTCGGTATTTTTCATGGGTTGCACATAGATTATTATCTCTCACGAACAGAAGTGGCCAGTATCCTCCTGGTCGAACCGGATCCGCAACGGTTTGAGGTCTCGTGCTATTTTCTCGATTATGAAAAGATAAGCGCTCAGTCTGAGGTGTTGTTCTCCATCGGTCCTGATCCTCAAAGTGAGGCCATCAGGTTTTTTTTCAGCAATTACTCGGTGAGTCGGCATCTCTGGACAAGAGTGTTACCGGCGTACGAGCATCCTGAAAATCCTCACCTGATCGAATCCTTTCGCATGCACCAGGTTACAATGTCAAATGTAGTATTTCCCCTGGATTATGATTACGCTGCCTTAGGGCAGATGGCGGAAAATCTCAGGGCAGGGATCCCGCTTTTGACCAATCGTCCCCGGCTTTCGGGAAAATCCAGGATTGCTGTCGTCGCTTCTGGTCCTTCCCTTGATAATGATCTAGAGTGGTTGGCTGCCAACCAGGACAAACTTCTGATATTTGCGGTGTTGAGTGCTGTCAAACCCCTGCTTGCCCATGGTATTAGGCCGGATTTTCAGTTTACCATGGAAACGATGATTCGTGAGAAAGGTCTTCGATATTTACTGGCACTGGATCCCTCAATTACAGCAATTGCTTCAAGTAATGTTCCACAAACAGTGGTTGATTTTTTTGAAGATCTTTTGCTTCTTGGCGTTAGTGATAAGGTCGCTCCTGTGCGATATACCGTTCCTTTGGAACGGGTTCTTCCTTCCACCACGAATATGGCCTTTGCTTTTGCTTGTCTGTGCCAGCCCCGTGAAATATTTTTGCTTGGTTGTGACTTCGGGTACCGGAGCGTAGAGCGAAACCACGCAAGTGGAACCATGTATGATCGATTGCGCGTTATTTCTGAAAAGCGTAAGAATAAGGATTACCTGCAGGAAATGCAACAGGTCCTTGTAAACGCAAATTTTCCGTCGCAGGCATCGATGATCCACAGTACCCCTTTTCTGACCCAGACCCGAATTGTTATCGAACAGGCTATTCAATCGGCATGCAGGAATATCTCGGTATACAATCTTTCCGATGGTGCGAGGGTGAAAGGTGCCCGGGCCCGACGCTCCAAGGCTATTATGCTTCGCAACTATCCCGGAAAAGTTGATGATATCAATCGGATTAAAAAAGCCTTTTTACCGGCCCAAAAAGGGAAGAACTGGAAACCATATACAAAAGATTCTGACCTTGTAACAGAAGGTTTGAAAAGAGATGTGATCCGCGGTCTGGAACTGGAGGCGTTTAGTTGGAAAGAATTCAATCAGGTGATCGACAGGGCCGTTTTGAAGGCGGTTATGGCCAACCGGGAAAATGACAGTGATCGACGCCCTGAGGTCTTCATTTTATTCATACTTCATCTCTTGACAGCCTGGTACAAGGTGTTGCTCTTTGCCGATCGACAGCAAATGGCGGAGGAAATTTATCGCTCAGGTCTGGAAAAAATCAGAGCGGTGGTTGAGGACCTTGAATGGCCTGTGAAGAATTTGGAGTAGGCTGGATCTCCCACCCTTGTGGGGAGTGGTTGTCGGAAGGAGTTCGGAAAGTTTGCCCTTACCCGGCTTTTGGAGGGCAGCGAAGAAATTACTAAAGCAAGTATCCGGAGGTACCGAAAAGGTAAGCGAGAGACACAGTTGAGAGATGTTACGTTTGTATCGTGAGCCAGTGGTCGGATCATTGACGACCAGGCGGAACATAGTTTCATGGAGGATGAACCATGGCTTTGACGATCAATACAAACGTAGCATCGCTGAATGCTCAACGCAACCTCGCCCGCACCCAGCGCGACCTTTCCACGTCCATGGAAAGGCTCTCTTCGGGCCTTCGCATCAACTCGGCCAAGGATGACGCGGCCGGGCTCGCCATCTCCGACCGCATGACCGCCCAGATCCGCGGTCTCAACCAGGCGGCCAGGAACGCCAACGACGGAATTTCCCTGGCCCAGACAGCGGAAGGCGCCATGCAGGAATCGACCAATATCCTGCAGCGCATGCGCGAACTCGCTGTCCAGGCCGCCAATGCCACCAACTCGGCCGCCGACCGGGCCGCCCTTCAGTCCGAGGTCAACCAGCTGAAGACCGAGATGAACCGGATCGCCAACTCCACCACCTTCAACGGTCTCAAGATCCTGGACGGGACCTTTGTCTCCCAGCAGTTCCAGGTCGGTCCCAACGCCAACGAGACCATCGGCGTCTCCATCCAGAGCATGGCTGCCGACGATCTCGGTCGCTACACCTTTGACGCCAACAACACCACGGCCAACCAGGGCACCGGGACCCCTGCCGCTGCAAGTACCGCTGCCCCGGCCCTGAACACCATCGCCGCCCAGACCCTGACCATCAATGGGAGCAAGGGAGAGTCCACCGTGGCCATCGGCGCCGGTGATACGGCCTGGACCATCGCCTCCAGCATCACCAATGCCGCCGCCCTCACCGGCGTCACCGCCACCGCCCGCACCGAGGCCACCCTGTCGGGCCTGAGCGCCTCGGGCCAGGTCAGCCTCACCATCGGCAGCGGCGGCAATACGGCCTCGGTCAACGCCTCGGTGGCCACCGGCGACCTGAGCGAGCTGGCCACGGTGATCAATGCCCAGAGCGGCACCACCGGTGTTACTGCAACGGTGAGTGGTGGCACGCTGACCCTGGTCCAGGCCGAGGGCAAGGATATCGTCCTGGAGGATTTCACCCATACCACCTCAGGTGCGACCATTACCGTCACCGGCGCCTCGGGCAACACCACCAACCTGGCATCGGGCGGCAATGACTCCACCAGGATATCGGGTTCCATCGAGTTCTCCTCTCCCGAATCCTATACCGTTTCCTCAAACGTAGCGGATACAGCGGGCTCCATACTGGATCAGCCGGCCAATACCACCGAGATCCCTCCCATGGAGGAGGTCACCCAGGTGGATATCAGCACCGTGGATAACGCCAACGATGCCATCAAGATCATTGATGCGGCCCTGGACAAGATCGATGCCCAGCGCGGCGACCTGGGCGCCCTGCAGAACCGGTTCGAGTCCACCATCGCCAACCTGCAGAACGTGGCCGAAAACCTGACTGCGGCCCGCTCCCGCATCCGCGACGCCGATATCGCCCAGGAGACCTCCCAGATGACCAAGGCCAGCATCCTCCAGCAGGCCGGTGTCTCCATTCTCACCCAGGCCAACCAGACCCCGCAACTGGCCCTGCAGCTGCTCAAAGGATAATAGCCTGAAAGTACTGCACAAAGCCGCCCGCTTCAGCCGGGCGGCTTTTTTATTGCCAAAAAAATAGATTTTTACCTAAAGACCCCGGGCGCCGGTGACGATACGAACAACAAGGGAAAACTTTTCAGCTCCTTTCCGTTTACAGGAGCCAGGAAATAACCACAGGAAGGTATACCAGGGAGGTGACAGCCGACACGAAAAAAACAGCCTGAAAATCAAAATTTTTTTTGTTGTACCGGCAAGGATGCCAACGCAAGCCAACCCACTTAATATTCAAGGAGGAATATCATGGGTCTCGTAATCAACACAAACGTAGCGTCTCTCAATGCTCAGCGTAACCTGGGCAAAACCCAGAATGCTCTCTCCCGTTCCATGGAACGGCTCTCATCGGGTCTCCGGATCAATTCTGCCAAGGATGACGCGGCAGGACTGGCCATCTCCGACCGGATGACCTCCCAGATCAGGGGCCTCAACCAGGCCGTCCGGAATGCCAACGACGGCATTTCCCTGGCCCAGACCGCGGAAGGTGCCATGCAGGAGTCCACCAACATTCTGCAGCGTATGCGCGAGCTGTCTGTCCAGTCGGCCAATGCCTCCAACTCCGCGGCTGACCGTTCGGCCCTCCAGGCCGAGGTCAACCAGCTGCAGAGCGAGATGGACCGCATCGCCAACACCACCACCTTCAACGGCCTGAAGATCCTCGATGGTTCCTTCTCTGCCCAGAAGTTCCAGATCGGCGCCAATGCCAACGAGACCATCAGTGTCTCCATCGACTCCATGGCAGCAAGTGACCTGGGGCGGGCAGCCAAGACCGTCACCAATACCACGCAGCATCAGGGTACCGGTTCGGCCACCACGGCCGCCACCACCCTGCCCACCAACAACAGCATTGCCGCCCAGACCCTGACCATTGCCGGTTCCGAGGGGACCGACACGGTATCGGTGAGCGCCGGTGATTCCGCCTACACCGTGGCTTCGAACGTGAATCAAACCACGTCCAGCACCGGTGTTGAGGCAAAGGCCTACAACGAGGCCTCGATCACCGGGGTGAGTAGTGATGGCACAGTACAGATGACACTGGGCTCCGGCGGCAGTACCGCCACCATCTCCGCCTCGGTCACCACCGGCGACCTGAGCAACCTGGTGGACGCCATCAACAAGGTGACCGGCACCACTGGTATCTCGGCTGAACTCGATGGATCCAATATCAAGATGATCCAGTCCGAGGGCAAGGATATTGATATCGCCGACTTCACCCATTCTGTCTCTGGGGCCACCTTAAACGTTCAGTCGCTGGATGGCAAGACAGAGACCTTGACCGATGCCTCCACCGATTCCACCACCATTGCCGGCCGGATCGAGTTCAGCTCCACCGAGTCCTTCTCGGTCCGCTCCAGTGTGGACAATACTGCCGGCAGCATTCTTAATGTTGCGGCTGATACCTTTGTCAATTCCTCGACCGACTATGTCAGCGGTATCGATATCTCCAGTCAGTCCGGTGCGCAGTCGGCCATCGACGTCATCGACAAGGCGCTTGGCAAGATCGATTCCCAGCGCGGCAACCTTGGCGCGATCCAGAACCGGTTCGAGTCCACCATCGCCAACCTGCAGAACATCTCCGAGAACATCTCTGCAGCACGGTCGCGGATCCTCGACGCGGACATCGCCCAGGAAACCTCCAACATGACCAAGCAGAATATCCTGCAGCAGGCCGGTATCTCCATCCTCGCGCAGGCCAACCAGGCCCCGCAGATGGCACTGTCCCTGCTCAAGTAATTCGGCTGGCCATTACCCCCTGTCTTCCGGGCCGGTGCCGCCGGCCCGGGAGGCATCCTGAGCAGCAACAAAGGAGGTATGGAACATGAACGTCAGTACACTCACCACGGCCGGCGCATCACCGCCCAGGGCCCTGGAGCCCGCGGAGCAGGTCAGCAGGCAGCGGCAGGACCAGTCGGGCCAGGCCGCCGGGGCCGACACGGAACAGCAGAAGAAGATGCAGCCAGAAGAGCTGCTGAGCCAGATAAAATCCATTACCGAAGACGGCGCCTACAGCGTGCGTTTTGAAAAAGACAACGATCTTGACGAGCTGATTGTCAAGGTCGTCGACCAGCAGACCAAAGAAGTGATCCGCCAGATTCCGCCCGAGGAGCTTATCAACCTGAGCAAGCACCTCCAGGAATTGCGCGGCAATATCGTCAACACGGTCAGCTGATACAACAACCAGGACACGGGGAAGCGTCATGACTGTTTCATTTGGGGGCCTGGCGACCGGACTCGACACCAACAGCATCATCGATGCGATCATGAATGTCGAGCGGCAGCCACTGACCCGCCTGAAGACCGACAAGACCTGGCTGAACAACCGGCTCTCCGCCTTCAGCGACCTGGACTCCAAGCTCAAGAGCTTCCAGGACTCCATCACCGATCTCGGGGATCCGGATGTCCTGCAGAAACGCAGCGTCAACCTGAGCAGCAGTGACTATTTCACCGCCACGGCCTCCAGCGACGCCTTGGTCGGCACCAGCTACCAGGTGGAGGTCGTCTCCATCGCCCAGGTCCAGAAGTCGGTCTCGGACAGCGGTTTTGCCGACAAGACGAGCAATACCTTCGGCACCGGTACCCTGAGCCTCACCGTGGGCGGCACGACCAGCTCCATCGAGATCACTTCCGAGAACAACTCCCTGGAAGGGATCATGCAGGCCATCAATGACGCCGATCTCGGTGTTTCGGCCGCCATCATCAATGACGGCACGGCCTCGCCCTACCGCCTGATGCTCACCGGCAAGGATGTGGGCACCGCCTTTTCCCTGGATAGCTCCGGCCTCTCCGGGGGCAGCGATTCCCTCGGCACCTTCACCGTGACCCAGGACGCCACCCAGGCCCACGTCCGCATCGACGGCGTGGACATCTATTCCAAGAACAACACCATCAGCGAGGCCATCCCCGGAGTCACCCTGGACCTGATCGATGACTCGGCCGGCAAGACCGTGAACGTGGACGTATCCCTGGACAAGGCCACCATCAAGGCAAAGATGGAGGATTTTGTCAAGGGCTACAACGAGGTCATCAGCTTCATCACCAGCCAGTCCACCATGGGCGATACAGACCCGGGCATCCTGGACGGCGACGCCGGGATCAATTCCATCAAGCGGCACCTGCAGAACATGCTCACCGAGCCCTATGCCAACAGCGGTGTCTTCTCCACCCTGTCCGAGCTCGGCCTCGAGACCCAGAAGGATGGCACCCTGGTGCTCAATGATGAAAAGCTGTCTGACGCCATTGACAACAAGCTGGATTCCCTGGTCAGCCTCCTGGCCGGTGACGACGGCAAGAGCGGCCTGGCCAAGGGCTTCCAGGAGTATCTCGACTCCATGACCGATGCCTCCGATGGCATGCTCGCGGGCCGCAGGCAGAGCATCAACGACAATATCAAGCAGATCGACGATCAGATCGAGCGGACCGAGGCCCGGCTGGCCAAGCGCGAGGAGACCCTGCGCGCCCAGTACAATTCCATGGAAAAGCTGGTCAGCCAGTGGAGTTCAACAGGGGATTACCTGACGCAGCAGCTGAAGACCATCTCCAACCTTTACCAGAAAAAGGGCTAATCCATGAACGGATATACCAATCAATACCTGGCCAACCAGATAGCCAGTGCCAGTCCCGAGCAGCTGCTCCTCATGTTCTACGACGGCGCCATCCGGTTCACTTCCCTGGCCATGAAGGCCATCGAGGCCAATGACATACCCAAGCGGACCTATTACATCAACAAGGCCTCGGCCATTGTCGCGGAGCTGGACGCCACCCTGGACCGCAACCAGGACGCCAACCTGGCCGAAAACCTCGATGCCCTCTATGCCTACATGCTCAACGAATACATGAACGCCAACAGGGACAACGACGTGGAGCCGCTGAAGGTTATCGTCAAGATGCTCAAGGAGCTGCGCGAGACCTGGGCAGAGGCGGCCGCCATTTACAGGCGGGAACAGGCCGGGCCGGCCATTGAGCAGCCCGCGGCTGCCCCGGCGGCACCGGGAAAGATAGCGGCGGCAATGTGACGGCCATGACCGATATCCGACAGACCATGGAGGAGTCCCTGGCCCTGTACCGGCAGCTGCAGCGTGCCATGGAGGGGATCGAGAAGAGGCTGCCGCTCCTGGACGTGGCGGCCACTGTTCGGGCCACCGAGGAACTGGAGCAGCTGCACCAGCGGATCCTGGCCATGGACAGGCAACTGCTCCGGGAGCTGCGGCCGGAAAATGTCGAGGCGGTCAGTGGCCTGATGGAGAGACGCCGGACACTGCTCACCGAGGTCCTTGAGCAGAACAGGAGCCTTCTTCCCAAGCTGAAGAGCCGGCTGGCGGGGTATCGCAACGAACTGCTGAAGATCCGGAGCGGCATCACCTCCATGCAGGGATACCAGCACAGGACAAACATCCGCGGCGGCCGGATCAACACCGTGAACTGAGGAGCATCCCTTCCCGGTTCCCCGGCCATCCGCGGGTAAAAAACCCGGCATCCTGCCAGCCAGGATGCCGGGTTTCGTGTTTCCTGTCTCGGGCCCGTTCAGTGTTCAGGGGCCAGCGCTGTTCCCGCCCGGAACCGCCGGTCACTCACCTGCTGCCGGCCGCCTCCTCGTTGTCCTCCAGGCGGGGCAGGGGAGTGCGGACATCGTAGGGAGAGTTCTCCAGGATCACCTGCAGGGCCCGGTTGCTCTTGGGCGCAAAGAGGATGGGAGCCGCCAGGTTCAGGGTGATCTCCTTGGACGGCGGCACGGTCACGATGGAGAGGATGTAGAACTCGTCCTCGTCCCCGATCCCCAGTTTCTTCCGCTCTTCCTCGTCCGGGGCCAGGGCATAGTCAAGAAAGAAGTTGGTCGGGTCGGTGACGACAAAGGCGTATTCCGGGTGGTCCACGCACTGGATCCAGAAGAGGGGGCCTTTTTTCTTGTTGGGCATGACGATGAAGTCGTGCAGATCCTCGAGGCCGACCAGACCTTCCGGAAAATGGATGATATTTGCCGGGTCGTATTCAATTTCGCCGAAACGGGTCGTGATCTTTTTCATTTCTTTACAGTCCTGCCTGCAAGATCGTCACTGAGAATATCCAGGTCGGCCATATCCCACCGGGTCGCCTCGATGTTTTCCTGCCTGATCCGATCGTAGACTTCCTGGCGGTAGATCTTTGTCTCGCGTGGGGCATCGATTCCGATCCGGATGCCACCGCCTTTCACTTCAATGATCTTGACGGTTATATTGTCACCGATGACGATTCCTTCACCGGGTCTTCTGGTCAGAACCAGCATCTGCTGCTCCAGTTATGTTATTCGTCACAGGGCCGATGCCCCGGGGGTATTCGCTGTTCATGGCCGCTGTCGGAGCTGGTCACGAGGCATGTAACCTTGCTCTCTTTCATTGCTTTTACGTGGTCAGTTCCAGGCCGGGGCAGTGTATCCCTGGTAGGAAAAGCGTTTGCCCGATGGGTGCCGGCAGGGGGCGATCCTGGAGACGAGGAGTTTCGCCTCTGCATGGCCGGGGGCCGGAACGGTCAGGCCTGCCAGGTCCTCCAGCACGGAGAAATCCACTGGCGCCATCCTGTCGGTACGGTCGCCGGACAGGGGAGGGGGAAAAGAACGGTTCATGGTCACTCCATCTTCTGCCCACCAGGGACAGTATCTGATAAAAGGATGAACAATACAACCTAAATCCTGCAATTGGCAATCCCTGCGGGCGAGAAAATGAAGAAAAAATCCTTCACCCGATCAGTGAGTCGAAAAAAACGAACACGTTCGTATAATCCGCTGACGGAAAAGAAAATTTTTTCTTCATTTTCGCAGTGCAGGATCTAGGTACCAAGTTTTTAACAAAAAAATCCATACACATCACGGCGGCGGCAGGGCAGGGCGGTCCGGGCCGCATCCGTGCCGGCCATGATGCGGTGTGCTACATGTAGTCCAGGATCGAGAGCTTGGAAACCCTGCTGGTCACGTTGAGGGCGGCCTGGAAGGCGTTCTCCTGCTTGACGATGTCGTTGAATGCCTCGATGGCGTCGGCATCCTCGTAGCGGGACAGGATCGCCTTGAGGTCGATCTTGACCGCCTCCTGGTGGTGCATGGCCGATTCCACCCGCGCGGCCCGGTTGCCGAGCTGCGAGCGCAGCCGCCGGTTCTGTTCTGCCGCCCCGTCCAGGTTGTCAAGCGAGTTCTGCATGGCGGTGGGGTCGTTGGCGCGGATGGCCTCCTCGGTCTGGGTCAGGACGGCAAAGAGATCGTAGCGGCCCGGGTCGACACTGTTGTTCGGCGGCGGCGTGGTATTCCATGTTGAACTGCCGAAGAAGAGGTTGTTGCCGGTCAGGTTCACCTGGATCTTTTCGCCGGGCGTGATCTCCAGCTCGGTGGGATTGCCGTCCCCCTGGTAGAGATAGGGCCAGGTGCTGGAGTCGTTGGGATCGTAGAGTGCCGGGTCGTAGGCCGGGTTTTCGACAAAGGGCTTGGTGTCTTCCTGGTAGCCGGCAAAGATGTACTTGCCGTCCACCATGCCGTTGGCCGTGTCGAGGAGTTCCTGCCGCAACTGGCCGATCTCGTCGGCGAGCACGGTCCGGTCCTCGTTGCTCATGGTGCCGTTGACCGCGTTGATGGCGATCTCCTTGGCCCGCTGCATGATGTTTTCCACGTGGTCCAGGTGACCGTCCATGGCCTGCATCTTGTCCAGGGACTGGCCCATGGTCTCCAGGTACCGGTCCACGTTGCTGAGCTGCTTGCGGGTGGTGAGCACCGGCCGGATGGCCGCCGGGTCATCGGACGGCCTGTTCAGCTTCTTGCCGGTGGCCCCGATTCTGCGCAGATCTTCCAGCTGGGTCGTCAGGTCATTGAGCCGGTTGCCCAGCATCCGGTAGGTGGTACCCTGGGTGGCTTTCATGGTTCTACCTCGGTGCGGGTTATCGCTTGAGCTGGAGGAGCGAGTTCATCATGTCATCGATGGTGGAGAGAAACTTGGCCGATGACTCGAACCCGCGTTGGTACTGGATCAGGTCGATCATCTCCTCCTCGAGGGAGACCCCGGAGTGGCCGTCGCGCAGGTTCTGGAGCTGGACCGTGGCGTCCTTGGCGCCGCCCAGGGCCAGCTTGTTCCTGCCCGCCTCGATGCCGACGGTGGAGACGATCTTGCCAAAGGCGTTGTCAAAGGTATCCTTGCCGCCGATGAGATAGTTGGTCTCCAGCGAGGCGATCTCCAGCGCGTTGCGGTTGTCGCCCGGTGCGGCGGGAAATTCCGTTGCCGCGGCCACCTGGTTCGAATCGGTCAGGGCAACGTTGACATGGCGGCTGGCATTGGCCACCGGCGGCGGACCGGCCAGGTCATCGAAGAAGAGGCGCTGGGTATTGGTGCCGTCGAGGCCGTAGCCGTTCTGGTGCACGTTGTTGACCGCCGATGTCAGTTCCACGGCCAGGTTGTCCAGATCGGTGCGCAGCCCGGCGATGAAGACATCCCGAGTCTCGAACATGCCGTGGAACTCGCCGCCCATGTCCTGGAGGTGAATGTCCTTGATCGTACCGCCGATGTTGAGCTGGAGGTTGACGTCCGAGCCCGTGGTCACGGGCTCGATGGTCATGGCCATGTTGCCCTGGACCAGGGGCAGGCCGCCGGGAAGCTGTACGGCCAGCATGCCCTTGCCGTCGGTATAGGTCTGGACGCCGAGGCTCTGCGAGAGGTCCTTGACCAGGAGGTCCTGCTGGTCGCGGGCCGCGTTGGCGGTCTGGCCCGAGGCCTCGATCAGGTTGATGCGGTCGTTGAGCTTGGCGATCTCGCTGATCTTCTCGTTGATGCCATCGATCTTGGCGACAATGGAGTTGTTGATGTTCTCCTGGACATTGTCCAGCTCCTCGGAGGTGTTGCGGAAGGCGTCACCCAGCAGCTTGCCGCGCTGCATGACCATGTCCCGCTCCACCTGGCCGCTGGGGTTGGTGGTCAGTTGCTGCCAGGCATCGAAGAAGCGGTCCATCTCCGAGGCAATGGACTCGTCGGAGATGCTGAAGATCCGTTCCAGCTCGGTCAGGGGCGTGGACCGGCCGTTTTCCTCGCCGTAGGCAATGGATTTTTCCTGGAGCTGGCGGCTGATAAAGACGTTGTAGTCCCGCTTGACGTTGGAGACCGTCACGCCCTGGCCGACAAAGAAGTCGCCGAAGTTGACCGCCGGGATCTGTTCCAGCTCGGCCCGCTGCCTGGAATAGCCTTCCGTGTTGACGTTGGCGATGTTGTTGCCAACGATCTCTATGGACTTCTGGTTGGTGGAGAGGCTGGTTTTGCCTGCGTTCAGTGCTGTGAGAAGACCACCCATCTGTAC
>WFUT01000180.1 GCA_015484845.1 Desulfobulbaceae bacterium
CCACCAGCACCCGTTTCGCCCGCAGCTCCCCGGCCCCGGCCATGGCGGGATACAACAAAAAGACCTCGCCCTTCTTTCCCGAGAAATCTCCGGCCTTCCTGGCCATGCGCACCGCTTTCCTCACCTGGCCGGACGGGCAGTCGGCCATCTTCTTCTCCCCTTCCCCGGCAAAACAGACCAGAAGGTCTCCCTTGAATTCCTGCGGATCTCTTTGTGTCAGTTCGATCATCGCGTGTCGGCTCCCTGGTTATCTTCTGTTATGGTTCCATGGCACACCCGGACCGGCCTGCCGGTCCGGATCGCTATTGCATACCCCATTGCGCGCCTTTGCTCAATCGGCAAAGCAAGATTTCTGCTGCGTGTCCGGGACGCTCCCTGTTTGACCTCCGGGGTCACCTGGGCTATCCTAGGCAGGCGAAGGCCAACCCGGCACCATTTCCGGCCTGCCCGGCCAGGGAGGCCATCCCTCACAGCCAAAGGAGCGAAACCTTGGTAATTCAACTCGTCCTGGCGGTGGTATGCGCCATTGTCGTCTCCGCCATGTGCAGTGTCTTCGAGGCGGTCCTCTACTCGCTGCCGGTCAGCAACGTCGAGCTGATGGCCAAGCGACACCCCCGCCGGGCCGCGAAGATGAAACAGCTCAAGGAGAATATCGACCGGCCTATCACCGCCATCCTGACCCTCAACACCATTGCCAACACCATCGGCGCCGCCGTGGCCGGCGCCTCGGCCGTGGCGGTGTTCGGCGACTCGAGCCTGGCCTGGTTCTCCCTGCTCTTCACCCTGGCCATCCTCCTGTTCTCCGAGATCCTCCCCAAGAAGATCGGCGTGATCTACAGCCGCCAGCTCGCGCCCCTGATCACCCTGCCCCTGCACTGGATGGTCAGGATTCTTTCCCCTGTCATCTGGCTCTGCCAGGCCATTACACGCCTGGTCCCGGACAGCGGCGACGCCAACCAGGTCTCTGCCGAGGAGCTGCAGACCATTGCCATGCTCTCCAGGCGTTCCGGCGAGATCGGCGCGGAACAGGAAAAGGTGATCACCAACATCCTGCAGCTCAACCACAAGTCGGTGCGCGACGTGATGACGCCACGGACCGTCACCTTTTCCCTGGACATGCGCACCACCATCCGCCAGGCCATTGCCCTGGCCGACAACTGGCGGATGCACAGCAGGGTGCCGGTCTATGACGGCGACAAGGACAATGTTGTCGGCATGGTGCTGAGCCGGGAGATGTTCATGGCAGCGGCCGAAAACCGCTATGACACCAGGCTCTCCGAGATCATGGCCCCGGTCCACTTTGTACCCGAGACCGCCCCCCTCAACCGGGTGTTCATCGACTTCTTTGAACGGAGACAGCACCTGTTCGTGGCCGTGGACGAATATGGCAGCGTGACCGGCGTCATCAGCATGGAGGACATCATCGAGGAGATCATGGGCCGGGAGATCGTCGACGAGTCGGACACCACCCGCGACATGCGGGAACTGGCGAGAATCCGGAGGAAAAAACTGCGCCGGCAGGAAGGGGGAAACAGCCCGTCCTGACAGCACCATGGCAAAGAGGGAAGAAAAGTGGTAGGTTAGTCTGCCGGGCCGCCCTGGGCGCGCGTCATCGGCGCATGGCGGCTGCCGGCCGCCCGTGCGGCAGTGCTGAGCTGCATCCTGCAATTGGCAATCCCTGCGGGCAAGAAATTGAAGAAAAAATCCTTCACACGACCAGTGAGTCGAAAAAAACGATTACGTTTGTCTCATCCGCTGATACGGCAAAAGAAAATTTTTTCTTCATTTTCAAAGTGCAGGATTCAGGTCTGAAAAAACCACCAGAGCCCGGGAACGCCGGGAAGAGTTCCATGAAAAGACCTTTATTTCAGCCCCGGGCGGCAGCCCGGCTGCTCCTGGCCGCAGGCCTCGTTTTCCTGGTCGCGACCAGCGCGGCCGCAACGACCCTGTTCGTGAAACCGAGCGCCGAGGTGCCGCTCAGGCGCGGCCAGGGCAAGGACTACAAGATCGTCGCCGTGCTGCAGGACGGCACGCCCGTGCAGTTGCTGGAGACGGTGGAGCCCTGGGCCAGGGTCCGCCTGGAAAGCGGCAAGGAGGGCTGGATACTGAAGCGGTATCTCAGCAGCGAACCTCCGCTGCGGGAGCAGCTGGCCAGGCTGCGCAAGGAAAAGGATGCCCTGGCCGAAAAATGCCGGCAGACCGGCCAGAGACTGCAGGACCTCACCGGCGCCAATGCCCAGACCGAAAAGGAGCTGACCGCCTGCCTGATCGAACGGGACCGGGCCAGGGCCGCCCTGCAGGCCCTGCAGAAGGATACGGCCGACGTTGTCCAGACCAAGAAGAATCTGGCCGACGCCCGGCTGCGGCTCAAGCAGCTGCAATCCAGGCTGGCGGCGGTCCAGGCCGAAAACAGCAGCCTGAAAAAGAACAGCCGCCTGAAATGGTTCCTCTCCGGCGGCGGCGTGCTCCTGCTGGGCTGGCTCATCGGCCTGGTCACCGGCCGCTCCAGGAAGAGGAGATCCTCGCTGCTGTAACCTCCTACTCCATGGCCTCCAGGGTCAGCGATACCTTGACCTTTTCGCCGTTGCGCAGGAGGGTCAGGGTGACGGTATCGCCCACCTTGTACCGCTCGACCTGGTCGCGGAGGCTGTTGTAGTCCTTGACCGGCTCCCCGTTCACGGCAAGGATGATATCCCCCAGCACCAGGCCGCCCCGCACCTGGCGGGTTCCCCGGATCCCGGCCCGGGCGGCGCTGCTGCCCGGCCTGACCTTGAGGACCAGTACGCCCGGCAGGTCAAGATCACGCACCAGTTTCTGGTTGGCCAGCACCACGCCCAACCCCGGCCGGATCACCCTGCCATTGCGGATCACCTGTGGCACCACCCGGTTCACCTCGTCCACCGGCACGGCGAAGCCGATGCCCGAACTGGCCCCGGACGGGCTGTAGATGGCGGTGTTGACACCGATCAGGCGGCCGGCGCTGTCGAGCAGCGGGCCGCCCGAGTTGCCGGGATTGATGGCGGCATCGGTCTGGATCACGTTGTGGATCGTGCGGCCGGTGGCCGAGGTAATCTCCCGGCCCAGGGCACTGACCACGCCGGTGGTCAGGGTCTGGTCCAGGCCAAAGGGATTGCCGATGGCAAAGACCTTCTGCCCCACCAGCAGGTTGGCGGACCGGCCGATCATGATGGGCCTGAGCTTGCTCCTGGGGGCCGAGATCTGCAGCACGGCCAGGTCCTGGTCCGGGGCCGCTCCCACCAGCACTCCCTTCCAGGTGCTGTGATCGGCCAGGGTGACCTCGATGCGGTTGGCATCGGAGATCACGTGGTAGTTGGTCACGATCCGTCCGTCCCTGTCCCAGACAAACCCGGACCCCGTCCCCTTGGGGATCTCGTAGACATTGAGGCTGAAGATATTGCGGCGCACCGCGATACTGGTGATGAAGACCACGGACGGCGCCGCGCTGCGAAAGACCTCGATGGTGTTCTTTTCATCCTGGGCCAGGTCACCGCGCGCGGTGACGGGCCGGGGACGGGCATCGGGCTGGAGGAGGCTCGGCTGGAAGCTCTGGTAGGCAAGCCAGGCAACAATGGCGAGCAGGGCGAGCAGGACCAGGGGATTGGTCCGGCCGTCCTGCCGGCGGATGATGGTACGTACCAAGAGAAAACCCTAGAGTTTGAGCAGTATCTTTGCCACGCTGAAGAACAGGGTGACGCCAAGGATATCGATGGAGGTGGAGATGAAGGGCCCCGTGGCCACGGCCGGATCGATCCTGAACCGCTTGAGGAGCATGGGAACCAGGGTACCCACGGTGGCGGACATGGTCATGACCATGAACACCGAGATGCCGACCACGAAGCCGAGATAGGCCGGCGAGGAATAGCTGAGTCGGGCCAGCAGGCCGAGCAGGACCCCGAACAGGGTGCCGAGCACCACGCCGAGCGCCATCTCCTTGCCCACCAGGGAGAAAAAATGCTGCATGTTGATCCGGCCGGTGGCAAGGCCGCGCACGGTGATACTGGAGGACTGGGTGGCGATGTTGCCGCCCATGCCCGAGATGATGGGAATGAACGAGGCCAGCGCCAGCACCTTCTGCAGCTCGCCCTGGAAGGAGGTGATGATGTACATGGCCGCCACGCCGCCCAGCCAGGAGGCGAACAGCCAGGGAGCCCGCAGGAGGATCTTCTGGTGCAGCGGCTTGAGCAGGATCTCCTGGTCCCGGCCCGCACCGGCCATCTGCAGGAAATCCTCGGTGGCCTCTTCACGGATGACGTCGATGACGTCGTCCACGGTGACAATACCGACGATCTTGAAGGTGGCATCGACAACCGGCACGGCCAGCAGGTTGTACTGGGAGACCACGTGCGCCACCTCCTCCTGGTCGGTGTCCGTGGTCACGGAGATGACATTGGTGTTCATTATGTTCTTGAGCCGGCGGTGCATGGGGTGCATGAGCAGCTCACGCAGGGAGAGCACGCCGGCGAGCTGGCCATCGCCGTGGGTGATATAGAGATAGAAGACCATCTCCTTCTCTTCACTGCGTTTCTGGACCTTCTTGATCGCCTCCTCGACGGTCAGGTTCTCGTCCAGGTACATGAAATCCGGCGACATGATGCCACCGGCCGTCTCCGGGTCGTACTTGAGCAGTTCCTCGACCTCGTGCCGGTCCTCGACCTCCATGTGGGAACGGATCTCGGAGGCGATGTCCGGGGGAAGGGCCTCGAGCAGGTCGGCGGCGTCGTCGGAGGCCATCTTGGTGACAATCTTGGCCATGAAGCTGGCAGACAGCCCGTCCACCAGTTCCACCATGATCGACTCGTCAAGCTCGCTCAGGAAAGGGGCGACCAGGTCGGTCTGGGCGATGATCTGGAAGATGTCCTTCTGTTCACCCGGGCTCAGGGAACGGAAGACCCAGGCGAGATCGGCGGGATGGGTCTTGCGGATCAGTTTCCTGATGTTTTCGACAGCACCTCTGCGATGGAGACGACGCAGGGTATCGAGCAATACCTTGCCCTCGAGCCCTATCATCTCGCGTTTTGGTGTCTTTTCCATGAGATACTTCCTTTTGCAACGCAGAGGACCGTCGCCTGTGCCGGATTACGAAAATTATACGAAAATTTTCAATACTACCGAAAAAAGGAGGCAAAAGTCAAACAGTAAAAACAGGGATCCCCGGCAATACTCCTGTGCAGGCAAAGAGACGGCGCGGGGTGGCGGGTCCGGGTGGAGGCGATGCAATCACCCGAATATCCCGCTTTTCTGGGCGAGGTAGCAGAGCAGGAAGCCAACGGCCATGGCAACGGCGCCCATGACCCGCAGCTGTGCCGGCGGCATCTCGGTGAGCTGGCGCAGCCAGCGCAGCATGGCCTCGGGCGAGGCCACGTAGGGCAATCCCTCGAGGATGAAGACAAGACCGATCAGGGTGACGAGCTGTTTCATGGTAGCAGCATACCAGAAGAGGCCTGATCGCGCAATCACGGCAGGAGGCGCGACCTTCCACCCACCGCGCGCGCGGAAAAGCCGGATGAACATGGCCCCGGAGCGGGCACAACCGGCCATGAAAATGGGGGGTACAGGCCTTACGTGACATTGCAGGGCGGTGTCACGAGGTTGAGGCGGTGCCCGGGGTGTGGAGGAGAACCCGGAGGGTGGCTGCTCTTGTTGCACCGCTCTGCGCTGCAACACCTCACCAAGCGCTCTGCGCCATTTTCACATAAACCAGCACGGCTGGTGTTCGGGCCACAGCCACGACAAACCATGGCAACGCCACCCTCCCTTGCCCTTCCCATGGTTGTTTTTCCGGGAAAAATGTCGTCTGCCGTTTGACAGGTGATGAACTGCAATGTAGGATACAGAACAAAATGAATACCCATTCATCCTCTAGGAACCAGTGTACCCATCGACTTCCACACCCCCAACCGATCGCCGCACGGGATTCCATCCTATTGTTTTCCCGTTCATAACAACATATTTCCCATGAACCAGACCCATCCGTTTCACTTTCTTTCCATGGCGTTTTCCTACCCGGAATCCACTGACAACCTGCTGCCCGCGGCCACGGCCCTCGCCGCCCTTGCCGAGGACCTTGGCCTGCCGCCGGTGCCAGCCGATAGCCTTGTGCCTGTCTCGCTCACCGACCTGCAGGCCGAATATGTCCGCCTCTTTGACAGCGCCCCCGGCGGGGTTGCCGCTCCGCCATGGGCCTCGGTCTACCTGGGCGGCTCGGGAATCCTCATGCAGGAGGGCCACGAGCAGGCCCTTGCCTTCTACCGCCAGGCCGGGGTCGAACCGTCGGTAAAGAGCGAGTACGCTGATCACCTGGTCCAGGAACTCGCCTTTGTCGGCATCCTGATCGACGAGGAGCAGCTCTCCCTGCTCGGCCGCTTTCTCGGCCAGCACCTGCTGCGCTGGTATCCCGATTTCCAGGAGCGCCTGCAGGGGGCCGATCCCTGTCCGTTCTACAGTCTACTTGGCCGGGTCACGGACCTGTGCCTTCACCATACCGCGAAGGAGGTAACTTGATGAACAGACGGCATTTTCTGAAATTGTCGACGGCAACGGCCGTGGCAATGGCTGCATCCACGGCCGGCCTGCCGGGAGGAGGGGGCCTGTTCCGGAAAGCCAGGGCCGGTACCCTGCCCATCGCACCGGCCGGGAGCATGGGCGCCAGGGAGACCACCTCGGTCTGCGAGATGTGCTTCTGGCGCTGCCCCATTGTCGGCAAGGTAAGGGACGGCAGGCTGATCAAGATCGAGGGCAACCCGAAAAGCCCGGCCAATGGCACCAGGGTCTGTGCCCGGGGCAACTCCGGGGTCCAGCTGCTCTATGATCCGGACCGGATAAAGCATCCCATGAAGCGTGTCGGCGCGCGCGGCGAGGGCAAGTGGGCCAGGATCTCCTGGGACGAGGCCCTGGACGAGATCGCCCATAACATGGACAAGGTAAAGAAAAAGTACGGCCCCCATGCCCTGGCCTACTTTGACCACGGCGCATCGGCCGAAGACCTGCGCAAGGTCTTCATCAACATGGGTACGGAAAACTACACCAGCGAGCCGGCCTTTTTCCAGTGCGTCGGCCCGGCCGCCCTGGCCTATCTCGAGACCGTGGGCTACATCACCACCGGCACCCGCCAGTACAACGACATGGCCCATGCCAAGGCCATGCTCCTGGTCGGCTCCCACATCGGCGAGAACATCCATGTCTCCCACGTGCGTGAATTCATCGCCGGCCTGCAGAACGGCGCCAAGCTGGTGGTGGTGGACCCGCGTTTTTCCACGGCCGCCGGCAAGGCCGACATCCACCTGGCCATCAGGCCGGGCACGGACACGGCCCTGATGCTGGCCTGGATCAACTACGTGATCAGCAACAACCTCTATGACAGGAAATTTGTCGCCAACCACTGCGAGGGCTTTGATGCCCTCAAGAAGTCGGTGGCAGAATACTCCATGCCATGGGCCGCCAAGATCTGCGACCTCAGGATCGAGGACATGAAGGCGGCCATCGAGCTGCTGGCCAAGGCCAGTCCCAATGTCGACATCCATCCGGGCCGGCACTCCACATGGTACGGACGCGGCGACGTGGGCCGGCACCAGAGTTACGCCATCCTCACCGCCCTGTTCGGGGCCGTGGGCGTGCCCGGCGGCATCTACTTCCCCTCCCCTGTGCCCCTGGGACACGTGGAATGCGTGGCGGAAAAATCGAAACACGTGGCGGCCATCGAGCCCGAGCGTTCCCTCAGGGAAGACTCGGGCTATCCCTTTTCCAGCAACTTCGGCACCGTGACCGCGGACATCATCAAGGCCATCAACACGGACAAGCCCTATCCCATCAGGCTGCTGGGCATCAACGGCGTCAACGTGCTCCAGACGATCCCTGATCCGTACGAGACCATGAAGGCCCTGAAAAAGCTCGATTTCATCTTCTGCGAGGAGATCATGGCCGGCGAGACCGCCATCTGGTCGGATATCATCCTGCCCGACGCGGTCTATCTCGAGCGCTACGACGGCGTCTATGCCTACGATGGCCTGACACCCTACGTGACCATCCGCCAGCCGGTGATCGACGATCCCCTGTTCGAGGCCCGATCGCCCTACTGGATCGCCAAGAACCTGGCCAAGCGACTTGATATCCCGAGCTTCACATGTCCCAACGAACGGGCCTTTGTCGACAAGGAGCTGGACAGCATGAACTATTCGATCAAGCGGCTGAACAAGGAGGGCGGACTGGTGACCCTGCCCGCCAAACCCTACCGCGATCCGGACAAGCTCAAGCTGGACACCGAATCGGGCAAGGTCAACCTCTGGGTCGAGGCCTTTGACGACGAGGACCTGGACCCGATCCCCAAGTTCGAGCCCACCCCGGCCCCGCCCGTGGGCTATGCCCGCC
>WFUT01000181.1 GCA_015484845.1 Desulfobulbaceae bacterium
ACACGGAGTCGCTCTTCATCTACCTGCCTGTGGCGGGATCCGGTTCCAGCTGGCCCGCCATCTGGCGGCAGGATCCCGGCAGCCCGGTATATCACCTGGATACGACGGCAAAAGTCGTTGGCTTCTCTCCCGGGTATGTCATTGCCAGGGTCAAGGGATCTGGCCGCTACGTGGCGGTAAAAAACTGATGCCGACACCATGGCCGGTCCCGCGTTTTTTGTCGGGACCGGCCATGGAGAGAGACAAGAGAGATGATCATGCGGGAAACAGGTCTTCCTGTTTCCCGCTTTTTTTCAGAAAGCAGAAGCCAGGAAGAGGACAGAAACCAGATGAGCTTGCGCCTGCGCAGGTTAATGGGGATGGCCTCTCTATGCCTCTGCCTTCATCCTTTGTTGTGCCCGGCGCAGCGGGTGGGTGACGGTTTATCAAAAAATGGTTGTCCGCAGCACAAGGGGCGGCGGCATTTTCATGGTTGGGTATGGCTGTGACCTGGAAACCTGGTCCAGTCATGCTGGATTATTCAAAAGGGAGGTCGCATGAAGAAATTGCGAAGAGTACAGAGTGCCCTGGCCCGCGTCTCCTGCCCTGCGGATATGCCGGGCGAACATGCAACCGTGACCGGTCTCAGTCTTTGTCCCTGAGCAGGTCCCGTATTTCGGCCAGCAGGACCTCCTGCCGGGGCGGTGCGGCTGGCTTTGCCTCTTCCTTTTTTTTCAGGGTGTTGATCGCCTTGACCCCGATGAAGATGGCAAAGGCGATGATGAGAAAATCAATAACGGTCTGGATGAATTTTCCGTAGCCAAGGACCACTGCCGGCGCATCGCCGCTGGCCTGCTTGAGCGTGAAGGCAAGGTTACTGAAATCCACCCCGCCAAGAAGCAGGCCGATGGGCGGCATGATGACGTCGCCGACAAAGGAAGAGACGATCTTGCCAAATGCGGCGCCGATGATGATGCCCACGGCCATATCAACCACGTTGCCCTTGACCGCAAACTCCTTGAACTCCTGCAGCATTCCCATGTGCTTTTTCTCCTTCCCGTTCTGACGCCCGCAAGATGCCCGGACCGTTGGCAACCGTTCGCCGGGGCCCGGGCGTTGCCTGTGTATTGTGGATAGCTAC
This sequence comes from Desulfobulbaceae bacterium, assembly GCA_015484845.1. GTDB lineage: Bacteria > Desulfobacterota > Desulfobulbia > Desulfobulbales > Desulfobulbaceae > DRKI01. Next base: position 1,121 of record WFUT01000181.1, read on the forward strand.
AGCCTGATCTGTGATTTTATCTTTTTCAGGGTCTTGTCGCCGATTCCCTTGACATTGAGCAGGTCGTCGACGCTCTTGAACCTGCCGTGCTTTTTCCGGTAAGCGATGATGTTTGCGGCTGTTTTCGGCCCGATACCGGTGACCTGGGTCAGGGCCTTGGCGTCGGCGGTGTTGATGTTGACCTTGCCGGCCACCTTTTTGCCGGTTTTCGGCTTCTTGCTACTTTTGTCGAGCTTCGTGGTTGTTTTTTTGGCCGTGGCGTCTGCCGGGGACCTGGCAATGGCCGGCTGGGTGGAGACCAGGAAGAGGACGGCGAGGATGGTGGTGAAGATGGCGAAAAACTGTCGAAATTGCATGTCGAATACTCCTTGGCGGTTGGGGTTGTCTTCATGGTTTGTTGTGGCTGTGGCCTGGAAAACCGGTCCTGCCGTACAGGTTTATCCGCACCGGCTGTGCCTCTACCGCTGACCGGCTTCCCTGGGCGAATCGTTGTCGTGGCGCTCTTGCCACTATCCGCCCAGCATCCCTTTGAGGGCCCCGCCGATGCCACCTTCCTCTCCTCCGTCACCCAGCAGGCCTTCAACCTGTGCGGCGAGGGGTTCGGGTAACTTCTCCTTGACAAAGGAGAGCACGATATCCACCGCCTGGGTGGCGGCCTCTTCACCTAGCCCTGTTTTTTCCATTACCAGGTTGACCAGTTGCTCCATGGATCACCTCCATTGTTGAGTGGTTGATGTGCCAGACCCTGAGCGGTCCGCGGAAAATGGGACAGGCATCGGACCATTCGACCCCCGGGATACGGCCCCGGGCCAGCGGCCGGGAGAGTCGCGATACACTGTCTGCCAGGCCGGCTGGCCCGGAAGGCTGGAATGCTTGACGGTTATCATTGTTAATTGAGATTTACTGATGGTGCAAGGGGAATTTTTATGGGCCTGTTTAGGAAAATAATGTATTTAGGAATAGATAGAAAGCAGGCGCGGGCCAGGGGTACTTCACTGATCCGGGCAGGCGGTGGCAGGGAATGCCTGAAGTTTTCGGCCTGGCAGGGCGCATCGTCTTTTCTTTTCGTATCGTGGCGGTGCAGACGGCGAACGAACCGGCAGTTGCTTTCCCCGGCCGAGGCCTGTATACTTGAGGTAAAGGAATTATTTGATAAGTCAACGTGATAGGTTTGTCGCTCTCAATGGTGCAAATCCATTGCCGGGCAAGGCTTTTCGGGAAAACCGGTCCATGACCCACGCGATGGCCGTATGACACCGGTGCCTCGGGTCCGGCCGCAGGGCCGGGCCTGCAACAGGATATGGCATGGACTGGAAGCTTGTTTTCAACGCCCTGGGGGAACTGGCCCTGGTGCTGGACGCGGAGCAACGGGTGGTGGCGGCCAACGATGCTGCCCGGCAGCGGACAGGCCTGGCGGACGCGGAACTGATCGGTCGTCGCTGCTACGAGATCCTGCACTGTAACCAGTACCTGGCCGGTGGCTGTGTCCGCCACTGCCTGGCCCACTGCGGCCCCGGGGGAAGTATCGATGTGGAGGTCCCGTTGCTGGACTCTGTCTTTCTCGTCTCCCTGTCGCGGCTGCCGGACAGGGAGAGAGGAGGCGGCCTGATTCTCCTCGTGGCCCGGGATATCGGGGCCCGGAAAAGAACCGAGGAGGAGCTGAGAAAGAAAAACCGCGCCCTGCGGACGCTCAGCGAGTGCAACCAGCTCCTGGTCCGGGCCCGGAGCGAGATCGGCCTGGTCCGGGACCTGTGCCGGATCCTCGTCGAGCTGGGAGGATATCGCCTGGCCTGGGTAGGCTATGCCATGGACGATGCACGGAAGAGTGTCCATCCCGTGGCCCATTACGGCTTTGAGGACAACTACCTGGAGAGCATCGACATCACCTGGTCCGACACTGTTTCCGGCCAGGGTCCCACCGGTACCGCCATCCGCGAACAGCGGCCGGTCACCTGCCGCAACATCCTGAGCGACCCGCGGTTCACGCCATGGCGGGAGGAGGCGAAAAAACGGCGTTACAGTTCCTCCATCGCCCTGCCCCTGGTCACCGATGGCCGTTGCCTGGGAGCCCTGAATCTCTACTCGCCAGAGCCGGACGCCTTTGACGACGAGGAGACCAGGCTGCTGACGGAGCTGGCCGACGACCTGGCATTCGGCCTGGGCGCCCTGCGCACCAGGATTGCCCACCGCGAGGCGTCGCTTGCCCTGCGGGCATCGGAGACCAAGTACCGCAAACTGGTCGAGACGGCGCATGACGCCATCTTCCTGGCCGATGCCGAGACCGGCATCATCCTGGATGCCAACAGGGCGGCGGAAAAGCTGCTGGCCCGGCCGCTGGAGGAGATCATCGGCATGCACCAGTCCGATATCCATCCCCCCGCCGATGCCGCGCGCTACCGCAGGCTCTTCCGGCGGCACGTGGCCAGGGGAGAGATTCTCTCCGAGGATATCTTTGTCCGCAACAGCCGCGGCGAACAGGTGCCGGTCCAGGTCAGCGCCAATACATTCACCCTGGGCGGCCGCCGGGTGATCCAGGGAATATTTCGCAATGTGAGTGAGATACGGGCTGCAGAAGAACGGGTCCGCCACCTGCAGAAGATGGAGGCCATCGCCACGCTCGCCGGCGGTATTGCCCACGATTTCAATAACATCCTCTCCCCTATCATCGGCTACGCCGAGATGGCCCTGCTCCAGGCGCCGGCAAACAGCCCGCTGCGGGCGGATATCGAGCGGATCCTGGACGGGGCCTCGCGGGCCAGGGAACTGGTGCGCCAGATCCTCAATATCAGTCGAAGTCATGCCCGCGAGAAGCGGCCGACCCTGCTGCAGCCGGTGGTCAAGGAGGCGGTCCGCTTTCTCCGTTCCACGGTTCCCTCCTCCATCGAACTGCGGATCGGGATTGATCCAACCTGCGGGCCGGTGTGCTGCGATGCGACCCGGATCCACCAGGTGGTGATGAATCTCTGCACCAATGCCTACCAGGCCATGCAGGAGAGGGGAGGGATCCTGGAGATACGGCTGGATCCGGTCCGGGTCAGCGGCAAAGGTTCGCTTCACGAGGATCCGCCGCCGGGGGACTATGTCCGCCTCACGGTACGGGATTCGGGGCCGGGCATGGAAAAAGCGGTCCTGGCCAGGATCTTTGAACCCTATTTCACCACCCGGGTCAAGGGGGAGGGCACCGGCCTCGGCCTGGCCGTGGTCCACGGGATCGTGGAGCAGTATGACGGCCATATCCGGGTGGAGAGCGATGTCGGCCAGGGTTCCGTCTTTGAAGTCTACCTGCCGCTGGCCGGAGACTGCGGCGAGGCGGCGGCCGAGGAGAAGATACACGATGTTCCCCACGGCCACGGCGAGCACATCCTGCTGGTGGACGATGACACCCTGGTGGCCGACACCACCGGCCGGATCCTGGAGAGCCTCGACTACCGTGTCACAGTCCTTGCCGATGCCGCCGGGGCATGGGAACTGTTCAGGGACGATCCGTACCGGTTCGACCTTGTCCTGACCGACCAGACCATGCCCCACATGGCAGGGACGGAACTGGCGGAAAAGATGCTTGCCCTGCGGCCCGGCATCCCGATCCTGCTCTGCACCGGCTACAGTCCCCAGGACTCGGCCGGGGTGGCGCAACGGATCGGAATCCAGGGACTTCTGATGAAGCCCCTGGACCGGGCCGGTCTTGCCGCGGCCATTGCCGGGGCGCTGGCCGGGGAGGATGGTGGGCTGTCGGAAGACTGAGCAGCCGGTACCGGTCACCGCGCACGGAGCAGGTCCCGCTGTCCTGCCCCTGTCAGATTCGGATGGTGCCTTCCAGGTAGAGGGCGGCTTTGCCTTTGATCAGGACCCGGTCGCCGCGCAGCTCGCACTCCAGTTCACCGCCGCGGTCGGAGATCTGGCGCGCGCTCAGGCGGCTCCTGTGCAGACGTTCGGCCCAGAACGGTGTCAGGGTACAGTGGGCCGAGCCGGTGACCGGGTCCTCGTCGATCCCCACTGCGGGGGCAAAAAAACGGCTGACAAAATCGGTCTCTGTACCCGGCGCGGTCACGATAATGCCCCGGCAGTCCAGCCGGGCCAGGAGGCCGAAATCCGGCACGAGGGCACGGACCTCTTCCTGATCGGCCAACAGGGCCAGATAGTCGTCGGAGCGCAGGACGGCCCGCGGTTCCCTGCCCAGGCCGCGGGACAGCAGGTCCGGTAAAGGACAGGTGTGCGGCGGTGAGGCCGGGAAGTCCAGCACCAGCCATTGCCCTTCCCGAAACACGGTGAGGGGGCCGCTGGCAGAGTGGAAACGGATCGTGGCCTCATCGTATCCCAGGATTCGGTACAGGACCCAGGCGCTGGCCAGGGTTGCGTGACCGCAGAGGTCGATCTCCACCAGGGGGGTGAACCAGCGGATATGGTATCCATCTTCCCGGGGAACGAAAAAGGCGGTCTCGGAGAGGTTGTTCTCCGCCGCGATCTGCTGCAGCAGGTCATCGGTGAGCCAGGTGTCCAACGGACAGACCGCGGCAGGGTTGCCGGCAAAGGGATGTTCGGTAAAGGCATCGACCTGGTAGAGGGGCAGGTTCATGATCGGACTCCCATGGTAAGAGAATGGGCAGGGCCGGGCCCCGCCGCCGGCAGGGGCGGTGGCGCCGCCTGGTCGAAACAGTGGTGGGCCAGGACGAGATCGGCGGTACGGTTGTTCAGGTGGGAAAAGTCATAGACCAACTCGGGCCTGCGCAGGCCCGCATCGTCCACCAGGTGCCGGTAGATGTCGATGAAGGGGATGGCGCGTTCCCGGCAGCAGGCCGCAAGGTGGCGGTTCATCTCCTCGGTGTAGCGGGTCCGCTCCGCCCGGCTGGCCAGGAAGGGGTAGGTCAGCCGGCTGCGCCAGCGCCGGGCCTCGGGCGTGCTGAAGTCGCCCGTGGGCACGACGTTGAAGACATGGATCCGGTAGCCTTCCGTTCGCAGGCCGGCCACGTAGTCGGTATAGCGCTCCGCGGTCTCCCGGATCAGGGCGGTGGTGGCCAGGCCGCGTTTGCGATGCTGGTACTTGATGTGGATGCGGACATCCACCTCGCCGAAGACAAAGATCAGGTGGCGGTCGCCAGCGCGGGTAAGGATTTTGCGGATGCGCCGGTCGTGGCGGGCGATGTTGTAGGCCGTCCTGCCGTCCAGCTTGTTGCAGCCAAACAGCCGGGTGGAGTCGGCAATGGCCGGGTGGTCCTCGAAACAGCGCTGGGAGTGGGAGTCGCCAACCGTGACGATCCGCGGCAGGCCGGGGTCCGGCAGCCGAGGGGAGACGGCCCCGGCAGCCGCCGCCCGGTGCCGGGCCCTTGGCGGGATGGAGACTACGGGCCTGGTCATGGCCCGGCTCAGGCGCTGATCATCTCTTCTTCCAGCATCCGGTCGGCAAAGTCGAGCACGAACTGGCGCTGGGCCGGCGTGGCCCGGGCGATGCAGGAGCAGTGCATGTTGTGCGAGCTGCGGACCAGGAACTCGAACCGGACCTGGGTGGGCTCCAGGATGACGGAGAAGTAAAAGGGGGCGCACTGTTCGTGGCCCTGCTGTTCGGGACCCAGCAGGTCGGGAGGCACCTCCAGGAAGAAGACCCCCTCCATGCCGGCCGGCCTGAGGGTCCGTTTGAGATAGCTTTCGATATTGTCCCGCTCGAGAAAGGATATCTCGTCGATCACGTACTGTCGCATGGGTCTGTCCTCTGCAGGATGTGGGTACAGGATTTCGGTTGCGCCAGGCAGCCGGCGCCGGCGGCCGGTACCGGCATGCTCAGAGGTCGAGGCCGGAGGTGTCTTCATTCAGGACCTCGCAGCCGTCCTCGCGGACCACGACCATGTTCTCCAGCCGGATACCGCCCCAGCCGGGCAGGTAGATACCCGGCTCCACGGTGACCACCATGCCGGGACGCAGTTTCCTGCGGCTGCGCGGCGAGAGGCGGGGCTCCTCGTGCACGGCCAGGCCGACGCCGTGGCCCAGGGCATGGCCGAAGAGGTCGCCGTAGCCGGCCTCGGCGATGAGCCGGCGGGCGGCGCGGTCCACGTCCCGGCAGATGGCGCCGGCCCGGACGGCCGCCGTGGCGGCAAGCTGTGCCCGCCGCACCACGCGGAGCCGCTCCAGGAAGGTCCTGCCAGGACGACCGGCGACAAAGGTCCTGGTCATGTCGGAGCAGTAGCCATCCAGGACCAGGCCCATGTCGATGAGCACGATGTCGCCGGTATTCAGCACCCGGTCCGTGGGCACGGCATGGGGCCTGGCGGAGTTGTCGGCAAAGGCGACAATGGTGTCAAAGCTCGGCCGTTCCGCCCCGAGCTCGCGCATGGTCAGCTCGATGGCCAGGGCGATCTCCCGTTCGGTCATGCCCGGCTCGATGGTGCCCTGCACCAGCCGGAAGACCTGTTCGTTGAGAAGGACCGATTTCCTGATCAGCTCGATCTCCTCCTCGCTCTTGATGACCCGCATCCGTTCCACCAGGCCGGTGAGGGGCACCAGGGTACAGCCGATGCGGCGGGCCATCTTCTCCATCCTGAGCACGGTGGCGTGCAGGATGTAGTCGCTCTCGAAGCCCAGCTTCCCGATCCCCAGCCCGGGCAGGAGTTTTTCCAGGAGCGGGATCACGCCGTGCCGGTACTGTTCGACACGAAACCCGGCCGCCTCGTCGCGGGCCTGGAGGATGAAGCGGGAATCGGTCAGCAGGAGGGGCGTGGAACGGGCCGGGATGAGGAGGACCCCCGAGGTCTCTTCGATCCCGTGGTCGCAGGCGGTATAACCGCTGAGATACCGGCGGTTGTCGGGCCGGGTGACCAGGAAACCATCCAGGCCCCGACGCCGGATTCCCGCCTGTATCCGGGCAAGACGCGATGCTGTCATCCTGGTTGCCGCCACGGCTGTCAGGCGGCCAGCAGCCGCTGCCGCAGGAGTTGCTTGTGCTGTTCCAGGGCCTGGTTGTACTGGCTGTCGAGCTCGGCCCTGATCCGGCTCCATTCTTCCTGGAACTTGGGCTGCAGGGTGGGGTCGATGGTGATGTTTTCCCGGTTCAGCTCCGGCTGCTGGGCCAGGAGCTGTTCATACTGCATGCGCACCTGGTCCTCGAGCTGCTGGCGAAGCTGCTGCCGGTGCTGCCCGTACTGGCCGGTGATATGCTGCATCTCCCGGCAGATCGCCTCCAGGTCGCCGGCGCCGCCGCCCAGCTCCAGGATACCCCGGACCGCCTTTTCCGAGCGTTGCCGGGCCATGTCGTCCCTGGGCAGGACGATGTTGCGCAGCAGGGCCTCCACCATGCCGCTGCGGATGGCCATCTGTTCTTCCGCCGGCTGCGCCGACAGGATCCCGGTCAGGGAATCGCTGCCGTCATCAAGGTATTCCGCGGCCAGGTGCATGCCCTTCTTCCGGGCCTCTTCCCGGGCCATCTCTTCGCTGCTGGCCTTGCCCATGCGGGCGGCCCGTTCCATGACCAGGTCCATGGTGGATCGTATCTCAGCCATTGTCCCCTCCTGAGTGGGCGGTGCCGGAATGACGGGACGCGGCTCCGCGTCCTTGCCGATGCCTGTCCGCAGACTATACGCAATCTGCGGCCAAACTACAAGCCGGGATCGCGAATCAGGCGGGCGGCGAAAAATCCGTCCATGCCATCGTGGGGCAGGGGACGGAAGAATCCCCTTTCGTCCACCAGCCGGGCGGCCGCCGCCGGCAGCAGGCCGGCACAGGGATCCACGGCAAAGTCGGGATTGGCGGCCAGGAAATCCCGGATGACCAGTTCGTTCTCCTCGGGCTCCAGGGAGCAGGTGGCATAGACCAGGACGCCGGAGGCGGCCAGCAGCCGGCCTGCGATGGCCAGCAGGTCGAGCTGCTGCCGGCAGTAGGACTCCAGGTCTTCGGGGCGTCGGTTCCAGCGGATGTCGGGATGACGGCGGATGACCCCGGTACCGGAGCAGGGCGCGTCAATGAAGATCAGGTCAAAGGGGCCGGCTGCGGTGGCGGCGAACTGCGCCAGGGTGCCGGCAAACGGCAGCACCTGCCCGGAGAGCCCCAGCCGGGCCATGTTCTCCTCCAGGAGGCGGAAGCGGCGCTTGTCCGGCTCCACGGCCGCCAGCATGACATCGTTCTCCGCGGCCAGGAGCAGGGAGGCGGTCTTGCCGCCCAGGCCGGCGCAGGCGTCCAGGCAGCGGATTCCCCGGCCCGGGCTGCCCGCCAGGAGACAGGCCAGCTGCGCCGCCTCGTCCTGGACCAGGAACAACCCCTCCCCGTACCCGGGCAGCTCGGTCACCGGGCCGGTGCGGCCCTGCAGGACGATGCTGTCCGGGGCCACGTGGCCCGGTGCGGCCGGACAGCCGGCCTCCTCAAGCCGCGCCAGGAGCCCCGGCCGGTCGATGCGGCGGCTGTTGACCCGCAGGGTGAGCGGCGGCGGCTCGTTGTTGGCCCGGCAGATGGCCTCGGCGGCGGCGCGGCCAAACCGTGCCTGCCAGCGATCCACGAGCCACCGGGGATGATTGGACAGGGAGCGGCCGCCGGCACTGTCCCGGCCGGGCAGGCTGTCCCCGGCCCGGGCAATGGCCCGCAGCACGCCGTTGACAAAGCTGAGCAGCCACCTCGGCTGGCGCATCTTTTTCAGGGCCCGCACGGTCTCGTTGACCGCGGCCGACGGCGGCACGCGGTCCAGGAACAGGAGCTGGTAGGCGCCCACGCGCAGGGCGGCCAGGGTCCGCGGCTTCATCCGGCGCAGGGGATGGCTGGCCGTGTTGCCGATGACCAGGTCCAGGGTCTGCAGGTTGCGCAGGATGCCGTAGACGATCTGTTTTGCCAGGTGTCGCTCCCTGGCCGGCAGGTCCCGGGCCACCGGCTCCAGGAAGGCATCCACGGGCCGGCCCGAGTCCTGCCAGCGGTACATGGTCTCGATGGCCGCGCCACGGCCGGTGGCGGGCCCGGGATGGGATCGGTGCCTGTTCTTCATCGGGATCATCGGGGAAACCAGCAGGGGGGACGGGCAGGTCACAGCCTCGGCAGGCTGCGAAAAAGGGCAGTTGCCAGGCCATGCTCCTCTCAGCCCCGCCGCAGGCGCAAGCCCATCTGGTTCCTGTCCTCCGGCTGCTGTTGTTTGCTAAAACTGACCACGGCGTTCTTGCCGCGGCGCTTGACCTCGAACAGGGCGTGGTCGGCGCAGGCCAGCAGGTCGGTCAGGGTCTGGGCATCGGCGGGAAAGGTGGCCACGCCGCAGCTCACCGTGATGTGGATGGAGAGGTCCATGGTGGTGAGGAACCGGGCCGCCTCGATGGCCCTGCGGATCGCCTCGGCCACCAGCATGCCCTGCTGCCTGTCGTGGCCGGCCAGGACGATGACGAACTCGTCGCCGCCGTAGCTGACCCCGTAGCAGCCCTCGGGCAGCACCGAGCGCACAACATCGGCCAGCTCGGCGATGGTGCGGCTGCCGTTGAGGTGGCCGTAGGTATCGACAACGAACTTGAAGTTGTCGATGTCCATGAAGATCACGGACAGGGGCCGGGTCCGGTGCATGTCCAGCTGCCCCTGCAGGGTCTGGTAGAGGTAACGGGTGTTGTAGAAGCCGGTCAGGTCGTCGCGGATGGAGAGCTCGCGGTAGCGGGCCTCGCTGGCCTTGAGTTCCTGCTGGGTGCGGCGCAGGGAGAGATGGGTCTGGACCCGGGCCAGGAGTTCGGCCCGGGTGTAGGGCTTGATCACGTAGTCCTGGCCGCCGGCGGAAAAGCCGGCGATGATGTCCTTCTTGTCATTCCTGGCCGTGACAAAGAGGACCGGGATATCGCTGGTGTGGATGTCCTGTTTCAGCTGCCGGCAGACCTCGAAACCGGACAGGCCCGGCATGTCCACGTCGAGCAGGACCAGGTCCGGCCGGATGGTGGGCAGCACGGCCAGGGCCTTCTCGCCGTTGGTGACCTCGGCCACCCGGTAGCCGGCCTTGGTGAGGACCTCGCTCAGCAGGCGCAGGCTGACCGGGTTGTCATCGGCTATCAGGATAACCGGCTTTCTGGTATGGTTCTGTTTTTTCATTCCCCTGTGCGCCTGTCACGCCGGAGCGTGCCACTGTGCCTCCCTGTCCCTGCTTCCGGGGCCTGGAAAAAAGGGCGAAACAGCAGTGGACATTTCGGACTGATTTGCTAGCATGCTATATTTTATCATAAGAATATGCTGTTGTCTGGTGCGAGTCGATAAAATTTCGCATTTTCAGAAAGTTTTCCGAGGCAGTGTCGCGGATGCCCCTGCTTTCCCTTCCCTGTCTCCGGATTGCCCACAGGTTGAGCCTGAAGATTCCATGAACAGAGCAGCCTTCATTACCGTGATGCTCCTCCTGGTGCTGGTCGCCACCAGTGTCACGGCCACGACCCTGGACGAGGTCAGGAAACGGGGGGTCCTCCGCTGCGGGGTGTCCACCGGCCTGGCCGGGTTTTCCAAGCCTGACAGCAAGGGCAGGTGGACCGGCCTGGACGTGGACACCTGCCGGGCCGTGGCCGCGGCGGTCCTCGGTGATGCCGACCGGGTGGAGTTTGTCCCCCTGACCCGGGGCGAGCGGTTCACCAGGCTCCAGGCCGGTGATATCGACCTCCTGGCCCGCAATACCGCCTGGACCCTGACCCGGGACACCTCCCTGGGCCTTGATTTCGTTCATACCACCTTTTTTGATGAACTCCATCTCATGGTCCCGAAAAAGCTGGGCGTGCGCAGCGCCGGCGAACTGGACGGCAGCGCGGTCTGCCTCTCCCCGGACAGCCCGGTCAGCGGCATGGTGGCGGACTTCTTTGCCCGCAACAGTATGCACTACAGGGCCGTGGCCGTGAAGTCCGGGGAAGAGGCGGTCAGCGCCTTCGAGGCCGGCCGCTGCAATGTGCTTCCCTACCGCCTGTCCACCCTGCCCGGCCTGCGGGCCAGGCTGACCCGGCCCGCCGAGGTCGTCACCCTGCCGGAAGTCATTGCCAGGGAACCCCTGGGACCGGTGGTCCGCCAGGGAGACGATGGCTGGTTCAATATCGTGCGCTGGACGATCTTTGCCATGATCGACGCCGAGGAGCTGGGCGTGGGGTCGAAGAACGTGGCCGACATGCGGGATTCGTCCAACCCGGCCATCAGGCGGCTGCTCGGTCTTACCGGCATCAAGGGCGTGGGGCTCGGCCTGGCCGATGACTGGGCCCGGCAGGTCATCCGGCAAGTGGGCAACTACGGCGAGGTCTTTGCCCGCAACCTGGGCAGGGATTCGTCCCTGAAGATGGAACGCGGGCTCAACAGGCTGTGGAACCACGGCGGTATCCAGTATGCGCCGCCGTTTCGCTAGGAGGGGGCCGGGACCTGGCCGGCCAGCGGGCCGGGACCGGCTCGGGGAGCCGGACGGCGGCAGCTGCGCCCCGATCCCCCGGCCTCTGTTTCCGCAGGGGAAAGGGTGCTGTCAGGCCTGGTACGTGTTGTACGGGAGACAGCGACGATCAGGCGCTGTCAGGGCAGAACACCGGTAGGGCACAACATGAAAATGTCAGAAAATCCAGAGAGCCGGCCGCCGCTGCAGCCACCGGACGATGACCTGCAGCCAATGGGAAGGGGCAGGTTGCTTTTCCTGCTCCTGGTCCTTTTCACCCTCTTCATCCTGGTGGACATCGCCATCCTCGCCTACTGGCTGCTGCCGTGGCGCGGGGAGCCGGCGACGCCACCGGCGGTGGAGACACCGCTCCGGACAGCGCCGGCCCCACCCGGACAGAAGGAGAAGACAGGGGCGGACAAGACAGGCGCCCGGGCCGCGCCCCGGCCGGTCCCGGGGGGACAGGCCGGCCCGCCTGGCCGGTGACCGGGACCCGGGTCGAAGCGGCCGGGATCGTCTTCCGGGGGGAGCCAATGGCGCTGTTGCCGGGGCCGGCTCCCGGGCTCCCTGTTGACTGTCTGGAAATATTCAATGAGTTCCTGCTATTGCGTTGACAGTGCCGCTGAGACATGATAGTAGTGAGTCGTTGTTGACGGCCAGTCCGCGTGATACCCTGTGGTATTGCCACCGGTGAACAGAGAGGCCTTTTGCCTGCGGGGCTGGTCACGGGGGACGTAACCTTACGGCGTTACGTGCCTCTTCGTTGGAAGTGATCCGGGGTGCGCAGCTTTGTGCAGGCGCCATCGTTCGCCAGGGCCCGCTGGGCGACGATTGCCATGGTGCGGAGAAGTAACGCCCCTTGAGGATTTGCCCGCGTGTCCATATCCCAGTCTCCCGGCCCTGCCGGGAAGAATCACCCCTTATGACCTCCCCGTCGCAGAGCAGGAAAGATCCCCGTCGGCAGCCCTCCCGGGATCCCCTGCGCCTTCTTCACCTTCTCCAGGCCGGTACGGGGCCGCCGCCGGGATCCGGCCCGGCCCGGATCCTCGTGGTGGACGATGACGAGCGGTTCCGGCAGAGCCTGATCGCCATGCTCGAGATGGTGGGTTACTGCTGCCTTGCCGCGGCCGGTGGCCCCGAGGCGGTCCGGCTGCTGGAGGAACAGGCCCCGGACCTGGTCCTGCTGGACCTGCTGATGCCGGGCATGGACGGCCACCAGGTGCTGGACCGCCTCCGTTCCCGGGACGGTGACGTGGGAATCATCATCATCAGTGTCGACAGCCGCTGGGACTCGGTCAGGCGGACCCTGCGCCGGGGCGCGGACAACTTTATCCGCAAACCCTATGCCCCGGACGAGGTCCTGGCCGCCATCGAGAGCAGTCTCCAGAAGCGGGAGCTCAGGCGGCAGAACCGGAAGATGCTGCAGCAGCGGCAGGTCTCGGAGCAGCTGCACAGGTTCCTGGTCAACCATTCACCGGACTGCATCTTTATCCTGGACAGCACCGGCAGGATCCGCTTTGCCAACCGCCAGATGCACTCCCTGCTGGGCTACCGCGAGGGTGAACTCCTTGACCATCCCTTTGCCATGCTGGTGGCCGATCCCGGCAGCATCAAGTGTGAGGCGGCCGAGGGCCGGGCGACCAGGAAACGGATCACCCTGGAGGTGGAGCTGAAGAAACGGGGCACCGGCAGGGGCGGGGAGCAGGAGTTTGTCCCGGCCGAGCTGACCCTGATGCCGGTGACCTGCCGGGACGCGGCCGGGGGCGGGCGGGTCGCCTGCGG
>WFUT01000182.1 GCA_015484845.1 Desulfobulbaceae bacterium
GGCGGGGGAAATACAACTCGCTATTCCCCAGATAATAGACAGCGGGTTCTACCCCCAGTAGTCTTCAACGAGGATTACGGTCGGAGCGTGCCGGAATATGTCCCTGGAACCTTGCCAGAATGGCGCGGTGTTGTGCCAGCATGGCACGGGGTGAATGGCCCGTGGCTGTCTGGTCACCTCAATCCTGCCCGTCGAAAATGAAGAAAAAATTTTTTTGCAGTATCAGTGAATTCCAATCGCAGGTTTGAGGTTTTTCGGTAGTCAGAGCGATGCTGTAAATGCCGCAGCGCCGACCCGGACAGCGGCCAGGGCGATGCAGATGGCAAGGATGAGGCGGAGGGTGTCCACCGGCACCCTGCGGCTGAGGCTGGCGCCCAGGAAGGCCGCCGGCACCACGGTGAGCAGGATGGGCAGGGCGAGGGGCCAGGCAATCTGCGAGGTCAGGGCCTTGCCGAGAAAGGCGGCCAGGGTGGAGAGGAAGACGATGGCCAGGTTGCTGCCAATGGCGATGCGGGTGGGGATCTTCACGAACACGGTCATCAGGGGGATGAGGATAAAGGAGCCGCCCTGGCCCACCAGGCCACCAGAGAAACCGACTGCCATGGCCACCGCAACGGCCCGCGGGCGGCTGAAATGCAACCCGGCCACGGCCGGGTATTCTTGCTCCTTTTTTTTCGGCAGCACAATGAGTACCGCGGCGATCAGGGCCATGACAGCGAACACCAGGAGCAGGTGGCTGTTGTCGGTAAAGCGTGCGCTGACGCCGCCGGTGAAAGAGGAGACGAACAGGGTGACCCCCATCCAGGCCACGAGCCGGCCGGAGAGAAAGTGATGTCTCCGGTGGGTCAGGCCGCCGGAGACGCAGGCGGCTAGCCCCTGGACGATGGTCAGGCCGGCCACGGTCTGCATCGGCAGGGGCGTGATCCCGAACAGGGGTGGCACGTAGAGGAGCAGCGGCGCCATGATAATGCCGCCGCCGATACCGAGCAGGCCGGACAGGAAGCCGGTGAGGATCCCCAGGCCGCCGGTGATGAGCACAAGCGACATCAGGGCTATTCCACGCTCAGTCCCACGTCGTCGTCACTGATGCCGCCGATCCTGACCGCCGTGGCCACGCCGGCCTCGTGCAGGGCCGAGACAAGATCGTCTGCCTGGCCATCCGGCACGGCGAGGATGAGGCCGCCCGAGGTCTGCGGATCGTAGAGCAGTTCCTCTTCCACCGAGTCGAGGGAACGACGGATTTCCAGCCTGTGCCTGGCCACCATCTCCCGGTTGGCCTTGTTGCTGCCCGTGGTCTCGCCCTTTCTGTACATGGCCGCGGCATGGGGATAGAAGGGGAGTGTGTCGAATTCCACAGTGACCCTGGCGTCGCAGCCGTGGGCCACCTCGAGCAGGTGGCCGAGGATACCGAACCCGGTGACGTCGGTGCAGGCATGGAGATCAAAGCGGAGCGCCACCTCCATGGCCGGCCCGTTGAGCGCGGCCAGCATGGGCAGGACGTCGCGTTCCAGGTCGGTGAAGGCGAGCCTGCCCGAGCGGACCGCGTTGAAGAGCACGCCTGAGCCCAGGGGCTTGGTCAGGACCAGGGCGTCGCCGGGCCGGGCGCCGGCATTGGTGATGATCCGGTCCGGGTGGACGGTGCCGCTGACCGAGAGGCCGTACTTGGGCTCTTCATCGTCCACGGTATGGCCGCCGACCAGGCAGGCGCCCGCCTCCACGACCTTGTCGTGGCCGCCGCGCAGGATCTCTTTCAGGATGCCCATGTCGAGCTGCCTGGAGGGAAACATCACCAGGTTGAGGGCTGTGAGCGGCCTGCCGCCCATGGAGTAGATATCGGAGATCGAGTTGGCGGCCGAGATCTGGCCGAACCAGTAGGGATCATCCACCGGCGGGGTGATGAAATCGACCGTGTTGATCATGGCGATCTCGTCGCTGAGGCGATAGACCGCGGCATCGTCCGCCGTTTCGATGCCCACCAGCAGGTTGGGATCGGTTGGAGTCGGCAGTCCCTCGAGCGCGTCCGACAGAGCCGTCGGACCGATTTTGGCCGCTCAACCGCAGGTCCGGGCAAGGCCGGTCAGTGTTTTCTTTTTAAATATCTGCATGACCCCTCTTCTTGTATAATTATTATCTATCTGTTATCCTGTACCCATATTTTATTCTTATAATAAGACCACGCCGTGGCTGTCAAGCAGAATAGAGCCGCCTGGCAGCAGCGGGTC
>WFUT01000183.1 GCA_015484845.1 Desulfobulbaceae bacterium
CGCCAGGGCCCGGTAAGTGGGTCTGTCTTCGTGTCGCCGATACCGGCCCGGGTATCGCCGAGGAGGACCGCAAGCGGATCTTCGAACCCTTCTACTCCACCAAGGTCATGGGGATCAGCGGCACCGGCCTGGGCCTGGCCATTGTCTGGAACACCATGCAGGACCACGGCGGCACGGTGACTGTCAGGAGCAGTGAGCAGGGCACCGAGTTTCTCCTTTTTTTCCCGGTCACCGAGCAGGAAGAGGAGCGTTCACCGGACGATGCGGACGGGGCCGGTCCGCAGGGCCGGGGCGAGAGCGTCCTGGTGGTTGACGACGAACCCGGCCAGCGCGAGATCGCCTCGGCCATGCTCGATTCCCTGGGCTACCGGGTCGAGACCGCGGCCTCGGGACAGGAGGCCCTGGCCCGCCTGCACGGGCGAAACTTTGACCTGGTGCTGCTGGACATGGTCATGGCGCCGGGCATGAGCGGCCTTGAGACCTTTCGGAAGATGCTGCGCATGGTGCCGGGCCAGAAGGCGGTCATTGTCTCCGGTTTTGCCGAGCATGCCGACATCGAGGCGGCCCTGCGCCTGGGAGCGGCGGATTTTGTCAGAAAGCCCTATACCCTGTCCCGCCTCGGCCAGGCCGTGCGCGGGGCCCTCGATCCGGAGCGGCGTCCGGGGGCGTCGTGACCGGCCAACCCGCACCCGGATCCGGGCCTGTCTGCCGCTGCAGGATGTTGGCTACACCTGCTGCCGGCCGCGGCAGGAGAAGCGGGCCCGGTACTCGCCCGGCAGGAGGCTGGTGTACTTGACAAAGAGTTTGCGGAAAAAGGAGTTGTCCTGGTAGCCCACCTGGTAGCTGATCTCGTCAAAGCTCGCCGTGCCCGTCTCCAGGAGCTGCTTGGCCTTTTCCACCCGCAGCCGCTGCAGGTAGGCCAGTGGGGTGAGGCCGGTGGCCTCCTTGAAGTGTCTCTCCATGGTCCGCCTGCCCATGCCGTGGCTGCGCGCCAGCTCGTCAAAGCTGAAGCTGTGGTCCAGGTTGTTCTCCAGTTCCTCCTGGATGGCCAGGACCTGCCGGTCGCCGTGATCGTGCCGGCCGGCAAAGACCGAGTAGGGCGCCTGCGAGCGCCGGCCCGGGTCGTGGAGAAAGAGCTTGGAGGCCCGCAGCGCCTCCTGCCGGCCGCAGAGTTTTTCGATCAGGTGGACGACCAGGTCGAGGTAGCTGCTGTAGGCCCCGGAGCAGACCAGGTTGTCGTTGTCTGTTATCAGCTCGTCCGGCCTGAGCAGCACCGCGGGATACCGTTTCCTGAATTCGGCAACCAGGGCCCAGTGGGTGGTGGCCTCCCTGGAATCCAGCAGGCCGGTCTCGGCCAGCAGCAGGGCCCCGGAGCAGATGGCGGCCAGGATGCAGCCCCGCTCGTGGGCCGCGCGCAGCCAGTCCAGCACGCCCCTGTTCCTCTCCAGGGTGGCGTCGATATCCATGATCGCCGGCAGAACGATGACATCGGGCCGGACCTCGTGGGCACCGGCATGCGGTGTCAGGAGCAGAGAGTTGCAGGCACGGACCGGTTGTCCGTCCGGAGTGAGAACCTTGACCGTGAAGTCCGGTGCCGGTTCGTCGCCGTGGAGCTGCTGCCAGAGCACGCCGCTCAGGGAGAAGATATCCTGGGGCCCGCTCACTGTGCCGGCCAGGACACCGTCCAGGGCCAGGATGCCGATGTGGGGCCGGATGGAATCTGGATTCATGACGATATCAACCTGCTTGTTGTCGTTTGTGACACTTCTCTCCCCGGGAGGTTTTCTCTACAATGATACCATACAATAGAGAGGAAAGTGTCAAGAAAGCGGTATGGCCGCATGCGCAGAGACATTGTTCAAGGAGGTAGTATGCTGATGAAAAAAATGGCACTGGTGGCGGTGGCCGGCCTGCTGCTCGTCGCCTGGTGCGGTATCGACCGGGCAGAGGCGCGACCGAGGAAGCGGTACGACCCGCGCACCAAGATGTGCCGGCAGCTCGACCGGGGCAAGCTGGACTGGAACTCGGAGCCATGGGGTATCGGTGGCAAGAAGTTCCGCGAGGTCTGCAAGCGCTGTCATACCAGGAACAACGACAAGGGCGCCCCCTTTCTCTGGACCGAGTCCTATACCTCCAAGGCCTGGAATTCCATCTTTGCCAGGCGCCGCGCCAAGTGTGCCCGCGACGGGTCATGGGATGTGCTGAGCGAGGAGGAACTGCAGATGGTCAACGACTACCTCTACCGCAACGGCGACTGGACTTATGATCCCAACGACGCCGATTCCTGCGGCTGATGAGCCCCTTTCTCCCGGTCGGGAGAAAAGAATCCCTCTCTTTACAGACGATCACCCGGCACTGCCGCCGGGTGATCGTTTTTTTTTTCGCTCAGTGCACCTTGAAGCGGCGGACCATGGACTCGAGCTTGCCGATGATCTCCTTCAGGTCCCTGGCCGAATCATTGACCCGCTGTCCCTGTTGCGACAATCCCCTGGCGATCTCGCTCACCTCGCTGATATTGCCGGCAATCTCGCTTGATACCGCCGAGCTCTGGGCCACGTTCTCGTTGACCTCGCTGATTCCCTGCGCCGCCTGCACCACGTTTTCCGAGATCTCGGCCGTGGTGGACGCCTGTTCGTCAATGGCCGTGGTGATCTCACTGACAATGGCGTTGACCTGGTTGATGACGCTGGTGATCTCCTTGATCTCGTCCACGGTCTCGCTGGTGGAGCCCTGGATGGTCTCGATCTGTTTGCGGATCTCCTGGGTGGCCTCGGCTGTCTGCTTGGCCAGCTCCTTGATCTCGTTGGCCACCACCGCGAATCCCTTGCCCGCTTCGCCGGCCCGGGCCGCCTCGA
>WFUT01000184.1 GCA_015484845.1 Desulfobulbaceae bacterium
CGGCTGTCCATGGTGACAAGGTACCTGCCGGTCAGGACCAGGTCTGCCCTCTTCTCTGTCACTGTTCCATCCTCGCGATGATCTCCCGGATCAACCCGGCCAGGCGCGGCCCGGCCTTTTCGGCCGCCTGCACGATCTCGTCGAGCAGGATGGGCTGCATGGCATCGGGATCATTGACATTGGCCACCACCGACAACCCCAGGACCCGCAGGCCGGCATGGATGGCGACCAGGATCTCGGGGATGGACGACATGCCCACGGCATCGCCGCCGATCATGCGCAGAAACCGGGTCTCGGCCGGGGTCTCCAGGCTGGGGCCGGGGATGCCGACATAGGTGCCGCCTGTCACCTCGTCCATGCCCAGGTCCCGGGCCGCGGCCAGGGCGATCTCCTGCAGCCGCCGGTCGTAGGGACGGGAGAGATCGGGGAACCGCTCGCCCCAGGCATCGATATTGGGCCCGCGCAGGGGGTTGTCGCCCAGCAGGTTGATATGGTCGCGCAGGACCATGATGGTGCCGGGCCGGAAGCAACGGTCCAGGCCGCCGCTGGCATTGGTGATGATGGCGTTCTCCACGCCGAGCAGCGAAAGGACGCGGACCGGGAAGGCGACCTCCCGGGCCGGGTATCCCTCGTAGCAGTGCAACCGGCCCTGGAGCACGGCCACGGGCCGGTCGCCCAGCAGGCCGCAGACCAGGTTGCCCTGGTGACTGGTCACGGTGGGGGCGGGAAAGTTCGGGATATCGGCGTAGGCAATGACCAGGGGCTCCTCCATGGCCTCCACCAGGCCGCCCAGGCCGGTGCCGAGCTGGATCAGGATGCCGGGCCGCACGGGCAGCCGGCGGCGCAGGAAGTCCACCGCCTCCTCCACCCGCCGCCGGTACTGCTCCATCTCAGTGACGGCTGGTGAGGGCGTGCTGGCGCACATAGTCCTTCACCGTGGCCGTGTCGGCGTCCAGGATCTGGCAGCGGCTCTGCCGCTCCTCCAGGCCGGCCAGGGCCGGCGGCAGTTCCACCTCCCTGCCGGTGGCCTTTCTGACCGCATCGCCGAACTTGGCCGGGTGGGCCGTGGCCAGGCAGATCACCGGCCGCTCGCCGGCCAGCTCGCGGGCGGCACAGACACCGACCGCGGAGTGCGGATCGAGCAGGTAGCCATGCTCTTCGTACACATCGGCAATGGTGGCCAGGGTCTGCTCCTCGGAGACCGAGGTGGAGGCGAAGTCGCGGGCCACCCGTTCGCGCAGGGCCGACAGGTCGAGCCGGCCGCTGGCGGCGAATCCCTCCATGTCGGCGCGGACCCGGGCGGTGTCCCCGTCGCGCAGGTAATAGAGGTAGCGCTCGAAGTTGGAGGCCACCTGGATATCCATGGACGGGCTGGAGGTGGGCCGCACCGCGGCCGTGGAATAGTCGCCCTGGTTGACGAACCGGGTCAGGATGTCGTTTTCATTGGTGGCCAGGATCAGCCGGTTGATGCACCCCGGGGGCAACAGCCGCCTGGCGACAAAGCCGGCAAAGATATCACCGAAGTTGCCCGTGGGCACGGCAAAGTCCACCGAGTCAAAGCCGGCGCGGCGCAGCTTGAGGAAGCTGAAGACATAGTAGACCACCTGGGCCAGGACCCGGGCCCAGTTGATGGAGTTGATGGCGCCCAGGTGGTAGGTGTCCCGGAAGTCCAGGTCGTTGAACAGCTCCTTGACAATGGCCTGGCCGTCGTCAAAGGTGCCGCGGATGGCGATGTTGAAGACATTGGCGTCCAGGACCGTGGTCATCTGCAGGGCCTGGATGGGACTGGTGCGGCCGTGCGGATGGAGGATGAAGATGTTGATCCCCTCCTTGCCGCGCACGCCGTGGATAGCGGCGCTGCCGGTATCGCCCGAGGTGGCGCCGACGATGTTCATGAAGGAGCCGGTCCGCTGCAGCCGGTACTCGAACAGGTTGCCCAGGAGCTGCAGGGCCACATCCTTGAAGGCCAGGGTCGGACCGTGGAACAGCTCCAGGATATAGAGCTCGCCCACCTTGCGCACCGGTGTTACCTGGGGGTGGGAAAAAGAGGCATAGGATGCCTCCACCAGGGCCTCGATGTCGTTCTTCGACATGTCGTCGATGAACAGCCCCAGGATCTCCATGGCCAGGTACAGGTAGGGCAGGTTGCGCCAGCTCTCCAGTTTCCCGGTGTCGATGGTCGGCAGGGACTCGGGCAGGATCAGGCCGCCGTCGCGGGCCAGGCCGGTCATCACCGCGTCCATGAAGGGCATGGGCTCGACACCGCCCCGTGTGCTGATGTATCGCATTGGTTGGCACCTTGTCAAAATGGCCGGGAGAGGACCTCTCTCCCCGCCTGTTCAGCATTCCAGCAGGTTTTCCCCCTCCATCTCGGCCGGCTTGGGCAGGCCGAGCAGGGCCAGGATGGTGGGGGCGATATCCTTGAGCGCGCCGCCGTCGCGCAGGCGGCACTGTTCTTTCCTGTACCGGTCCGCCAGCAGGATCAGGGGAACCGGGTTCAGGGTATGGGCGGTGTAGGGCTCGCCGGTCTCCGGGTCCCGCATCTTCTCGGCATTGCCATGGTCGGCGGTGATCAGCATGACCCCGTTGCGCACCTTCATGAACTCCCGTATCCGGCCCAGGCATTGGTCCACGGTCTCGCAGGCCCGGACCGCCGCCGCCATGACCCCGGTGTGCCCCACCATGTCGCCGTTGGCAAAGTTGAGGATCACCACGTCATAGGGCGTGCCGGCCTCCTCCTTTTCCCGGAGCACGGCGAGCAGCCGGTCGGTGATCTCCTCGGCGCTCATCTCCGGCTTCAGGTCATAGGTGGCCACGTCGCGCGGCGAATCGATCAGGATCCGGTCCTCGCCGGCAAAGGGCTCCTCGCGGCCGCCGTTGAAAAAATAGGTCACGTGGGCGTACTTCTCGGTCTCGGCGATGCGGAGCTGGCGCAGGCCGTGCAGGCTCAGCTCCTCGCCCAGGATGTGTTTCAGCTCCACGGGCGGGAAGGCGATGGGCAGGTCAAAATCCCGGTCATACTCGGTCATGGTGACCAGCTCCATGATCCGGGGCCGGTCGGCGACATCAAAGCCGGAAAAATCCCGGTCCGTGAAGGCGTGGCAGAGTTCCCTGGCCCGGTCGGCCCGGAAGTTGAAAAAGATGATGGCGTCGCCGTCCTCCACCGTGGCCACCGGGGACTTGTCCGGGCCCAGCAGGACCGTGGGCTTGATGAACTCGTCGGTCTCGCCGCGGCCGTAGGCATCCTCCACCGCGGCCACCGGCTCGCTGGCCGTCACACCCCTGCCCGCGACCATGGCATCCCAGGCCTTTTCCACCCGGTCCCAGCGCCGGTCCCGGTCCATGGCCCAGTAACGGCCGCTCACCGTGGCCACCCGGCCCCGGCCGATCCGCGCCATGGCCTCCAGGAGCCGGCGCATGTAGCCGGCCCCGCTGGAGGGCGGCGTGTCGCGGCCATCCATGAAGGCGTGGACAAAGACGCCGTCGATGCTATGCCGGTCGGCCATCTCGAGCAGGGCCACCAGGTGATCGATGTGGGAATGCACCCCGCCGTCGGAGAGCAGGCCCAGGAAGTGCAGCCGCCGGCCCGCGGCCTTCACCCCCTGCATGACCTGGTTGAGGACCGGGTTGGTAAAGAACTCGCCCGTCTCGATGGCCCGGTTGATGCGGGTGAAATCCTGGTAGACGATGCGGCCGGCGCCGATGTTGAGATGCCCCACCTCGGAGTTGCCCATCTGCCCCTCGGGCAGCCCGACAAGGCCGTTGTGGGCCACCAGGGTGGTGGCCGGACAGTCCCGGCTCCAGCGGTCCATGTTGGGGGTGCGGGCCACATAGACGGCATTGGTCTCGTTCTCTTCGCCAACGCCCCAGCCATCGAGGATTGCCAGCAAAAGCGGTGTGTTCTGTCTGTTTTCCTTCATGACTCCTTCCTCGTGGCCGGTTCTGCGGGGAGTTCGGCCAGCAGTTCTTCCGCGTCCAGGCGCGGCGCGTCGTGCCACAGCCCTTCCAGGTCATAGAATGTCCGTGTCTCGTGGTAGAAGATGTGCACCACCACGTCGCCAAAGTCGAGCAGGACCCAGAGTCCCTCCCGCAGTCCCTCACTGTGCTTGCTGCTGACCCGCTTGGAGCGCAGCTCACCCTCGATGGCCTCGGCCAGCCCCTGAACGTGCCGGGCGGAACGGCCGCTCATGATCACGAAATAGTCGGTGAACGAGGCCAGGCCCCGCACGTCGAGCACCAGCAGGTCCATGGCCTTGGTGTCCAGGGCCACCCTGGTGCAGATGGCGGCCAGTTCGCGGCCGCTTTTCTGGTCATACTCGTTTTTCAGTTTTCTCATAACACTCTCGTGGCCCGAAAGGACCGGATGGAGGGGAAGGGTCGGCAGGAGGGGCCGATGCTAGCTGTTGGCAGCCCTGGCCTTGCCCCCCTTCTTCCTGCGCGGCGGGAACTCGAAGGTCAGCTTGCCCTTGTCATCCAGGAGCAGGTAGGCGTCAAAGGGCCGCTTCTTCCTGGAGATAAAACCGTTGATCAGCTCGGTCCTGCCGTCCCGCAGCAACTGTTCGATGTGCTCGCGATCAATGCGGCGGCCCAGGATCACCTTGCCGATGCGCAACCCCTTTTCCCGGTCACCGGCAAGCGCGGACTCGGACATGTAGGCCACCGGTGTCTCGTAGACCCTGGTCTTGTCGATGGGCGAGAGACCGAGCGGCTCCTGTTTGCGGATCTCGTCCAGGTCCAGTTCAGCGGTGGAGTCGGCAAACAGGAATTCCACCTTGGAGTCGGTGATCCGCACCGAGGCGGTGAAGGGCTTGCCCCGCTTGGAGCGGAAATCGCTGAACGGCCCCACGGTCCTGCCCCGGATCAGGTCCACCACCTCGGACTCGTCCATGACGCGGCCGCCCAGGACCTTGCGGATCATCAGCTTCCTGTCCTCGGACTCGTAGGCCGCCGCGGTCTCGTAGAACTTTTCACCGTCCACGGGCGAGAAGGCGGCCTCGGTGCGCACCGAACCGCCGCCCTGCTTCACCTTCTCGACAATGGTCCTGGTCATGTCCCGGATCTCGGCCATGAAGTGTTCCCGGGTCATGCTGCCCTTGAGGATCTGGTTGAGCTTGTACTCCCACTCGCCGGTCAGCTCGGGCGAGGCCAGGACATCGATGTCGCGGGCCCGGAGCAGGGAGAGCAGCTCAAAGGCCTTGCCGGTGGGCACCAGTTCCCTGTGCTCGCGGACAATGTACTTTTCATTGAGCAGCTTTTCAATGATCGCCGCCCTGGTGGCCGGCGTGCCCAGGCCGCGTTCCTTCATGGCCTCGGCCAGCTCCTCGTCGTCGATCAGCTTGCCCGAGTGCTCCATGGCCGAGAGCAGCGTGGCCTCGGTGAACCTGGGCGGCGGCTTGGTCTGGTGCTCCTGCTGCTCGATCTCCTCGCAGACAACCGGCGTGTCCGCGGGCAGGGCCTGCAGGGTCTTGTCGTCACCGCCGCCGGCCGTGCTGCCGTAGATCGCCTTCCAGCCGGGCTCCACCAGGATCTTGCCCTCGGTGAGAAAGGTCTCGCCCTCGACAATGGAGAGCCGGCGCGTGTTATGGAACACGGCCGGCGGAAAGAAGACAGCCAGGAACCGCTGCACGATCATCTGGTAGATCTTCTGTTCCGGCTCGGAGAGGTTGCCGGGCAGGACCTCGGTGGGGATGATGGCAAAGTGGTCGCTGATCTTCTTGTTGTTGAAGATCCGCTTGCTTTTTTTCAGGTAGTTCTTCTCCAGGGCCTCGGCAGCGAAGCGGCCGAAACGCCACTTCTGCTGCTGCCCGACCACCTTCTTCACCGTGGGCAGGTAGTCCTCGGGCAGGCAGCGGCTGTCGGTACGCGGATAGGTGATCAGCTTGTGCCGCTCGTAGAGGGCCTGGGCCAGGGCCAGGGTGTTCTTGGCCGAGAAACCGAACCTGGAGTTGGCCTCGCGCTGGAGCAGGGTCAGGTCGTAGAGCGGTGGCGAACCCTTGGTGGTCTTCTTGCTGGTCTCCTCGACCCGCGCCTCCCTGCCGGTGCAGCGCTCCCTGATGGCGGCGGCCTTTTCCTGCTCCCAGATCCGGTTCTGGCGGGCATGGGGATTCGCCGGATCCTTTTTGAACTGCGGGTCGATCCAGACGCCCTGGTAGCGGACAGCACCACAGGCAAAGTCCGCGTGCAGCTCCCAGTAGGTGGTGGGCTGGAAACTGCGCCGTTCCGCCTCCCGCGTCACCAGCATGGAGAGGGTCGGGGTCTGGACCCGGCCGCAGGGCGTCTTGCGGAAGCCGCCGTGCCGGGAGTTGTAGCAGGTCAGGGCCCGGGTGGCGTTGATGCCGATCAGCCAGTCGGCCTCGGACCGGCACAGGGCCGTGTCCTCCAGGGGCTTCATCTCGGCGTCGTCGCGGAGACGGGCCAGCCCCTCGCGGATGGCGTCCATGGTCATGGACTGCAGCCAGAGCCTGCGCACCGCCTTGCCGGCCACGGAACGGGTGGCAGCCATCCGCAGGATGTACTTGAAGATCAGTTCACCCTCGCGGCCCGCGTCGCAGCCATTGACGATCACCGAGACATCGCGGCGGCGGATCAGCTTGCTGAGGGCGTTGTACTGGCTCTTGGTGCCGGGCAGCACGGTGAGGGGAAATTTCTCCGGCAGGATGGGCAGGTTGTCCAGGCTCCATTTCTGGAAGCGGGGATCGACCTCCTCGGGATAGGCGATGGAGACCAGGTGACCTATGGCATAGGAAACAATGTAGTCGTCGCTCTCGTAATGGGTCTTGCTCTTCTTGAACCTGCCGGGAAGGGCCTTGACGATATCAGCGGCAACGCTCGGCTTCTCGGCGATGATAAGTGTTTTTCCCATGCTGTGACTGGTGAGGGTTGCGGTTGGCTGCGGGCTGCGCGGATGGCGATCTTGCGCGCCGGGCCGGGCCGGCGGGCCCGGTTACGGCGTCGGTCGCCCTGATCGCCAGGGAGCCTGGGTGAACGGTTACGGCATGGCCTGACGACGCCCATGCCCGTTTCACCGCAGGCTGCTCAGAAAATCGACCAGGGCCGTATGCCAGATGTCAGGTTTATCCAGATAACAGGGATGGGGTGCGCCGTCAATGACCATTTTCCTGGCACCGGCAATCTCCGTGGCCAGGATATCGCTGTTGGCAATGGGTGAGACCGCGTCCTCGCCACCCCAGACGATGAGGGTCGGCAGCTTGATCCGCGCCAGCCGGTCCCGGTTCTCCTCCACGCCCACGGCGCCGACCAGGACCAGGCCGCCGGCCACATCCGGGTGATCGAGGGCAAACTCCAGGGCAATGCGGCCGCCCATGGACGGCCCCACCAGGATGGGCCGCTCCAGGCCAAGGCCGGTGATCACCCCGGCCAGCACCTCATCGTCCGGCAGCGCGCAGGCCGGTGACTCGCCGAACCCCGGCATGTCCAGGGCAACGCCATGGAACCCTGCCGCGGCCAGGCGGTCCAGGGTGCCCAGCTCCTGCCAGGTCGCGGCCTGAAACTTCATGCCGTGCAGCAGGACGACGTCCCTGCCCCCGGCAGGACCAGCCTCGAGATAATGCACCGTGCATCCCTGCACCGGGATGGTCTTCGAATTGATGCCTGTCATCCAGACCTCGTTAAATAGTATGACAACCTATTTGTAGTATATAGATATCTCAAGATATTACATGATAATTGGACACAAGACGGTCTGAGTTATCAGGTATCGAGTTGGCAGTTTTCAGCTCCTCACTACTGCAAACTGACAACGGGAGCATTACGCAAATGGCGCAGAGCGCCTGGTGAGGTGTTGCACCGCAGAGCGGTGCAACAAGAGCAACCACCCTCCAGGCCCTCCCCTAAAC
>WFUT01000185.1 GCA_015484845.1 Desulfobulbaceae bacterium
GAAAGGATAAGCAGTGACCTGCTTTTGGCAACTCGCCTCCTCAGAATTTACAGAAAGAATGATACACTAACTACTTGAGTATGAAGCTGTCCCAAAAAGAATCAAAGAAAGCTATCATGATATAGAAGAGGTTATAAATTATCGAGATGCGCTGAAGTATGCTGAGGCAGAATTGGCCAGGCGCCCTATCTGCTTGAATCTTATCAGGGAGATTCATAGCATTGTATTGCAGGGTGTCAGGGGCGAGAACAAGGCGAGGGGTGAATTCAGAAAAATTCAGAATTGGATTGGTCCGCCAGGTTCCAGCATTGAAATGGCCTCATATGTTCCTCCATCCCCGGAAAATTTGCTCAGGCATCTATCGAATTGGGAGAAATATTGTCACTACGAAGAAAAGGATCGGCTTGTTCAGTTGGCCATTGTTCATGCCCAATTTGAAATTATCCATCCTTTTCTGGATGGTAACGGCAGGGTCGGAAGAATCATAATTCCTTTGTTTTTGAAAGAAAAAGGATTGCTCAAGTATCCATCGCTATATGTTAGTGAATTTTTCGAGAAAAACAGAAAGGAATATTATCAGAAGTTGTGTAATATAACGGAGAGGGGAGCATGGAATGACTGGATAGAGTATTTTCTCCTGGC
Source organism: Desulfobulbaceae bacterium (assembly GCA_015484845.1). Taxonomy (GTDB): domain Bacteria; phylum Desulfobacterota; class Desulfobulbia; order Desulfobulbales; family Desulfobulbaceae; genus DRKI01. The sequence goes on from WFUT01000185.1 coordinate 643, forward strand.
AGTAACTGTTCAAGCTGAAGTCAATACAGAGCGTGCCAAACAGGTTGCCGATTTATACGAGAAAATGAAGGACACTATTTTGCAGGTTGCGAAAACAAAATCTTCGATTCGCATTCAAGATTTTCTATTTTCGAAAATAATGTTTCAAACTCCCTATTTTACAGAAGCATCCGGTTTATCCAAGCCGCATGCAGCCAGGGTGCTCAAAAAACTCATGGAGCACAACATAGTAAAAATGGTTGCACCGGCTAGAGGACGAAAGCCGGCAGTGTATGGCTTTGCGGCTCTAATGAAAATAATAGAAAGCGAACAGTAGAGATTGACGGGAGGTTCATGCGGCGCGGCATAGTCGTTGAAAGCCGTTGTTGGCAGCGCTCTACTCTACACTGGTAAGGCCGTATGGTTCCATCCATCAAAAGGATATTCCGGCACTGGAAGCGTATCTACCTGGTCTGCTGCCTTGTGTATGTGGGCTGGGTGATTCATGCGGGCTGGCCTGAATTCCTCAAGGTGAACCATCAGTATCAGGTTCTTGCCGGTCGGCTTGAACCCGACCGGATCAGGGCCATTGCTCTCGAGGAGCTTGCCGCCGAGTGCCGAAGGGGGCTGCGGCAACAGAACATCCCGGACGATGGTGCGTGCTCTGGCTGGTCGTCCGCGCTGGTGAAGGCAAAATCAGACGAGGTTGCGGAACGTCTGGAGAGGGCCAGGAAGAGGGGCCTCATCAAGGTGGTCTTGTTCTATTCGAGTGTTGTGGTCATTTTCCTGCTTTTCCCGTCTCTTTTTCTCTATGTGCTCGTTTTGGGAGTGGTCACGCTCAGCAAAAACATCAGGATCGTCAGGCGATAATCTGTCAACACAACCAGGGGTGGGGCCGTGCAGTGCAGCAATACGGGATGAAAGGAGCCGGCCTCGTCCCTTCTGTGCGCAGCGAGGCCCGGCCCAGCCGGGATGACCCGGGCGCCAGGGAGCTGCCATGAAGCGGAACCCGGCCATGATTCGGCCCTGGCTGCTGGCCTGCTTGTTCACCCTTATCCTTGCCGCCGGCACTGTCGCGGCCACTGGTATCCCATCCGGCAGGAGGCCGCAGAAGCAGATGCATACCAACCGGCTGATCCAAGAACAGAGTCCCTACCTTCTCCAGCACGCCCACCAGCCCGTGGACTGGTATCCCTGGGGCGAGGAGGCCCTTGCCCTGGCCCGGAAGGAGGACCGGCCCATCTTTCTTTCCATCGGCTACTCCACCTGTCACTGGTGCCATGTCATGGCCCATGAGTCTTTCGAGGACCCGGAGATCGCCGGGCTGCTCAACCGCTGGTTTGTCTGCATCAAGGTGGACCGGGAGGAACGCCCCGACATCGACCAGGTCTACATGGCCGCGGTCCAGGCCCTGAACGGTTCCGGCGGCTGGCCCCTGTCGGTCTTTCTCTTTCCCGATGGCCGCCCCTTCTGGGGGGCCACCTATATCCCGCCCCGGGGACAACAGGGCCGTCCCGGCTTCACGGATATCCTCCGGGCCGTGCACCGGGCCTGGCAGGGACGGCGCGACGAGCTGGAGCGCACGGCCGCGCAGTTGATCCGGGCCATTGACGTGGAGAGCGGGCCGGAGACAGGGAAGATAGAAAACGATGTGCAGCAGAAGGCCTTTGCCTCCCTGCAGCAGATGTTTGACGCCGGGCAGGGCGGTTTCGGCCAGGCGCCCAAGTTTCCCCGGCCGGTGGTCTTTGATTTTCTGCTCCGTTACTGGCTGCGCACCGGCGACGGGAGAGGGCTGCACATGACCCTGGCCACGCTCGACGCCATGGCCCGCGGCGGCATCCGCGACCACCTGGGGGGCGGCTTCCACCGCTATGCCGTGGACCGGGCCTGGCGGGTGCCCCATTTCGAGAAGATGCTCTATGACCAGGCCCAGCTCGCCTCTGCCTATCTTGATGCCCTGCTGATCACGGGAGACAACCGGTACGGTGATGTTGCCGCGGAGATCTTTCACTATGTCCAGGCAAGGCTGCAGGATCCGGACGGCGGCTTCTACTCGGCAGAGGATGCGGACAGCGACGATCCCTACCATGCCGGCGGCCATGGCGAGGGACTGTACTATCTATGGACAGAGGAGGATATCGTCCGCACCCTGGGCGCCAGGAGGGCGGAGCTGTTCAACTACTGCTACGGTGTCCGTTTTGACGGTAATGTCCCCGTGGACCCGCGGCAGGAGTTCAAGGGACGGAATATCCTCTACCGGCGCCACACCGACAGGGAGGCCGCTGCCCGGTTTGCAGTGGACGAGGTCACGCTCGGCAGGGAACTGGAGCAGGCGCGGGCGAAGTTGCTGGCAAGGCGGGAGGAGCGGGTGCGGCCGCACCTGGACGACAAGGTGATCACGGCCTGGAACGGCCTGATGATCGGGGCCCTGGCCCGGGGCGGCGCGATCCTGCGGCGGCCGGACCTGGTCGAGAGCGCCGCCCGGGCCGCGGATTTCATCCAGGCCCACCTGTTCGACCCGGAAAAGGGTACCCTCCTTCGCCGCTACCGTGCCGGCAATGCCGGGGTGGCCGGCCAGCTCGACGACTATGCCTTCCTGGTCTCCGGCCTGCTGGAGCTCTACCGTGTGCAACAGGAGCCGGAGCTGCTGCAGCGGGCCGTTCTGCTGACCCGGAGCATGATCCGCCTGTTCCGGGAGGGGGGCAGGTTCTTTGATAGCGTGGCCGCGGACGGCGTTCCCCTCCGGCTCAGTGCCGACTATGACGGTGCCGAGCCAGCGCCCAACTCGGTGGCGGCCATGAACCTGCTCCGCCTGGCAGACCTGACCGGCAACCAGGAGTGGCGGACCATGGCGCTTGCCACCGTGGAGTCCTTCAGCAGCCGCCTGAACAGCCACCCGGCCGCCCTGGTGGCCATGCTCTGCGCGCTGGACCGCAGCGGCGGCGAACCGCGGCAGGTGGTGATCGCCGGCCACAGGGGCAGTGCCGACACCCGGGAGCTGATGGCCACGGTCTTTACCGTCTATGATCCGGACCTGGTCCTGCTCCTGGCCGATGGCGCGGAAAACCAGGAACTGCTCTCGCGGGGCCTGCCCTTTCTCAAGGGGGTGCACATGGAGGGCAACCGTGCCACGGCCCATGTCTGCGAGAACTTTACCTGCCGCCTGCCGGTGACCGACGCGGCCGCCCTGCGGCGGCAGCTCGTCCGCAGGGAGCCGGCTGCGGCCGCAAACTGACCCGACCCTCTTGCCCGCTTATTGTCCGGGCTCCCCGGCCGTGGCCTGCTGGGACCTGATCCAGCCCAGGCGGATGTAGTACTGCTGGCCGCTGTCCACCCACTTGTCGCAGGCCCCGTCGGCCCGGACCATGGGGCGTTCGGCGTCCCGGTTGCCGGTCTCCTTGACCAGCACGCGGCAGACACCGCTGACGGCGTCCTCCACCTTGTAGAATTTACAGCTCAGGCAGGTTGTTTCCATGACAGTTCTCCATGATTATTGTGGCCCTGCCGGACACGCACCGCGTGCCGGTCTGACCTGACAGACGTTTTGCGCACCGATTGTATCCCTCCCGCTGCCGGGGCGCAATGATTTCCCTGCTCCCGGCCGTCCCTGTCCCCCATATCCTCCCCCGGCAGGGGGGCGGATTTCCTCCCCGGCGTCTGATCTGGTTGAAAGTCTGATATTTTGCCGGACCAGTTAAAAATACAACATGTGGCGCACATTGGCCTTGATGCACCCCATATGTTGTGATATATACATTCATGCTGTCAAGAGGACCTCCGGGCAGGAGTGGTCCTGCAGTACCCGGTCCGGCACCTGTCCTCTGTTTTCTGACAATGCGGTGTCAACAGATCAAGAGCATCAGTGAGGGGAGAAGATGACAAAAGACATGGCACGACCGAAACTGACCGACACGGCCGAGACCGTCCTCAAGCGCCGCTACTACCTGAAGGACAGGAAAGGCAGACCGCTGGAGGACTGGGAGACCCTCTGCCGCCGGGTCGCCGATGCCATCGCCTTTGTCGACCGGGACGATGACGACTACCGGTCCCTGCGCGATCATTTCTTCAACATGATCTACCACCTGGACTTCCTGCCCAACTCGCCCTGCCTGATGAACGCGGGCACGGACCTGGGCCAGTTGTCCGCCTGTTTCGTGCTGCCGGTGGAAGACTCCATGGACGGCATCTTCACCTCCATCCGCAACGGCGCCCTGGTCCACAAGACCGGCGGCGGTACCGGCTATTCCTTTTCCCGGCTGCGGCCCAAGAATTCGGCTGTCCAGTCGACCCAGGGCGTGGCCTCCGGCCCCTTGAGCTTTGCCGCCGTCTTTGACGCCGCCACCGAGACCATCAAGCAGGGCGGCAAGCGCCGCGGCGCCAACATGGGGGTCCTGCGGGTCGATCACCCCGATATCCTGGACTTCATAGCCGCCAAGGCCGACCAGCACCGCTTCAACAACTTCAACTTCAGTGTCGCCATCACCGACGAGTTCATGGCCGCGGTGAAGGAAGACCGCGAATATGACCTGGTGGATCCCTCCAACGGCCGGGTCCTCCGCACCCTGCGCGCCGGCGAGGTCTTTGAGCGCATCGTCGAGGGCGCCTGGAGCAACGGCGAGCCCGGCGTACTGTTCATTGATGCCGCCAACCGGGACAACGCCACGCCGCAGCTCGGCGAGTTCGAGGCCACCAACCCCTGCGGCGAACAGTGGCTGCTGCCCTACGAGTCGTGCAACCTGGGGTCCATCAACCTGGGCCGGTATGTGGCCGACGGCGAGATGGACTGGCAGCGGCTGGAACGTACCGTTCACCTGGCCGTGCGCTTCCTGGACAATGTCATTGACTGCAACCGTTTCCCCATCCCCGAGATCGCCGAGATGACCCAGAAGACCCGCAAGATCGGGCTCGGGATCATGGGCCTGCACGACATGCTCATCCAGATGGAGCTGCCCTATGCCAGCGAGGAGGGGCGTGAGGCCGCGGCCACGGTCATGCGCTTCATTCGCAGCGAGGCCGAGAAGGCCTCCATTGCGCTCGCCGGCCGCAAGGGTCCCTTTCCGGCCTATGATCCGCACTACAACGACTACCCGGCCCGCCGCAACGCCGCCCTGACCTCGATCCAGCCCACGGGCACGGTCTCCATGATCGCCGACTGCGCCTCGGGCTGCGAGCCCTACTTCTCCATCGTCATGGAGAAAAACGTCATGGACAATGACCGCTTCCTGATGGTCAACCGCCACTTCGAGGCCGTGGCCCGCAGGGAGGGGTTCTATTCCGATGAACTGATGGAAAAGGTGGCCAGGAGCGGCTCGGTCATCGGCCACGACGAGATCCCTGTCCACTGGCAGGAGATCTTCCGCACGGCCCAGGACATCTCGCCCGAGGACCATATCCGCATGCAGGGCACCCTGCAGACCAGCGGCGTCGATTCCTCCATCAGCAAGACCATCAACCTGCCCGCCGACGCCACCATGGACGATGTCCGTCTCTCCTACATGCTCGGCTTCGACCTGGGCTGCAAGGGGTTGACGGTCTACCGGGACGGTTCCCGTGACAACCAGGTCCTCAAGACCGTGTCCCGGGAGGAGGAACAGAGCGCCCTGGTCTCCACCGGCGGCCTGGTCCGCAAGAAGAGCCTGCCCGACGTGCTCAGCGCCAAGCGCTACCGTCTCAAGGACGCCAACCAGAACACCATCTATCTCATTGTCTGTTTCGATGACAACGAGAACCCCATGGAGGTCTTTGCCAAGTTCCCCTTTGACAACCGGGTCGACCTCAAGGACAAGTCCACCATGTGGACCACCACCTGCCGCCTGGTCTCGCTGGCCCTGCGCTACCAGATCCCCATGGACGAGATCATCAAGCAACTCGACCGCTCCAGCGGCCACATGCTCGACCTGCCGGCCCAGCTCGGCAAGCTGCTCAAGTCGTTCATGGCCGGCACCAGGGCCGGTTTTGTCTCCAGCTGTCCCGAGTGTTCGGGCAAGCTGGTCTTTGAGGAAGGGTGCGAGATCTGCCGCGACTGCGGCTATTCCAAGTGCTCCTAGCATCCCGGCCAGACAACGGTTCCGTGACCCTTTGAGGACGGACGAACAAGGAAGACCATCTCATGGCAAAGATCGGACGAAACGAGCCCTGTCCCTGCGGTTCGGGCAGGAAGTATAAACACTGCTGCATGCTGACCCGGCCGGCGGCGCCACCGCCGGACTCGGCAATGACCCGGGCCAGGGCCAGCCTGATGCGCGAGATCGGCAAGATCCGGGATGCGGCTGTCCGGCACCGCGAGAGCCTGCTGGAGCTGGGCGTCTTTATCCTGTTCAGCAACCGCAGGGGGGATGCCTGGCTGCTGGAGGTGACAGACCGTGACGCCGTGCAGCTGGTCCGGGGCGGAGAACCGCTGCCAGTGCCTGTCAACGAGGATCCCCGGGAGATCGAGATCGACTGGAGCCACACCTTTGCCATCCGCGACCGGCGGTTTTTTCTCACCGCCTACGCGGACGGGAAGCAGACCCGGCTGGAACACGTGCCCTGCAAGCGGATACAGTCCATTATCCGGCGGATATACAAGCAGAATCCACCCGAGCTGCTCGACAGGGTCCACATCACCCCGGCTCCTGGCGAAGAGACCGGGGGGACAGAGGCATGAACCGGCAGGGATGGTGGCGCTACCTGCCCGTACTGGCCATGATGGCAGTGATCTTCTTTCTCTCCAGCCAGCCCGGCGACAGTTTCCAGCTGCCCGATGTGCCGGATATCGACAAGCTGCTGCACAGCCTGGTCTACGGCACCCTGGCCGCAACCGCCCTCTTCGCGGTGCCGGCCGGTTTTGCCCGCCGCCGGCCCGGCATGGCTGCGGTGCTGGTGGTGCTCTTCTGCCTTGTCTACGGCATCAGCGACGAGTTCCACCAGTCCTTTGTGCCGGGTCGGACGCCCAGTGTCTGGGACCTGGCCGCCGATGTCCTGGGCGCCTCCCTGGTCAGCGCGGCCTGGTACCTCCTGGGACGGCAGGGCCGGCGGGGCCGGCAGGGTTGGGTCCGGCATGCCCGGTGAGGGACAATCTGCCGGCCCGCGGGGCAGGGAGATCTTCATGGTTCGTTGTGGCTGTGACCTGAAAACCTCCAGCCATGCCGGCCTATCCGCTGCCGGCCGCAGGACGGGGCCGGGCGACTGAGATGGCGTTCCAACTGGTCGAGGTGATGCTGCCGCTGGGCCGGGCCGGGGATATCGCGGAACTGCTGCACGAGATCCCGCTGGCCGGAACCTGGAGCGACCGGCTGGAGGATAATGTCGCCAGGGTCTACCTGCTGGTGGAAACGGGCAACGTGGAGGCGGTGCTCAATATCCTGGAGGACTACCTTCGGCCGCTGCCGGGCAGCCGGGCCCTCCTCCTGCCCCTGGAGGCGGTGATCCCCAGGCCCGTTGTCGCCGGCGTGGCAGAGGAGACAGGGGAAGGGGAGGAGGGCAGCCGGCAGCGGATCAGCCGCCAGGAGCTCTACAACGACGTCTCGGCCGGCGCCTCGCTCAATGGCAACTACCTGGCCATGGTTGTCCTCTCCGCCGTGATCGCCGCCATCGGCCTAGTCCGGAGCGACATGGCCATCATCGTCGGTGCCATGGTCCTGGCGCCGCTGCTCCTGCCCAATGTCGCCTTTGCCCTGGCCAACACCCTGGGCGATGCCGAACTTGGCAGAAATGCCATCCGGACCGCCCTTGCCGGCGTGGTGCTCACCCTGCTCACCGGCGTGGTCATCGGCTTGCTGGTGCCCGTGGATCCGTCCATCCCGGCCCTGGCCGCCCGGACCAGGCTCGGCTGGTCCGACCTGCTCCTGGCCCTTGTTTCAGGCTGCGCCGGCGTCCTGGCCCTGACCGGCGGCGGCCGCCTTTCCCTGGTCGGGGTCATGGTCGCGGTCGCCCTGGTGCCGCCCCTGGTCACCGGCGGCCTGATGTTCGGCGCCGGCCTTTACCGGCTCGGCCTCCAGGCCTGCAACCTGGCCCTGGCCAACATCATCTGCATCAACCTTGCCGGGGTGGTCACCTTTCACCTGCAGGGGATCCGTCCCTCCACCTGGTGGGAGAAGAACAGGGCCCGCCAGGCCAGCCGGCGGGCCACCCTGACCTGGCTCGTTCTCCTGGCCCTGCTCGGACTGCTTCTGCTGCTCTGATCTCTGTTGCCTGGCCCGCTACCCGGGGGCCATTGTTCTACTTCAGTTTCGCCGCCAGCTGATTGACCTCCTTTGCCAGCTCGGCCGCCTTGGCCCGCACCTTGCTGTCACCGCTCTGTTTTGCGCGATCGATCCAGGCCATGGCGTTGACCAGGTCGGCGCGGGCGGCGGCGTCCTTGTTGGCGGCATGATGTTTCTTTGCCCGCTCCAGGCTGTGCCGCGCCCTGGCCACCGGCTGCTCCACGCCAACGGAAAGGATCACGACGTTGTTCTCGGCCGTCTTCAGTGCCTTGTCCGCTGCCTTGAGCTTGTTTTCCTTCAGGTATTTCCTGGCCAGGTCAACCTGGCGCACGGTCTCGGCCAGGGGCAGGTCGACCTCGCTGAAGCCCACGGCCTCGTCCAGGGCGGCGAGTTCCTTCTTGGCGGCCTGCTTCTCGCCCTTTTGCAGGTGCTCCCTGGCCGCGGCCAGGTGTTTTTTGGCCTTTGCCGTCGGGATGACATCCTCAAGATAGGTCAGGTCGGAGGCGATGGGAATCAGGTCGGCCGCGACCTCGGTGGTCTTCTCGTACTCCAGGTGTTTCCTGGCAATACTGATATGGTCCTCGATCACCGCCACCGGTCGTCCTTCTTTGATGATGGCCACGTTCCTGTCGATCTTGTCAAGATCCTTCAGCGCCTCGGCCGGGTTGTGTACCGCGATTGCCCCGCGGGCATCGGCGATGTGGCGCAGGATCCTGGCTGAGGCCCTGGAGAGGACCTGCCACTCCTGGGGAATCACGATCCTGGCCGGGGTCACGGTGATCTCCTCGACAACGCCGGTGGCTGCGGCTTTCCGGGTCCCTGTCGCCATGGCCGGGCCGGCGGCCAGCAGGAGGATCAGTGTTGCGAGGATTGCCCTGTGCTGTGTCTTGATGTACATCTGTCTGCCTCCATACAATGGTTTCGTAGTCTGAACTCACGGGAATAAAAGGATATTTTTCCCGGGTCAATCTGCATGCACGGGGGAAAGCATACAGCGCCGGTGGCGGTGCTTCTGCTACCTGGGTCACAGAGTGATATTTTTTCCCGGAAAACCAAGGCAGGGGGGACGGGAACCGGCACCAGGCCCCACGGGACTGGATTGGCGAGGGGCCTTTGGA
>WFUT01000186.1 GCA_015484845.1 Desulfobulbaceae bacterium
GATCTTCATCAACACGTCGGGGATCGGGGTTCTTGCTGCGGGCGTCGAGGTGAATGGTTCCCGTGTCCGGGAAGGTGACGTGATCCTGCTCTCCGGCACCCTGGCCGATCACGGGATCACCATCCTCACCAGCAGGGAGGGTCTCGAGGTGGGGGGCGGGCTGGCCAGCGACACCAGGCCGCTCCATTTCCTGGTCCAGGAGATCCTCGGCCGGGCAGACGCCATCCATGCCATGCGCGATCCTACCCGCGGCGGCCTGGCCACGACCCTGTCCGAGATCGCCCGGGACACGGGGTTGTGCATGGAGATCGAGGAGGAGGCCATCCCGGTGCGGCCGGCGGTGCGCGCGGCCTGTGAACTCATGGGCCTGGATCCCCTCTACCTGGCCAACGAGGGAAAATGCGTGGTCCTGGTGGCAGGGGAAGCAGGGCAGGAGGTGCTGGCGCGGATGCGGTCGCTGGAGGAGGGCAGGCAGAGCGCCTGCATCGGGCGGGTGACAAGCCGGTTCCCCGGCCGGGTCGTGCTGGCCACGGCCTCGGGTGGATCACGCCTGGTGGAGCCCCTGGCCGGCGAGCCGCTGCCCCGGATCTGCTGACCCGTAGGGCGGCGCAGGAATACGCGGACAGGCAGGCGCCACCGGGCAGCAGGGTACCGGCAGGCTTCCGGCTTCTGTCAGCTCTCCTGCTGCTCCCTGATCTCCCGGCGCAGAGCCTCCAGTTCCTCGGCCAGGGAGGAGCGGAGCTCGGTGAAGGCGGACCGTATCTCCTCGGAGACCAGGGCCAGTTCGGGCGGCTTCTGTTTGGCAGGGCTGGGCTGCCCCCGGAGCAGCTCTTCCATGGTCTGCCGCTGCCAGGCCGTGAAGCGGGCCACTGACTCTGCCAGGGCGGCCGCGTCCTGCTCGTCCTCCTGCACGCCGGCGGCCAGGTGGTCGAGCAGGTCCAACGACTCGCGGGCCGGGGGCTGCGGCAGGCGGGAGAGCATGTCAAGGGCCGAGTCGAGGAGCTGGAGCCTCACGGTCTGTTCGGGTCCCAGGCCCTCCCGGTCCAGGTCGGCCAGGCAGGTGGAGACCGCGGCCAGGGTGTCTTCGGCCGGCTTCTCGGCCAGGCGGGCAAGGCTGCCGGCAAGGGCGGCCAGGCCGGCCCCGGCGAGCGCCTCGCCCCCGGCCGTCTCGGCTGCCTCGCCAACCTCCTCGTTGCTGAAGAAGGTGTCCAGCTTCGCTTCCAGGCCGGCTGCCGGGGCCGGTGCTGTCTCCTCCCCGGTCGCGGTCTCGGCGACAGGAGCTTCGCCGGCAGCGGGTTCGCCGAAAAAGGCGTCCAGCTTTGCCTCGATATCCACCCCGGTCTCTTCGACGATGCCGCCCGTCTCCTGTTCCTCGTTGAACCCGCCTTCGTCCGGGGCATCGGCCAGTGCCGGTGCAATGGTCTCCTCCTGGTCCTCTTCCTCGACCAGGGAGTCGGTGAGTTCAGCGCCGCTCTCCTCGGGGAACTCTTCTTCCGGTTCGCTCTCACCGAAGAAGGAGTCGAGCTTGCTGTCGATATCCAGCGCCTCGTCGCCGTCGATGGCCCCGGCAACGAGTTCCTCGTTGAAGCCGCCCTCGTCCGGGGCATCGGCCAGTGCCGGTGCAATGGTCTCCTCCTGGTCCTCTTCCTCGACCAGGGAGTCGGTGAGTTCAGCGCCGCTCTCCTCGGGGAACTCCTCTTCCGGTTCGCTCTCACCAAAGAATGAGTCGAGCTTGCTGTCGATATCCAGTGCCTCGTCGCCGTCGATGGCCCCGGCAACGAGTTCCTCGTTGAAGCCGCCCTCGTCCGGGGCGTCGGCCAGTGCCGGGGCAATGGTCTCCTCCCGGCCCTCTTCCTCCTCCGTGGCGTCGGTCAGCGCGGCCGGGCCCTCCTGGGCGCTCTCCTCTTCCGGTTCGCTCTCGCCAAAGAAGAACTCCAGCTTCTTTTCCAGGTCCTCCATGGGGGATTCATCAAGGTCGGCCACCGTGGCATCCTCGCTGAACCCTCCCTCTTCCTCTGCATCGGCCAGGGCGGGAGGCGGTTCTTCCCCGTCCGCATCGGCCAGGGCAGGCGATGGCGCTTCCGCGTCCGCATCGGCCAGGGCAGGCGGCGGTTCCCCGCCCGCCTCCTCTTCCTGCGCCGCTGCAGGCACGCTTCCGCTGTCCTCTTGCGAGTCCTCCTCGGAGAGGATGTCGTCAAGGCCTGCAAACATCTCGTCGTCGGTGAAGGAGATTTCGTCCTCCTTCTCCCCTCCGGGGCCGGCCGCGGCCTCCTCGCCCATCTCCTCTGTCTCCGAGTCGGGGAAGAGGAGGTCGAGCTGTTCCTCGATCTCGTCCATGGGCGATGTGTCCAGGGAGGCGGCAGCGAGCTCTTCGTCGAAGCCGACCTCCTCGTCACTGGCGGCCAGGGCGGGGGTGATCTCCGTGCCGATGCTGAGCTCTTCCTCGATGAAGTCATCGGCGATCTCGTCGGTGACCGGCTGGATGGCCGAGGGATCGAGAACGTCGTCGGGATAGGGTGTCTCGGCCGTTTCCATGGCCGCCACCGCGCCGGGCGCCGCAGCGTCGAGCCCGGCCAGGTCCGTTTCGTCGTCCATCTCCAGGGTGGGTTCCTCCTCCAGGGTCGGCGGCGTTGGTGCACCGCCCTCCAGCGGCTGCAGGATCTCGTCCACCACCTCGTCGGCGGTGCTGCCCGATGCCGCGGCAGCAGCCTGGGCAATGGCCGCCTTGAGGGCATTGAGGCGGCCCACCCTGTCGATGAGCAGTTCCTGGCGCTGCTTGCTGTCGAGTTCGCCGTTGCCGAGCAGGGACTCCAGGCCTTCGTAGAACGAGTGCAGCAGGGTGAATGCCTCGGGATGGGCATCCGCCTTTTCCTCGGTGATGTAGGCCCCCAGGGCCTTGAGACCCTGGATGAGGACCTGGGCCGACCTGTCGTCGCCACAGGTCTCCTCGACCCCCACGACCCGCTGGTTGAACTCCTCGAGCCCGGTGTCGGTGACCTCCCACTCCAGGCCGAGGATGGATGCCTTGAGGAGCTGCAGCGGGTCCTGGCTGTCCGGGGCAACGGCATACCCGGCCTCGGCCGCGGCTTCGCTCTCCTCGTCGCCCTCGGGCGCCGGGGCGGTCTGGCTGATCTGGTACTGCAGGATCTTGAACTTGCGGACATCACTCTTGAGCAGGGCGGCTATGGTATCGCCGGTGATGTCGGGGGAGGAGATGATCTTTTCAAAATTGTAGTAGAAGGTGAGCAGCAGCTTGATGGCGTTGGGATGGGCATAGGCGCCTTCGCTGCGCAGGTAGCGGCCGATCTTTCCCAGGCCCTGCAGGTAGACCCGGGCCACCTTGTCGCCTTCCCATACCTTCTGCAGCTCGGCGAGCTCGTCGGCGAGCTCCTGGAGGATCTCGTCGGTTATTTCCCAGTCCAGGGACAGGATGATCGACTTGAGGCGGGTGAGCGGGGAGTCCTCTTCCCCGGTGAACTCGAACAGGTCGACATCGTCGGTATCAAACGTTTCGTCCGCGAAAAGGGTGAGATCCTCGGCCTCGTCGAGAGTGGTCGTGATCTGTTCCCGGGAAGTGTTCATGTCCTGGCCGTTCTTCGGTTCCACAGCTTTTTTCCCTATAAGAGTTTCTTCTGGATGGACACCACGGTTGACGAAATTATTTTCTTTAATGTTTCAGGAACATTGTATCCAGTGAGGGCGCTTGCCTCGAAGTAGGGTACCTTGAGCTTGCTGTTCAGGTCCTTGTTGAGCACGCTGGTGGGCAGGATGGGGATGCCCTGGTTGCGAAGATCCACCTTGTTGTACTGCAGGACCAGGGGGATACGGAAGATGGATTCCTTGTAGCCGAGGAGGTTTTCGTGCAACTGGTTCAGGGAGCGGATATTCTTTTCCCGCATCTGTTCCTGGGCGTCGGCCACGAAGACGATGCCGTCCACGCCCTTGAGCACCAGTTTCCTGGTGGCATTGTACTTGACCTGGCCAGGTACGGTGTAGAGCTGGATCTTGAGTTCGTAGCCCTTGATCTGTCCCATGTCAAAGGGAAGAAAGTCAAAGAACAGGGTACGGTCGCCGTGGGTCTTGAGGCTGACCATCTCCGACTGGATCTGCTTGCTGAACTTGCGGTTGATGTATTCCAGGTTGGTGGTCTTGCCGCCACGACCGGGCCCGTAGTAGACGATCTTGACCTGGACGATCTTTTCTCTGAGATTGATGAAGCTCAAAACGCTCTCCTGCTGCCGTTGTTCAAGATGGAGTTGAGGCCGGGGCAGTCGTTGTCAGCGATCCGCATGGAACAGTCGCGGCCTAGTCCCGGGCCCAGAGTTTCTTGATCTGTTCGATGGTTTCCACCACGTTGAGTCGCAGGAAGCCCAGCGAGATCTCGCGACCGAACATGGAGATCAGCAGGAGCTCGTCATCGATCTTGGAGAAGTGGATATTGCAGTCCGTGCCCTTGTGGAAGAGCAGGGAGAATTCCTGTTCGCCGACCAGCTTGGCCATGGCGTCCACGGTGGCGAAGTTGCCGGCGGCAAGGGCGGCAAAGGAATAGACGTCGTACTTGGTGGTCCCGTTGTCCTTAGCGGTGATGATGTTGCCGGCCATATCGATGATGATGACACAGTCAACGCCGATCTTGATGAGTTTTTCGGTCAGGATCTCGTCAATTTTTTCAAGTTGCTCCTGGCTGACAACGCCGTAATTCATCGTATTACCTCATTCATAATTCCATGGGTTGACTAAACACCGGAGAGCCGGTCTCCATCCAGAACCGGTGGCCTTGCCTCGATACCCGGAACCGTCCCGGGTGGTTTGTCCCGGGTTTGCCGGAACGAAAATGTATGTAACAGTAAGAATGTAGACGGGAAGATCGCGCCTGTCCCGGTGGGCCCGGACGGGCATCCGGGCCGCAGAACCACCGCAATACTTCCCGGTTTAAGAAGAGTATACGTCAGAAGAAATATTATATGAAGTGGTTTTTGCTGAATATACTGATTTTTATCAACCCCTCAATACCACAGTGATACATGCTCGAACCGGGTGACATCCACCAGGCCCTGGTCGGTTATTTTCAGCTCCGGAATAACGGGCAGGGCCAGGAAGCTGAGGAGCATGAAAGGGTTGGCGGTACGGCAGCCGAGGGCGGCGGCAGCGGCACGGATCGCCTCGAGTTCGCGGCCCGCTTCAGCCGCCGGTACGTCCGTCATCAGGCCGGCCACGGGCAGGGGCAGGGCGGCGATGGTCAGGTCCTCGTCGCAGACCGCAAGCCCCCCGCCCATGCGCTCGAGTTCCCGGGCCGCGCGGAGCATGGCCCGGTCAGTGGCGCCGACCACCAGCAGGTTATGGGAGTCGTGGGCCACGGTCGATGCCAGGGCGCCCCGGCCAAGCCCCAGTCCGCGCACAAAGCCGACACCTGTCCGGCCGCTGGCGTGGTGCCGTTCGATGACGGCTATCTTGAGCAGGTCCCTGGCCGGGTCGGCCACCACCACACCATCAGCGATTGAGGGTTCCAGGAGGAGCTGCCCGGTGACGATCTGGTCCTCGATGCACTCGATGACCCGGATCTTCCCGGGTCGCGCCGGCACCACCAGGTCGACCCCGTTCCAGTCGATACGGAGGGAGGACCGTAAGCCGCTGGTGCTGTCGCCTGCCGGCAGGGAGGCGGTGAGCTCCGCATCCAGGCCGCCGTCGGCCGCCACCTGGTTGCCGGCCTTGAAGACCCGGCGCACCCGGAATTCCTCCAGGTCGTCCAGGACCACCAGGTCGGCCAGGTAGCCCGGGGCCACGGCGCCCTGCCAGGTAAGGCCGAAACGGCGGGCCGCGTTGATGGTGACCATCTGCACGGCGGTGACCGGGTCCAGGCCCAGGGAGACCGCGCGCCTGAGGATGCGGTCCAGGTGGCCCTGTTCGAGGATATCGTCGGGATGCAGGTCGTCGGAGACCAGGAGACAGCGGCGGGCCGTGGCCGGGGTGACCAGGGGCAGCAGGGCCTCCAGGTTGCGGGCCGTGGAGCCCTCGCGGATATAGATATACATGCCGGCCCGCAGCTTTTCTTCGGCCTCGGCCAGGGTGGTGCACTCGTGGTCCGAGCTGATGCCGGCCGCACAGTAGGCCTGCAGGCCGCTGCCGGCAAGTCCCGGCGCGTGCCCGTCCACGGGGCGGTCCGCGGCCAGGAAGGGGTGCAGCCTGGCGAGCACGTCGGGCAGCCCGGCAATGGTGCCGGGGAAGTTCATCATCTCGGCAAGGCCGAGGATGCCGGGAAGCTCCAGCAGCCCTGCCAGGTCGTCGGCATCCAGGGAGGCGCCGGCGGTCTCCAGGTGGGTGGCCGGCACGCAGGAGGGGGCCATGGCGAGGATGTCCAGGGGCAGGGACTGCGCGTCGGCCAGCATGAAGCGGATACCGTCCGCGCCCTGGACGTTGGCGATCTCGTGCGGGTCGCTGATCACCGTGGTGGTGCCGTGGGGCAGGACGGCCTCGGCAAAGCGGCGCGGCACGAGCATGGAACTCTCTATATGGATATGGCCCTCGATGAAGCCGGGGCAGAGGAAGCCGCCCTGCAGGTCGATCTCCCGCCTGCCGCGGTAGTTGCCCAGGCCGGCGATGCGGCCATGGCAGATGGCCACGTCGGCCGTGGTTATCTCGCCGGAAAAGACATGCACCACCCGGCCGTTTCTGAGCACCAGGTCAGCGGGAGCATCACCCCTGGCGCAGTCGATCAGGGCCTTGCGCATGGCCATGGTCTCGGTGTTGAGGTTCAATGTTTTCCTCGCAGGGTATCAGGAGACAGGGACCCGGAGACGGAAGACAGGCCGACGTGTGCCTGTCTTTCCGCCTCAGCCGCCGCTTCTGCGGCTGTCATGTTTTTTCTTGAACTTTTCGTTCACCGAGTAGACAAAGGCCAGGATCTCGGCGATGGACTGGTAGAGTTCGGCCGGGATCTCCTCGCCCACCGGCACCTTTGCCAGCAGTTCCACCA
>WFUT01000187.1 GCA_015484845.1 Desulfobulbaceae bacterium
TCCCGCCATGGCCGGGGCCGGGGAGCTGCGGGCGAAACGGGTGCTGGTGGTGGGCCTGGGCAAGCCCGGCAACGATGTCCCTGCCCGGCGGGAGCAGGTGCGGCTCGCCGCGGGCACGGCGGCGGCGCGGGCCGGTTCGCTCAAGGCGGGCAAGGTCCTGGTGGTGCTGCCGGCGGCAGTGGAGCTTGCGCCGGAGGATATCGCCGAGTGCACGGCCGAGGGGCTGCTCCTGGCCAACTACCGCTTTGATAGGTACAAAAAAAAGGTGGACCCGGACAAGGAGGAGAGCAGGCCGGTGGACCGGTTCCTGCTCCATCACGGCGGCCTGGCCGCGGCCTCGGTGGAACAGGGGATGCAAATGGGCGCCAGCGCGGCCCGGGCCGCCTGCTCGGCCCGTGACATGGCCAACGAGCCGGGCAATTCCTGGACCCCGACCAGTTTTGCCGAGCATGCCAGGAAACTGGCCCGCCGGACCGACCTGAAGTGCCGGGTCCTGGACCGCGGCGCCATGAAGAAGCTGGGCATGGGGGGAATCCTGGGCGTGAGCCAGGGGTCGGCCCAGCCGCCCCGCCTGGTCATCCTCGAGTACCGGTCCGGGAAGAAGAACCCCACCCTGCTCCTGGTGGGCAAGGGCCTGACCTTTGATGCCGGCGGCATCAGCATCAAGCCGGCCTCGGGCATGGAGGAGATGAAGTACGACATGTGCGGCGGCGCCGCCGTGCTGGCGGCCATGGAGGTGGTGGGCCGCGAAAGGCCGGCAGCGGTCAACGTGGTCGCCCTGGTCCCGGCCACGGAGAACCTGCCCGGCAGCGCGGCCCTCAAACCCGGGGACATCATCAGCCACTATGGCGGCACCACCTCGGAGATCATCAATACCGATGCCGAGGGACGGCTGATCCTTGCCGACGCGCTGGCCTACGGCATCGAGACCTACCAGCCGCAGGCGGTCATCGACCTGGCCACCCTGACCGGGGCGGTGATCATCGGCCTGGGGCACCACCGGACCGGCCTGCTCGCCAATGACGACGACCTGGCGGAAGGGCTGCTCGAGGCCGGTGAACTGGCCGGGGAACCGCTGTGGCGGCTGCCGCTGGGACCCGAGTACCGCAAGCAGCTCGACTCCGAGGTCGCGGATATAAAGAACACCGGCGGCCGCCCGGCCGGCACCATCACCGCGGCGGCCTATTTGCAGGAGTTTGTCGGCGAGGTGCCCTGGGCCCATCTCGATATCGCCGGCACGGCGTGGAATTTCACCGAAAAATCCTATGTTCCAAAGAAGGCGCCGTCGGGGATCGGTGTCCGGACCCTGCTCAACTTCATCCGCGGCTGGCGGCCGTCCGGCAGGTAGCCGATGGGCCCGGCTGTTGACAGCCGCGCCAGGGCCCAATATGCTTGAGAGCCACGGCCCGGTGGTGATCCCACGCCACCTGGCCGCGGCAGGAAAAAAATCGTTTATGCTGGTCCCGGCTCCGGGACCACGGTACAGGGAGGGAAGACGATATGGCCAAACGCAAGGGAATCACGGTCAGCAGGCAGATCATGGACAGCCAGCTGCTCCATCCGGGTGCCACCGGCGAACTGACCGGCCTGCTCAACGAGCTGATCGTTGCCGCCAAGATCATCAGCGCCGAGGTCAACATGGCCGGGCTTGCCGATATCCTCGGCCAGTCGGGCAAGGTGAACATCCAGGGCGAGGATGTCCAGAAGCTCGACGAGTTTGCCAACCAGACCATCAAGCGCCGCATGGAGCAGTGCGGCTACATCTGCGTCATGGCCTCGGAGGAGGAAGAGGGGATCATCCCGGTGCTCGATGGCTACGAGGGCAAGTACAGCCTGGCCTTTGATCCCCTGGACGGCTCCTCCAACATCGATGTCAATGTCTCCATCGGCACCATCTTTTCCATCCACCGGCGGGTCAGTTCCGGCAAGCAGGGGTGCGTCGAGGATCTCCTGCAGAGAGGCAGCAGGCAGGTGGCGGCGGGCTACATCATCTATGGCTCCAGCACTGTCCTGGTCTACACCACCGGCGACGGTGTGCACGGATTCACCCTGGATCCCAGTGTGGGCGAGTTCTTTCTCTCCCATCCCGACATCAGGATCCCGGAACAGGCCAGGTACTACAGCGTCAATGAGTCCTACACCAACTACTGGTACGAGCCGACCCGGAAATTTATCAATTATCTCAAGGAGGTCGATCCGGATTCCGGCCGGCCCTACAGCCTGCGCTACATCGGATCCCTGGTGGCCGACTTCCACCGCAACCTGATCAAGGGCGGTGTCTTCCTCTACACCCGGGACAGGAAGAGCACTGACAAGCCCGAGGGCAAGCTGCGCCTTCTTTACGAGGCAGCGCCCCTGGCCATGGTGGTGGAGCAGGCCGGGGGCAGGGCGATCACCGACGATGGCCGGCGGATCCTTGACATCGAGCCCCGGGAGCTGCACCAGCGCGTGCCCCTGATCATCGGCTCGAAGAAGGAGGTCGATCTGGCCGAGCAGTACTTTGCCGGCGCCGGGCAATAGGGAGGATGCCCCTGGCCTCGCCGTGCATCCCTGCAACCTGGTTTCCACCACATGACCATGATGGCACGTTACCTGCCCACCTACAGGGTATTCTGCCGGGGCCTCTGCTGCCTGCTGCTTCTGCTCATGTGGCCGACGGCCGCTCTGCCCGCCACCGGCCGGGAGATCACCGCTGATGTGCGCCGGGAGTGGACCGGCGACTTTGACCAGATGGTCAGGATGCACCGCATCCGGGTGCTGGTTCCTTTCAGCAAGACCTTTTATTTTCTCGACCGCGGCCGGCAGCTCGGCTTTACCTACGAGATGGTCCGGCGTTTCGAGACGTTTATCAACAAGCGGCTCAAAAAGGGGCATGTCAAGGTCAAGGTGGTGATTATCCCCACGCAGCGGAACAGGCTGTTACCCGACCTGGTGGCCGGCCGGGGCGACATCGCGGCGGGCAACCTGACCATTACCCCGGAACGTCTCAAGAAGGTGGATTTCAGCGATCCCTTCTTCACCGACGTCAGCGAGATCATCGTCACTGGTCCGGGCGGGCCGCAACTGCACTCAGTCCTCGATCTTGCCGGCAGGGAGGTCTATGTCAGGAGGTCGAGCAGCTATTATGACAGCCTCCTCCGCCTGAACAGGGTGCTCCGGGAGAAGGGGAAGAAACCGGTGGTCATCCGGTTGGCGGACGAGTACCTGGAGGACGAGGACCTGCTGGAGATGGTCAATGCCGGCCTGCTGCCCATGATCGTCATAGATTCCCACAAGGGAATGTTCTGGCGCCAGATCTTCAAGTCCATCACCCTGCACCCGGACATCAAGGTCCGCAGCGGCGGCCGGCTGGGCTGGGCGGTGCGCCGGAACAGTCCCCGCCTGCTGGCCGAGATCAACGCCTTTGTCCGGAAGAACAGGAAGGGAACACTCCACTTCAATATCCTGTTCAAGCGCTATCTCAAGGATACCAGGTACGTCAGGGCCGCCCTGTCGGAGAAGGAGATCAGGAAGTTTGACCAGACCCTGGAACTGTTTCGCAGGTATGGCGCAAAGTATGATTTCAACTGGATCATGCTGGCGGCCCTGGCCTACCAGGAGTCGGGGCTGGACCAGAACAAGCGGAGCAGGGCCGGCGCCATCGGGGTCATGCAGATCCTGCCCTCCACGGCGGCGGATCCCAACGTGGGGATTCGCAACATCGAGCGGATAGACAACAATATCCATGCCGGCACCAAGTACCTCCGCTTCATGATGGACCGCTATTTCAACGACCCCGGCATGGACCGGCTCAACCGGGGCCTGTTCGCCTTTGCCGCCTACAACGCCGGCCCGGCCAGGATAGCGAAGCTGCGGCGGCAGGCGGCCCGGCAGGGGCTGAACCCCAATGTCTGGTTCAACAACGTCGAACTGGTGGCCGCCCGCCGGATCGGCCGGGAAACCGTCCAGTACGTGGCCAATATCTACAAGTATTACGTCGCCTACCGGATGATCGTCAGCAGGAACAACCGGGCCACGGTCGGCAAGTCCCTGCTGGAGGAGCAGCTCAGGAAAAAGGGCGCCCGGTAATCGGGGTCGCCGCCGGGATCCAGGGTGAAGGGAAAAAAATATGTTGCAATCTCCCTCGAGATTAAGTAATTGGTTAATTAGTTAAATTATTAAACACAAGCTGTCGCACCGGAAAAAGGAGGGAGTGCCATGCAACCGATCATCCAGAGGACCCGTATCTTTGCCATCCTGTCCGCCATCTGCCTGCTGTTTTCCGTGGCCGTACCGGCCAGGGCCGCCCTGGACGGGGATGCCTTCACCACCCAGCTCAACAACCTTGTCCTGCAGGGCAATGACCTGCTGGCCCAGGCCTCGACCCTTGCGCTCAATCCCCTGACCATGAACTCGCAGATCGACCAGCTCGAGTCGGCGGTCACCGATTACCAGTCCAATGTCATTGCCGCCTACAACGATGTGGTCACCGAGTCCGGAAGCAGTCTCAGCCTGTCGTCCGACATGCTGGTCGCCCTGCAGACCCTCAGCACGATCAGCCTCTCCCTGGCCAACACCTGCAAGGACCTGACCGTGCAGATCGCCAACCTGGCCGCCACCACCGTTCTCAGCGGCCTGGACAGCGCTCTCTCGGCCATGCTGCGCCTGTCCGACGACATCGGCCTGATGGCGGACCGGATCCTGGAGATGGCGGACAAGATCCTGGTCATGGCCGATAACATCGGCGAGATGGCGGACCGGATCATCGCCACCCAGCTCATCCAGAGCAACAACCTGAAGCTGATCCGGGACGCGATCCTCGAGACCCAGAACAACATCATCAGGCTCATTGGCCTTTTCCTGTAGGCAGCCTCACCCCGCGGGGAGGGCATGGCGCCTGCCGGGCAGCATGTCCCCCTTGCGTTCTCGCCAGTTACCTCCTCACCTTTCGGGCGCAGCACGGTGTTTCGTGTTGCGCCCGACCTGTTTTTTCCAGCGCCGGGCCGGGCAGGAGTCCGTTTACCGGCCGAGGATCAGGCGCAGGTGCTGGTAGAGGTTGTAGCAGCCCAGGCCGATCACCAGCAGGCCGGCCCAGCGGAGCATCTCCTTCCTGGTCGCGGCGGTGAGCCAGTGGACCGTGGTGCCGAAGAGAAAGAGGGAGGGTAGGGTGCCGAGACCGAAGGAGAGCATGATCAGGCCGCCCTGGACCGGGTCGCCGCGGCCCGCGGCGGCCAGGGCGATGGCATAGAGAAAGCCGCAGGGCAGAAAGCCCATGACCATGCCCACCGGCAGGGCGGCAAGGCCGGGCGGCAACCGCCTGAGCCGGGTCACGGTGCGGGTGAGGGCGCCCATGGCGCCGGGGAACTCGAGCCGGATGATGCCGCGGCCGGCAAAGAGGCCCGTGGTGGCAAGGCCCATGGCGATGATGACCAGGTCGGCAAGGATGAGGATCCCGTGCGAGGCCAGGGAAAAGACCGGCGTCCTGTTGAGCAGGGCGCCCACCCAGCCGGCCACGACACCGATGAAGGTGTAGGTGGTGATCCGGCCGAGGTTGTAGAAGAGGTGGAAGAGCACCCCCTGCCGCAGGCCCCGGCCGCGCAGGGACAGGGCCGCCACCACCGGGCCGCACATGCCGATGCAGTGACCCGAGCCGAGAAAGGCGGTACTGAGCGCGATGCTGTAGACCGGGTCAATCATCCTCGTCGTCCTCCAGCATCCGGTACTTGGGCCGTTCGATGTCGTCGAACTCCCCCTTTTTCGCGGCCCACAGGAAGACCAGCCAGGCACCGATCCCCAGGAAGAGCGAGAGCAGCAGCAGGATGACAATGGACTTGAACATGGCTAGGCTCCTTTGAAGCGCTGCAGCCGCAGCGAGTTGGCCACCACCAGCACCGAGCTGGCCGCCATGGCGGTGGCGGCCCAGACCGGGGCCAGGTGACCGCTGGCGGCCAGGGGCAGGGCGACCAGGTTGTAGGTAAAGGCCCAGAACAGGTTCTGCCTGATGAGGCGCAGGGTGCGGCGCGCCAGCTGCAGGGCCGGAACAAGCTGCTCCAGGTTGTCGTGGACCAGGACCAGGTCCGAGGTGGCCAGCGCCATGTCGGTGCCGCTGCCCATGGCGCAGCCCACGGTCGCCTCGGACAGGGCCGGGGCGTCGTTGACGCCGTCGCCCACCATCAGGACCCGCTCTCCCTCCTCCTGCATGGCCCGGATCCGGGCCGCCTTGTCCTGCGGCGCCATGCCGGCGGCATAGTCGTCGATCGCCGTCTCCTGCGCGATCCTGGCCGCGGCCCTGGCGTGGTCGCCGGTGAGGAGCAGGGTGCGCAGCCCCATCCCCTCCATCTCTTTCATCACCGCCGGCGCCTCGGGCCGCAGGCCGGCCTCCAGCAGCAGGCAGCCCTGGTAGACCCCGGCCAGGGCCACGTGCACCTCGGTGAACCCGGTTGTTTCGGCCCGGGGCAGCCTGATGCCGTGCATGGTCATGAACTCCCGGTTACCGGCCAGGAGCAGCCCCTCTCTTGTCTCCAGGTGCACGCCGCGGCCGGCAACGATGGTGCCGCCGCAGGCGGGGATGCGGATCCCCTCCTGCCGGGCCCGGGCCTGGATACCGCGGGCAATGGGATGGGAGGAACCGGCCTCGGCCATTGCCGCCAGGGCCAGCAGGCGGCGGGCATCGACACGGAAGGGCACGATCCGCACCACCTGCGGATCACCGACCGTGAGGGTGCCGGTCTTGTCAAAGGCCGCCACCGTGAGGCGGGCCGTGGCCTCCAGGGTGTCACCGCCGCGAAACAGGATACCGCGGCCGGCCCCGACGCCGGTGGCGACCAGGATGGCCGTGGGCGTGGCCAGGCCGAGGGCGCAGGGACAGGCCACCACCAGGACCGATACCGCGTGCAGCAGCGGCAGCACCGGTTCGCGGAGCACCGAAAACCAGGAGATACCGGTGGCCGCGGCGATGAGGATGACCAGGGGCACAAAAACCGACGCCACCCGGTCGGCCAGGCCCTGCACCGGCGCCTTCCTGTTCTGCGCCTCCTGCGCCATGCGCGCGATGCGGGCCATGAAGGAGCCGGCGGCGGGCCGCTCCACCCGGGCCCGGACCGCGGCGGAGATGTTCAGGGAGCCGGAGAGCACGGTCTCGCCGCCCTGTTTCAGCACCGGCTCGGGCTCGCCGGTGAGCATGGATTCGTCGACCTCGGTACCGTGGTCGAGCAGGACCGCGTCCACCGGGAACCGTTCCCCGGGCCGGACGTGGATGACATCGCCCGGCCGCAGCCTGGAGGCCTCCACCTGGACCGGTTCGCCGTCCTGTTCCAGCCAGGCAGTGTCGGGCGCAAGACGGAGCAGGTTGTCGATGCCGGCCATGGCCCGGCGGCGGGCGCTGTTTTCCAGCAAGCGGCCGAGCAGGATCAGGGTGACGACCATGGCCGAGGTCTCGAAGTAGACCTCGCCGCCGAAGGCAAGGGCGCCGAGGCTGTAGAAGTAGGCCGAGAGCACGCCCAGGGCGATGAGCAGGTCCATGTTCGGGGCCAGGTTGCGCACGCTGCGCCAGGCCCCCTTCAGAAAGGGCGCGCCGGAGAAGAAGACCACCGGCGTGGCCACCAGGCCGGCAAAGCCCTGCATCAGGTGGCGGGTGCCGGGGTCCATGCCCCGGAAGTAGCCGCCGTACAGGGCGATGGAGTAGCCCATGAGCTGCAGGGAGAGAAAGGCGGCAGTGACAAACCGGATCAGCAGCGTCTTCCATTCCTGTTCCTGCATGGCCCGGGCAGCGTCACTGCTGTAGGGCCTGGGCGCGTAGCCGAGCGCGGCAATGGCCGCAAAGACCTGGCCGGGCGAGATCTGTTTAGGGTCAAAGCAGACCCGGCCGCGGTGGGTGGAATAGTTGATGGTTACACTGCTGATGCCGGGCGTTTTCGCAAGCAGGGTCTCGATGAGCCAGATACAGGCCGCGCAGCGGATGCCCGAGACGAGCAGGGAGATCTCGCGCTCGCCGTTTCGTTCCCTGGCCAGGGATTGCAGGTACTCGTCACTGTAGGCGGTGGTGAAGGCGCCGTCCGGGGTGCCGGGCTCGTCCCAGGATCTCTTTTCGTAAAAGGCGGCAAGGCCGGCGCCCCTGATCACGGCATGGGCGCCCCTGCACCCCTGGCAGCAGAAGTGCAGTTCCCTGCCGTCCACCATCTCCACGATGCGATCGTTGTCGGCAAGGGGGAGGTTGCAGTGGCTGCAGGTGGCGGGACGGTCCATGGCCGGGAAGCGGGAAGAGCTGAAAGAAGAAGAGATTCAGGGATTGAGCAGCAGGTGGCGGTTGAGACGGGCCCCCCTGCGCTCCAGTTCGATCCGGGCCTGGATGGCGCCGGTGATCCTTTTATCCAGGGTGACCAGGTAGCGGCCGGGCCCGGTCTCGGCCAGCGGCAGGTAGACGTTCTCGGCCGTGCCCGGGATGGCCAGGTAGAGGGTGCCGGTGGCGCCGGTGATGGCGCGGCCGTCGTGGTCGCTGAGGCGGAAGGTGAGCCTGCGGCCGTCCAGGCTGGTCTCCAGGTTCCAGCCCAGGACCTCGGCGGCCCTGCGCTCCACCTCTGTGGAGGTGTACTTGAGCCCCTTGCTGTAGTAGTCGGCATCGGTCACCCGGCTGCCGAGGCCCGCGGCCTGGAAGGCGCACCAGGCGGAAAAGACCAGGAAGGAGACGATGAGGAGCAGGATCAGTGGGGGATAGATATTGGTTTTCATGATCTTCCTGTGACCTGTGTTACGGTTGGTTGGGGGCGGCCATGGCGGCTGGGACGTGCTGTGGCAGGATACCATGTTCCGGGGAGTTATGGTCCGGTTTTGTCCGCTAGGGCCAGCCGCGCCCCGGCCGTGGCCACCGGGCGGCCCGATTCGTCCCGGAGCGTAAAGCGGACCGCCGGGCTGCCACGGGCCGGGGAGACAAGGACAAAGTCCAGCCGCCGGTTCTCCCCCGGCGCCAGCCTGGCGCGGACCTGCCCCTTGAGCGGCAGGGGGGTGCCGGTGGTGGCGTCAGCAGCGTCAATGGTATAGGTTGCCGCCTTCTGGCCGCGGTTGTCGACCCAGGCATTGAAAAAGGTCCCGAGCCGGTCGCCGTCAAGGCGCCGCTGGGGCACGGTATGTGAGACCGCCACCTTGAGGGAGGCCACGGGCCGGTTGTGGGCCAGGGTCACCAGCAGGAGCAGCAGGGCGAGCACGGCCGCGGCCGGCAGCAGGACACGCACGTCGAGCAGGGCCCGGGCTCCCCTGCCCTGCAGGCCGAAGGTGTAGCGGATGAGCCCCGCCCTGCCCCGGCCGGCCATGACCCGGCGGCAGGCATCGAGGCAGCGGGCACAGCTGATGCACTCCACCTGCAGTCCCTGCCGGATATCGATCTCCATGGGGCAGGCCCGGACACAGGCGCCGCAGTCGATGCAGTGGCCGCGGGCCCCGGGCGGCAGGTGCAGGGTCAGGGTCACCGGGCTGACCAGGGCGGTCTGGATGCGGCCGTAGGGACAGAAGTCCCGGCAGAGCAGCCGCCGCACCAGGCCCAGGTCGAGATAGAGCAGCAGGGTGACCAGGGCCAGGGTGATCCAGGCAGCGGCCGGGAGGTCGAGGCCAGGGAGGCGGCTCCAGAAGTCCCGCGGCGCAATGAAGTACCAGAGCAGGGTTGCGGCGGTGAGCAGGGCAATGGCCAGGAAGGCCACGTGCAGCAGGAGCCGGGATCGCCGGGAACCCTGCATCCTGTTGTGGCGAATCCTGAGGCCAAGGCGCCGGCCGAGCCCTTCGGCCAGGTCGGAGATGGTCGTCTGCGGGCAGAGCCAGCCGCACCAGACCCTGCCCAGGACCACGGTGACCAGGAGAAAGGCAAGGACAAAGACCAGGATCCCGAGCAGGACCAGGTAGAGTTCCTCGATCCGCAGGACCTGGCCGAAGAGGTAGAGCCGCAGGCCCGGGATGTCGATGCGGACCAGGCTGTTGCCGTTCATCTCCAGCCAGGGCAGGAGCAGGAAGAGCAGGCAGAGGAGCCACTGCAGCCTGGTCCGCCAGGGACCTATGAGCCGGTTTGATGTTTTCACCAGGATTTAGTTTTCATGAGAAGACCGGGGGCAGGCGCCGGCCCGCCCGGTGCCACGCCCGGGGGGCTACTTCCGGGCGCCATGCTCCATGGCCGCGGCCGCCCGTTCCTGGTGCGCCTTCATCTTGGCCTGGAATTCGGCGTGCGAGCTCCAGCCGCTCAGCAGGTAGTAGCCCATGAACAGGACCGCCCAGATGATGAGGCCGTAATAGAGAATATTGAAATAGACAGGCGGCTTGTTCTCCCGGTTTTCCCGGATGCCGTCAAAGGGTTCGTCCTGGATATTGTCGTGGATCTTTTCCTGCGTTGTCATGTACGTATCTCCCCTGAGAGTTAATCGTCGTCTTCAAGCATGCGGTACTTGGCGATCTCGCCTTCCTTCTTGCGCTTTCTGCTGTAGGTGCGGAAGACAATGAGGGCAAAGACCACGAAGAGGCCAAAGGTGACGCCGAGGTAGAGAATCGATGCCAGGTCCATTTAGTGATCGTCTCCCTGCTTGCTGTACTTGATGTAGTTGACCAGTTTCCAGTCCTTGTCCGATCCGAGGCTGGAAAAGGAGGGCATGCCGCTGTCGGGCAGTCCCTTGTAGATGATCTCGAAGAGTTCCTTTTCCCCGTACGCGCTGCCATCCAGCTCCGGACCGATGTCCCCTTCCATGTTCTTGCCATGGCAGGCGGCACAGTTGGCCTCGTAGAGCGTCTTCCAGTGCATTATGGTCCCCCGGCCGACATGGGCATAGGGGTTTTTCAGCTCGCCGACAATGGTGGTGGCAGCGGCCTTGCGCCAGGGAATGCCGGTCCCCAGTTTCTGCAGGTAGGCGACAATGGCGTCCATCTCGGTCTTGTCGGCAAGGCCCTGGATCTCCTCCTCGGTATAGGGAAAGCCGAGCACGTCCATCTTGTGCCGGATCTCCCTTGGATCGAGCTTGTTGTCCGCCAGCCAGGCGTAGGCGGGCATGTTGGTGCGCGGCACCATGGAGCGGGGCGAGGCCATGTGCTTGTAGTGCCACTCATCCGGGTACTTGCCGCCGATGCGGGCAAGGTCGGGGCCGGTCCGCTTGGAGCCCCAGAGAAAGGGCCGGTCGTAGACGAACTCGCCGCTCTTGGAGTAGTCGCCGTAGCGCAGGACCTCGGCCACCAGGGGGCGTACGGTCTGGGTATGGCAGTTGTTGCAGCCCTCGCGGATATAGATGTCGCGTCCTTCCTGCTGCAGGGCCGTGTAGGGCGTGACCGTCTTGATCCGGTCCGCCTCGGTGTTGACCCAGGCAAAGGGCAGCACCATGGTGATGAGTGTGCCGACAAGGATGGCGCCGGTGGCCATCAGCATGAACAGAATCGGTTTCTTTTCCCACATGATCAGGCCCTCCCCTCAGCTGCAACGGTGGCAACGGCAACGTCCTCTCCCTTGCGCACCGTCATGACCAGGTTGTAGATGAAGACGATGACCCCGGCCAGGTAGACCAACCCGCCCGCGGCCCGTATCCACCAGTAGGGATACATCTCGACCATGGTCTCCATGAAGGTGTAGGTCAGGCTGCCGTCCGGGTTCATGGCGGTCCACATCCCGGCCTGCAGGACCCCGGCGATCCAGAGCGAGATCGACCACATGAGCTGGCCCACCAGGATCAGCCAGAACTGGAGGTTGGCCAGGGGTATGGAGTAGAGCTCCCGGCCGTAGACGCGGGGCACCAGGTAGTAGATGGAGGCAAAGGCGATCATGGAGACCCAGCCCATGGTGCCCATGTGGATGTGGGCCGGCACCCAGTCGGTGTAGTGGATGAAGGCGGAAAATGTCCGGATCGCCTGCATGGGCCCCTGCAGGGTCTGCAGGCCGTAGAAGGTGATGCCGACAATCAGGAACTTGACCAGGTAGTTGTCCCGCATCTGGTGCCACTGGCCGTTCATGGAAAGATAGCCGTTGAAGACCGATCCCCAGGAGGGCGCGATCAGCATGAGGGAGAAGGCCATGGCCAGGGTCTGGATCCAGTCCGGCACCGGGGTCCAGAGCAGGTGGTGGGCACCGGTCCAGAGGTACATGAAGATCAGGCTCCAGAAGGAGATGATGGAGAGACGGTGGCTGTAGATCGGCACCCGGGTCGACTTGGGCAGGAAATAGTAGAACATGGCCAGGGGCGGCGCGGTGAGCGCCATGGCCACGGCGTTATGCCCGAACCACCACTCGACGTTGGCGTCGTTGGTGCCGGCATAGGCCGAGTAGGACTTGAACAGGGAGACCGGCACCTCGGCGCCGTTGACCACGTAGAGGATGGCGACGCCGATGATCGAGGCCAGCATGTACCAGAGGGAGATGTACATCCGCTCTTCCCGGCGCTTGATGATGGTCATGATCACGTTGACGCCAAACGTGACCCAGAGGATGACCACCATGATGTCGATGGGCCACTCCATCTCGTGATACTCCTTGCTGGTGGTGTAGCCCAGGAGCAGGGTCACTGCCGAGGCGATGATGGTGGCGTTGAAGAACCAGAGCTGGAACCGGGCCAGTTTCGGACTCCAGAGCCGGGTCCGGCAGAGCCGCTGCACCATGTAGAGAAAGGTGGCAAAGATGACGCCGACCCCCCAGCCGTAGATACCGGCGTTGGTGTGAATGGGGCGCAGGCGGCCGAAGGTGAAGTAGGGTGGAAAGTTGAGGGACGGGTTGACCATCTGGAAGGAGACGATCACCCCGACCAGGACGGCGACCAGCCCCCAGACAATGCTCCAGTTGACGAAGCCTCGCACGATATCGGTATCATACCGGGCCTGTTGCATACTTTTCCTCCTTTTGGAAATGGGTCCACGCTGTCATACCTTTCGTACCTGTAGCATACTACAATGTATCTTTTAAGTTAATGGAATTTATTATCAGATAGGCCGGGAAAGTCAATAATTATTATTGCCGACAGGCGAAATTTTTTGTACGGGTGAGCGGGCTGCGGGTGGCAGCCGGGGTGGCCCGGGCGGATCGTCCGTATGTTGGCCGTGATGGTGGCAGGGCAGGGAAGGGGGGATAGGAAATAGGGAACAGCAGGAA
>WFUT01000188.1 GCA_015484845.1 Desulfobulbaceae bacterium
CCGGCGATCGGCAGGGGGACCCGGCAGGCGGGGCATGGCCAGGTGCGGGATTTTGGTTTGATTTTACCGCAAGAGGGTGGTTGTATCAGGGGGCAGGCGGGAAAGAGGTCATGGGGCGCAGGGAGGTCCGTGCAACCGGAGGGCGCCGCCCGGGGCGAGCCGTTGCCTGCCGGTTCCGCCGCACCCGGAGACGGGCCTGCCCGCAGGTATTGATTTTCGGAGGTTGTCATGGCAGAGAAACAGTGTTCGTTGCCGAAGCAGGACCAGGCAGGGGTCGAGGTGGTCGTCCTGCGGCCGGACAGGAGCCCGGCCGACTACCAGGAGGCCATGGCCCTGGCCAGGGAGGTGGCGGCCTCCAGGTTCGAGGACTGGATGCTTGTTTCCTGGTACGACCGCGACCGCGACGTGGAGTCGCCGGCCCATGCCACCGAGTGCGCCGGGGGCTGCGCCAAGACCGGCTACATCGACTATGCCCTCAGCCATGGTGCCACCCTCAGGGTGGACGTGGAGGATGGCCGTTTCGTCTTCTTCTTCACCCCTGTGCAGTGGTGACAGGCGGTTTGTTCAGGGGGTGTTGGCGCTGTCCTCTGCCTTGTCGCTGTTGGGGATGGCGCCCGCCGGCGGCGAGGGATTGCCGGCCTTGCCCTTCCCGTCGTTGTCCCAGCCGAAGATCCTGAGGGGCCAGGTCAGGGTCCGCTCCAGGATGTTGAGGGGGGCCAGCATGGCCTGCTCGGACAGGTGGGTCGTGACCTCGGGGTGCTCCAGGCTGCCGGTAAGTTGGAGGACCGTGCTCATGGTGCCGTCCTTGCCGAGGATGGCATAGCCCACCCAGGGGATCGTGTTGATGACCTTGCTTAAGCTCTTCAGGGTCTGCAGGGTCACCTCCATGTTGATGGTCTTCCGGTTGAAGTCCAGGGAGCCCTTGGCCCGGGTGTTGATGGACGTGCCCTCGGAAAAGGAGTCGATGATGGTCAGGACCCCCTGCTGGTAGCGGAAATGGACCACGCCCTTCCGTACCTGGTACCCGTTGCTGTTGAAGCCGGCAGAGGAGAAGGTGGCCAGGGCCGGGATGGTGTCGAGAAAGGCCATGATGTTATTGAGGAGCACGAACTCCTTGTCCCGGACCAGGACGTTGCGGCACTCGAGATAGCCCTCGAAATCCTCCTCGGTTCCCCAGAGCGAGACGTTGAATCGGCCGCCCTCCAGGTCGACGAAGCTGATCACCTGCTGGACGAGATCGGCGGAGAGGCCGGTTCCGACCAGGTGGAACCGCTTGCCGCGCCGCTCGGCCCGGATGGTGCCGGAGGGAGACAGGCTGGCGGAGAACCGGACCATGGCGCCGTCGATATCCGCCTTGTAGCTGGTGGCCGCGATGGTGAACCCCCTGATGCGCAGGCTGGAATTGACCGCGCTGATATGGGTGGGCAGGGCGAGGTGCAGGCTGGCGGCGCCGCTGTCCGCCCCGATGACCACCCCGTAGTCCTTGAGGTGGATCCTGAGCTTTTCCGTGATCCTGGCGGTGATCTTCCCCTTGTTCGCCGATATGATGGTGCCGTCCGGGTCGCTGCTGCCCCGGAAGCGGAAATCTGTCACCGGCCGGCCATGGTCGCGCAGGCTGCTGGTCAGGAGGGTGAGGGCGCCCTGGAACCGGAAGCGCCGCATGTCCGGGGTCGTGACCTGCAGGCTGCCATCGTCGAGCGGGATCTCCTCCAGGAGCGGCACCAGCGGCCGCACGGCCCTGAGGCTGTGGATGGTGACCGTGGCGGCTCCGCCGTCCCGGACGATCTCGGTCTCCAGCAGCGGCAGCCGGATGGTGGTGCGGTCCCTGAAATCGACCACCACGGGCAGGGTCAGGTCCTCGGCCCGCAGCAGTGTCATGTTCCCCTTGCCGAGCAGCAGGCTGTGGATGTCGGCGGACAGGTGCGCCTCTCGGGCGGCCATGTCCACGTCGCCGCTCAGCCCGGCCCGCAGGTTGTCCTGCCAGGAGAGCTCGGCCTTGCGGATGGTGATCCTGCTGTTGACAAGGCCCACCTCGGCCGCCTCGCAGCGGACCGGTACGGTCTGCCAGAGCCAGCCGCTCCTGCCGGTGCTGAAGTCACCCCTGGCCTGGACGTCCATGTCCCGCAGGCGGAGAACCAGGCGCAGGTCCGCTGCCGTGAAGCCGTCGGTCTGGACCAGGGGCAGGTCGATGTCGTAGGCGTGCAGGAGGTCCAGGACGGGCTGGTCCAGCCTGGTCCGGGTCCGGAGGCGGATATCCACACTGGAGGGATTGTCGCCCAGCAGGTTGGTGACAGTGACATGGCTGCCCGCAAGGCTCCTGTTCCGGTAGAAGGGCCTGGTCAGGGTGCAGTCGAGCAGGTCGTCGTGCCAGCGCAGGAGGGCCTCCACGACCCGCACCGGCGCCAGGTCCGGGTTGAAGGTGATGGCGACGCCCCGCAGCCTGGCCCTGCCGCTGATGGACTGCGGATCCAGGACCGGCACGCCGTGGTCGAGCCGGAAACGGCAACGCAGCTCCTCGATGCGCATGGCACGGGCCGTGATCTTCTTCGTGAGCCAGGAGCGGAGTTCCGGCTCCAGGGGAAAGGGCGCAAGCGCATCGGCAAGGGTGGAGAAGTCGCCGGTGCGCAGGCGGAGCAGGCCCTCCTCGCCCTGCAGCCCGAGCTCAACATTGCCGTGGATGCCGTATCCCTGCACGGTGCCGGCAAAGGCAAGCCGCCTGCTCCTGAAGCCGTAGGTGCCGCTGCCGCTCACCAGCAGGTCATAGTTGCGGGTCCGGAGCCGCTCCAGGTCAAAGGCGAAGACCCCGTCCCGGAAGGCGAGGGTGGCGGTGAGCTCCAGCAGGTCGTTTTTCAGGTGGAATGTCCTGTCGGTCCAGGCGAGGCTGCCGGAATAGCCATGGTAGCGGAAGCGCCGGATGTGCAGGTCCTGGAGCAGGCGGGAGGCGGTCCTGATCCTGGGGATCCAGGTCTCGGGATCAAATGCTATCCTGCCGCGGGCAATGGTGAGCTCGTCGATATTGACCGCCAGGCGGTGTTCCAGGCGGACGGAGAGGTGGCTGATGCGCACGGAGGGCAAGGTGAGGGAAGGGATGGTGATCCCCTTCCTGAGCTGGTACCAGCACCCGCCTGCCAGCAGGAGCATGGCGAGAAGGGCGAGGGAGAAAACGATGAGCAGGCGTCGCATGGAGGCTGGTATCAGCTACCGCATCACGGGGCAGGGGCGATGGGTCGCGGTTCAGAGGGGACGGCGGGAGGTATCGACAAGGAGAAGCGCGGCCCACTCGTCGCTGTGCAGGCTCCGCACCGGCTGCAGGCCCAGCCGGCCATAGGCGCGGCCGATGCTTTCCTCCTGTTCGCCCGCCAGGATGCCGGCCAGGACGATCCGGCCGCCGGGCGCGAGCAGGCGGCGGAAGGCCGGCGCCATCTCCACGAGCACGTCATGGACAATGTTGGCGCAGACCAGGGGGAACGGGCCCCTGCAGTCATCCAGGGTATCCCCGGAGACCCGGATCCTGTCCTGGAGGCGGTTGACGCGAATATTGCCGGCCGCCACCCGCACCGCCTCGGGATCGTTGTCAATGGCCACGGCCTCCCCTGCCCCGAACAGGACCGCGGCCATGGCCAGGATGCCCGTGCCGGTGCCCACGTCGAGGACCGCTGCCGGCCGCTGGTCACGGCAGGTCGCGGTGACCAGGGCAAGGGCCATCTGCGTGGAGGCGTGCTGGCCGGTGCCAAAGGCCATGCCGGGATCCATCTCCAGGACCTGCTGGCCCGGTCCGGGATCGAATGGTTCCCACGAGGGCCTGATGACCAGGCCGGGAACGATCTCGAAGGGCCGGAAAAACCGCTGCCAGCTCGTGGCCCAGTCCTCGTCCTCCAGGAGACTGTGTTCCAGGGAGGGGGCCGGCAGGTTGTAGAGGGAGAGCATCTCTTCCAGTTGGTCCCGCACCCGGGCCAGGATGGTGGCCATGGCCTGGCCGGCGTCCCCGGCCGGATCCGGTTCCATGGCAAAAAAACAGCTGACCAGGCTGGCGCCTCCCTCGGGCGGCCGGACCTCGACGCCCACGCCGCTGAGCACGCCCAGCAGGTCCGAGACCGGCTCCACGGCGACCCGGGGAATGGTCATGCTGATCTTCAGCCATCGCCGCCGCTTGTCTGTCGGCTCCTCCATGGTCGATGTCTCTCCTGTTGCGTGGCGCACAGCGCGTGGGCTGCAATGATGGCGACCGCGGCCGCGAATCCGCTGCATCCTGCAGCCCGCCGTTGAATTAACGGTTCGGATATGCTATAAAATTATGTTTTGCGGCCCGTATGCTATCCGGCAACCTGCCGGGCCCGGCCGGTTGCCGTGGCTGCGGCCCCCGCAGCCTGCCGGGTATCGGCCCCCGGGTGGAGCGGAACTGTGGCGGAACAAGTGCATCCTGCAACCGGCACGTTGGCCGGAGATGCGGGGCATGATGAGACAGGAGAAAATTTTTTCTTCACCATCCTGAAGAGCCGATCGAGGTGAAAACAGCCGGACAGGCCCTGTTCCGGTCAACAGTCCCCTGTTCCAGGGAATGATACATGAAGCATACCATAAAATTTCAACCAGACAATATAACCGTAACCGTTGACAAGGGCGAGAATTTACTGACCGCCGCCGCCAATGCCGGGGTCTATATCCACGCCTACTGCGGTGGCGACGGTGTCTGCGGCAAGTGCAAGGTCATCGTCAACCAGGGCACGGTCCATTCCGACAAGGCCAACCTGAGCCAGGAGGACTGGGACAAGGGCTACCGGCTGGCCTGTCTCTCCTCGGTCCAGTCCGACCTGGTGGTCACCATCCCCGAGATGACCACCAAGAGCGGCAAGGCGCTCAAGCGCAAGCCCAAGACCACCCGCACCATCTCGGCCCGCTCCCTGGAGACCCTGATCGGCACCTGGGACGTGAATCCGCCCGTGACCAAGCTCTACCTGGAGCTGCCGCCGCCGACCCTGGAGGACAATATCTCCGACATGCAGCGGGTCATGCGGGGGATAAAAAAGGCGCTGCCCGATTCCCTGGAGCCGACCTACGAC
>WFUT01000189.1 GCA_015484845.1 Desulfobulbaceae bacterium
GGTGGCCAGGTGTTCCTCGGCCGTCCTGGTCTCCTTTTGCAGCGCCAGTAGCTGCTGGCGCAGGGAGCGTAACAGGTCCGAGCCGGTCTCGATCTGGTGCCGCTCCCTGTCCAGGGCCTGGATCCGGGCCGCGAGCGGTTGCCAGTTGATCTCGGCAAAGCGGGCAAAGCCGGCCAGGTCACGGCAGTGCTCCTTTCGCTCCTCCAGTTTTCCGCGCCGGGCAACCAGGGTGTCCCGTTGCCTGGCCAGGGTGGCGCGCCGTTGCTCGAGCCGGGCCAGCTCCTGCTCCAGGGCCTGGATCTTTTCCCGGTTGGACCAACCGAGCACAAAGCGCGATGGGTCGTCGATGCGGTGCCGGTCGTCCTTTTCGTGCCGCCTGCCGCCGGACTTGACCTGGCCGTTGCGGGTGAGGGCCTTGGGCAGGCGGCGGAATTCCTCCAGGGAATCGCAGCAGGTGAAGTCGAAGCGGCGGCGGATCTCTGCCTCCAGCCACGGGGAGAAGGGCGAATCGGTCTTGATGCGCAGCTTGCGCCAGAGCAGGCGCGGGTCGTCGTCCGACCGTTGCGGCCGCTCTTGCCCGTGGATCCGGAAATAGACCAGCCTGCCCTTGAGCCGTGTTCGGTCCACGTACCGGGCGACCCGCTCGTAGAGAGCATCGCTGACCAGGAGGCTGAGGGCAAAAGTATGGCAGACCCGTTCAATGGCGCCCTGCCACGCCGTTTCCGCCTCGTCCACCTGGAGCAGCTCGCCGGCAAAGGGAAGGTGCTCCTCGTCCACCTCCAGGATCTCGGCCATCCGGCGGCGGATACGGATGTTGCGGCTGGGAATGTTGCTCTGCCGTTTCCTGAGAGAGCCGATTTCACCGGCCAGGTCCGCGGCCTGCTCTTCCTGTTCGCGGATGGAGACCTCCACGTCAATGAGCTCGCCCGCCAGGCTCTCGAGGGCCTGGCCGGTGCTGGCCAGAAGCTCCCCACCCCTGGCGCGGTTGGCCAGGAAATCCTCTTCGTCCCCGGGCATGGGCAGCTCCAGCGCGCCGGCAAGCCTGCGGTAGCGTTTTTCCAGCTCACTCTTGCGGAGCCGTTCCCGTTCGAGCTGCTCGTTCTCCCGGGCAATGTCGGCGAGCCTGCGGCCGCCGGACTCGTCAATGGCAGCCCTGAGATCGGATTCCCGGGCTCGCAGCCGGTGCAGGGCCTCGGTGGCGGTCTCGATCTGCTGGTTGCGTTTTTCGATCTCCCGTTCCAGGATGGCGACGCTTTCCCTGAGCAGGGCCACGCGGTGCGCCGCGAACCAGGATTCGAGGCTGTCCCGGCACTGTTCGATCTGCCTGACCCGGCCGGCAACGTCGTGCTGGTGCTGCCAGTCGCGGACAAGCGGCCCCAGTTCCTCGATCCGGGCCCTGGCCTTGACAATGGCCTCGTGCGCCTGGTTGAGGTTGTCAAAGTTGCGGCGGATCTCGTTGATCCGTTCCTCGACCCCGGGTGGTTCCAGCATGTGGTGGCGGACAAAGTCGGTCAGGTTGCCCACCGACTTCATGGACACGGTCTGGTAGAAGAGGTTGAGGGCCTGCTCGGACTCGATGCCGAACAGGCGGCGGAACCGGCCGCAGTATTCCTTGAAATTGTGGAAGACCTCGATCCGGTCGCTGTTGCGCAGCCGTTTGCGCAGGTCCAGGATATTGGTCCCGAAATCCGAGAAGTCGGCGCCGATGGAGAGGGCCCGGTCCGCCACCACGAAGAAGCGCTCCGGGTTCTTCTTCCGGTCACGCAGCCAGAAGACCTGGGCCAGGGTGACCGTCTGCCTGTAACCGCGGTTGCTGAACCGGGCCAG
Organism: Desulfobulbaceae bacterium; assembly: GCA_015484845.1. GTDB lineage: Bacteria > Desulfobacterota > Desulfobulbia > Desulfobulbales > Desulfobulbaceae > DRKI01. The sequence goes on from WFUT01000189.1 coordinate 1,828, forward strand.
CAGGACCGTGTAGTGGTCGTCGTCGCGCAGGGCAACGGCCCGGGCACCACCGGTCAGGTCGTCCTTTTCCGACTTGTATTCGCCGCGGATGTAGGAGAAGAGGGTCCGTTCCCGGCTCTCCGCCCCTGCGGCCCTGTTGTAGACGATGCGGTTGTGAGGCACGAGCAGGGTGAGCAGGCCGTCGACGATGGTGGACTTGCCCGAGCCGATGTCGCCGGTGAGCAGGCTGTTGTGGCCTTCGGGTTCCAGGCGCCAGACGGCACGGTCAAAGGTGCCCCAGTTGTAGAGTTCAAAGCTGTCCAGGCGGAAACCCGCCTCCACGTCGGCCAGGGTGAGATCGAACAGGGAAGGGGCGGGATCAGCGGGCGGCATAGTGCTGGTAGTCCTGGAGACGGTTGTCAAAGTCGGCCAGCCAGTCGGAATCCACCACCGCCTTGATGATGCGGTGCACCTCGAACTGGCCGCTGCTCCCCTTGAGCCGGCGCAGGAAACCGTATTCGACCAGCCTGTTGATGTGGCCGTCGATCCGGTCGACGATCCTGGCCTCGTTGCTGCTCTCGGCCAGGAAGACCCGCAGCATGTCGATGATCTGCGTCCGGTCCAGGATCAGGCGGGTCTCGCCGCCGCCGGCGTCGAGCTCGACCAGTTTCTTGCGCAGCAGGACCAGGAGCAGGCTGACCGGGTAGCTGAGGGGCCGGCGCTGCACCAGGCGGGGCAGGGCAGGCGCCCCTTCTTCTTCAGCCTCCTCCTGCTGGCGGAGAAAGGCATACTGTTCGGCCTCGTCAATGACCAGGGTCAGGCCGATGAGGCGGAAATAGTCGCGGACAGCGCCCTGCAGGCGCAAGAGACTCTGCCACTCGGCCGGATGCCGTTCCTGGTAAAGTACTCCCTTGAGCAGGCGGACCAGGACCGGCGAGAGTTCCGGTTGCCGGAGGCCAGGTATGGCTGGATCAGGTGTGCTGGAAGGCATGGCTGTTGGCGTTGGCAGGGTAAAATATAAAATCTACCTGTTGTTTCGGGGAAAGTCAATGAGCGTGTCCGGCCGGGAAAGGATGATGATTTTCTGCCACTGGATCCGGTAAGGGTAAGGATTTTAGTGTAACGTCCCGCAGGAAATTGTATAATTTGGGAGTACATAACTCCATTTTACATAGTTTTATGGAGCTTTCAGGAAAAATAATCTTCAGGTTGCCAATTTCCAAACAACCCTTGGAACCAAGGCAACAAAGGTCACCTTCTGCGTCTGCACGGTCCTGCCCCAGGCGTCCTCCTTGGTAGTCGTTCCTACCTGACAAAGATCACCTGCGGCACGCGGACCTGTTTCTGCCGGCCGTCCATGGTCTGGATGGTGATCTCTTCGCTGGCTTCGTCGCTGACCATGGCCCGGTCGTCCTTTTCCGCCAGGTTGAGGTAGGCCACGATCTCGGCCACGCCCTTTTCCACGGGAAACAGGTGCACCAGTTGTCCCAGGCTGACCTGGTTTGCATCCTGGAGCGCGGTCCGGATGCGTTGGGCCAGCTCTGTCTCGTCCACGTAGACCTGCTCGTAGAGAGCATCCACGGCGATCTCCTCGTCGCCGATCTCCAGGGTCTGTTCCTTGATGACCGGGTTTTTCGGAATGACAAAGAGCGAGCGGGACATGGGCAGGTCAATGCGGGGCGAGAGTGCATCCATGAAGGTGAACTGCCGGCCCGGTGGCGGGACCTTTTTGACCTTCATGGCCCGTTTTTCGATCTGGCGGATGAGCTCCATGATTCGCCTGTTCTCCAGGTAGGCCCGGTCGTCCAGGTACTTGCGTAACTGTTCCACCAGGAGGTTGGCGGTCCTGTAGACCTTTTCGCCGGCATCGAGGAGCAGGTAGCGGATGCGGGCGAGAAGCTGGTCCGGGTCCATCTCCCGGATCTCGGGGATGTTGTAGAGGCGCTCGAGCAGCTCTTCCAGCTCCTCCTGGCGGTCCGGCGCCATGAGCAGTTCCCAGAACGCCTTGAAGCTGCGGCCCTGGTCGGTATCGCGGATGGCGTCGCGATCATGAAAGATCTCGTCGAGCAGGGCGCCCTTGCGCTTGGAGCTGGTGGCGATCCGTTCCCGCGTTTGCCGGTCCAGGGCGCGGAAGTTGTACTCCACCTGGCGGAAGTCGGCCAGCAGGCGGCGGGCCGTGTCCTCGGCCTGGAAAAATCGTTCCTTGACCCGGGTGGGATCGTAGGGTGCAATGCCCTGTTCGCGGATCTGCTCGATCTCCTGCTCGATTGCCGCCTTGCGTTTTTCCAGCTCCCGGATGCGGATCTCCGGGTCCTGCTCGGTGCGGCCGACGATATCGCGCAGCAGTTCGAAGATGGTCAGCAGGCGCGATTCCGTGCCCACGAAACGTCGCTGCTCCAGGCTCTGCAGCCACTCGATGGCCCGGGCCGTGGCCGGGGTCAGGTCGTATTCCGGCTCGTCCTGTCCCTCGGGATAGTACTTGCGCAGAAAACCGCTCTCGCCCGAGGCCCAGGCCTCGAGGTATTCCCGGGGCGTACGGGGAAACCGTTCCTCGGCCAGGAGGTCATGCAGCCGGTAGAGGTAGTCGCCGAGCAGGGTCTCCAGTTCCCGGCCGGGCACGGAGCTGCGGTTGGGCTCGATGAAGACCCGGTGCAGGAAGGAGATGATCAGGGGCGCATTGTCGGCCGTGAGCAGGCGCAGGGTGGGGCTGGTGGCCCTGAGATGTTCCAGGTAATGGAAATCCATGCCGCGGACCGGGGAGAGGTGTTGACGGATTTCCGGCAGGGCCTACATCATCTCCAGCATGGCCCGGATCACGTTGTCCGCCCCTTCACCGATCTGGTCGACCCGGGAATCGAGCATGTAGCAGGGCGTGGTGGCCACCTTGTTGGCCCGGTCCACCGCGATTTCACCCTGCCAGGTGGCGGTATGGCGCGCGCCCATCTTCACCAGGTTGGCGGCCGTGGTCTCGTCCTGGCCGATGGTCACCTCCACGTCGCCCAGGACCTTGGCCACGATGACCGGCGCGATGCAGAGGGCGCCGATGGGCTTTCCCCGTTCGTGCATGCTCCGTATGGCCCGGGCAACGTCCGGGTGCACCGTGCAGTCGGGGCCGTCAAAGGCATAGGTGCAGAGGTTTTTGGCCGCGCCGAGGCCGCCGGGAAAGACCAGGCCGTCCACGGCATCGGGATCGAATGCGGCCAGGTCCAGGATCTTGCCTCGGGCGATGCGTGCCGATTCGATGAGCACGTTGCGCTGCTCGGCCATTTCCTGGCCGGTGATGTGGTTGAGGACGTGGTACTGCGGGATGTCCGGGGCAAAACACTGGTAGTCGGCCCCGTTTTTATGGATGGCCCACAGGGTGAGGGTGGCTTCGTGGATCTCGGACCCGTCCTGGTGGCCGCAGCCGGACAGGACAACGGCAAGTACTTTTTTCGGCATTGTTCTCCTCTCCTTCAGCAGATTGTTTCAGCGCAGCCGCGCCCGGATTGCGCACCACCGCAGAGCAGTGGCGCGAGCAAGAGTATGCTGTGTAAATTCTCTCGTTACACCGCTCCCACGGTGTATTCCCTCGTTCCACCGCAGTGTATGTTTTCTCGTTACACCGCTCCCGCGGTGTAACGCCTCCCCACCCGCTCTGCGGGCCTGAGGCCGAGCCGTCCATCAGGCTCAGGGAGTCAAGGTACAGATATCAGGCAGGTTCCGGTACTTCTCGGCATAGTCGAGGCCGTAGCCGACAAGGAATCCCTCCTCCACCGTGAAGCCCGGATAGTGGATCTCCACCTCGGTCTGCCGCCGTTCCTGCTTGTCGATCAGGGCGCAGATCCTGACCGAGCCGGCCTCGTGGGAGGCAATGTAGTCCCGCAGCCAGGCGATGGTGGTGCCGGTATCGACGATATCCTCCACCAGCAGGATGTCCCGGTCCTTCAGGTCCAGCTCCGGCGCCTTGGTCATGCGGATCGATCCGGACGAGGACGTGGAGTTGCCATAGCTGGCCACCCGCAGAAAATCGACCTCCAGGGACAGGTCAATGGCCCGGGCCAGGTCGGCCATGAAGATGAAGGAACCGTTCAGTACCCCCAGCAGCACCAGCCTGCGGTCCTGGTAGTCGCCCGTGATCTGCCTGCCCAGCTCGGTGACCTTCCGCTGGATGGTCTGTGCGTCGATGAGAATTTTCTTTCTCGTCATGTTGAAAAAATCCGTGCTCCTGGCAAGAGCATGCCGAGACAGGTTTATATTTCGCTCTCCCATTTCTTGAGCAGACTGTCCGCCTGCGCCTTTTCCTTGAAGGGCGCATCCTTGCCCAGGGCCTCCTTCAGCTCCCTGATGGCCTCTTTTTTCTTGCCCTCGCCGTGCAGGGCCATGGCCAGGTGGTAGCGGAAGACCGGGACATCGGGTTTTTTCTCCACTGCCTGGGCAAACTCGTTGCGGGCCAGGCCAAAGGTCTTTCTCTTGTAGTGCACCATGCCCAGGGTGTCACTGATATTGGGGTCATCGGGAAACTGCTGCTTGGCGATCATGGCCAGGTACCGCAAGGCCCTGGAGATCCGCCCCAACTTTGCACCCGCAGCAAACAACCTCGCCTGGCTGATCACCGAACAACCTGAGCCGGATCTTGGAGAGGCCTTGCGCCTGGCCATGATCGCCAAGCAGCA